>CAZGCI010000058.1:0-22973 GCA_964524185.1 uncultured Thiohalocapsa sp. | reverse complement strand
AAACCCCTACCTCATCATCGACGCCGACGGCGTCAGCATCGTCACCCCGCGGGCGGAGATGGGCCAGGGCGTTCACACCACGCTGGCGGCGCTGGTGGCGGAGGAGCTGGATCTGCCGTGGGGGGAGGTCCGTACTCTGCACGGCCCGGCGGCGGCGGCCTACTTCAACGCCGCCATGCTGGAGGCCGCGGTGCCCTACCCGAGCTGGGACCAAGGCTGGCTCGCTGCACGGCTGCGTGATGCCGCCGGGGTGGCAGGCAAGCTGCTCGGCATGCAGATCACCGGCGGCTCCACGAGTGCTGCCGACGCGTTTGTGAAGATGCGCCAGGCGGGCGCCGCGGCGCGGATCGTGTTGGTGCAGGCCGCCGCTGAGCGCTGGGGCAAGGACGCCGCAATGCTGCGCACCGAGGCCGGGGCCGTCCTCGACCCGGACAGCGGTGCCCGGCTCCCCTACACCGAGCTGGCGGCCGCTGCCGCCGCGATCCCGCCACCCACGAGCCCACCGCTCAGAGCGCGTGCGCAGTGGCGGCTGCTCGGGCACAGCCTGCCGCGGGTGGACGTGGCGGCCAAATGCGACGGCAGCGCGATCTTCGGCATCGATGTGCGCTTGCCGGGCATGCGCCATGCCACCGTCGTCGCCAACCCCTACCTCGGCGGCCGCCGCGCGGGCTTCGACGCCGCCAAGGCTGCCGCCATGCCCGGTGTTGCGCGGGTCGTTGATCTGGGGCCCAAGCACGGGGACGCCATCGCCGTGGTGGCGGACACCACCTGGCGGGCCTTCCAGGCGGCCGACGCGTTGGACATCGACTGGCGCCCGGCGGCGGACGTCGTCGGCGACTCGCCCGCCATGCTGGAGGACATCGCTGCCTGCATCGATACGCTGGCCCCCGACGCCACACCGCGGGACGATGGCGACGTGGACCGCGCGCTGCGCAGCGCCCGCGCCGAGGGCGGGACCGTGCTACAAGTGGAATACCGCGCGCCCTTTCTCGCCCACACCACCATGGAGCCCCCGGCGGCGGTCGCACTGCGCGAGCCCGACCGGCTCACCCTCTGGTGCGGCCACCAGGCGCCCACACTGCTGCGGGACCTCGCCGCCAAACAGGCGGGGCTGGACCCCGCCCGGGTGGACGTGCGGGTGCAGTTGCTCGGCGGTGGCTTCGGGCGGCGGGCGGAGGTGGACTTTGCGCTCCAGGCCGCGGCCATCGCCGAGGCCCTGCCCGGTACGCCCGTCAAGCTGACCTGGCGGCGCGAGGACGACGTCCGCCACGACCTCTACCGGCCCGCCGCGGTGGCTCGGTGCAGCGGGGTCGTGGGGGCCGACGGGCTGCCAACAGCGGCACTGCTGCAGATCGCCTCGCCATCGGTGCTGCGCTCGTTTTCGGCGCGGGTGGGACTGCCAGCCATGGGGCCGGACAAGCTCATCACCGAGGGCGCCGCACGGCAGCCCTACGCCATCGCGCATTACCGTGTGGTCGGCTATGCGCCCCCATCGCCGGTGCCCCTCGGCAATTGGCGTAGCGTCGGTGCGTCCTTCAACGGCTTCTTCCACGAGTGCTTTTTGGATGAGCTGGCTGCCGCCGGCAACGTCGACCCCCTCGATATGCGCCTGGCGCTCACCCGTGACTATCCCTTCGCCCGGGCGGTGTTGGCCGCGGTGCGTGAGCTCAGCGATTGGGATCAGCCGCTGCCCGCGGACGACGGCCGCCGCCGCGGCCGCGGGTTGGCCATGACCCACTCCTTCGGCAGCACGGTCGCGCAGGTGGTGCAGGTGAGCGCCGACAGCGACGCCGACGGGGCCATTCGCATCGAGCGGGTGTCTTGCGTCGCCGATGTCGGCCTGGCCCTGGATCCCGGGATCATCGAGGCGCAGATGGAATCCGGCATCCTCTATGGGCTGTCAGCCGCGGTGATGGGAGAGATCAGCTTCAAGGACGGCCGCGTGCAGCAGTCCAACTTCCACGACTATGGCGCGCTGCGGATGCGCCAATGCCCGGAGGTCCGGGTGCGCATCCTGGAAAGCGGCGACGCCCCCACCGGCGTCGGCGAGCCGGGCACGCCGCCGTCCAAGCCGGCGTTGGCCAATGCCGTCTTTGCCGCCACGGGAAGGCGGGTTCGCGACTATCCATTGAACAAGCACCTCACCTTCCTGTGACGGACCGCGCGGGCCGTCATCGGGAGCGGGGCCGGCTGGGCGCCATCTTCGTGAGCACGCCGCGCAGGATGTTGAGCTCGGTGCGGTCCGGGCGGGCGCGGTGGAACAGCCTACGCAGTCGCCGCGACAGCGTGCTGCACTGGTCTGCGTCGGCGTAACCGATGGCGAGCAGGGTCTCCATGAGATGCGCATGGAAGCCGTCCATCTCCTCAGCGGTGGCGAGGTCCGCCCGGCCGTCCGCAGCAGGTGCTGTTGCACTCGACACCGCCGGGCCGACCAGTAGGTGGCGGCGGATCTCGTAGGCGAACACCTGGGCCGCGGCGGCGATGTTGAGCGAGCTAAAGGCCGGATTCGTTGGAATGCGGACCAGGTAATGGCAGAGGGCCAGCTCGTCGTTGGAGAGCCCTGTGCTCTCGCGGCCCAGCACCAGCGCCACCTCGCCGTGCGCCGCCTCGGCCACCAGCCGGGCGCCGCAGCCGGCGGCGTCGAGCTCCGGCCATTGCAGTGTGCGCGCCCGGGCGCTGGAGCCCACCACCAGACGGCAGCCGGCCAAGGCATCGGCTAGGTCGTCGTGCAGGGTTGCCGTGGCCAGCAGGTCATCGGCGCCGGAGGCGCGTGCCACTGCGTCGGCGTCCGCAAAGCGCGCCCCGCGCTTGGGGCGCACCAGGGCCATGCGCGACAGGCCCATGTTCTTCATGGCCCGCGCGGCTGCGCCGATGTTGCCGCTCAGGCTCGTCTCCACCATGACAAAGCGGATGCGGGCCAGCGCGCCACCGGGCCGGCTCGTCGATGTGTCTTCAGCCGGGCTGTGCTCGCTGGGCAAGCGCACCTCCTACAACCCCGTCAGGTCGCGAATGCAGTGGACGAGCGCGCAGTATGCCTCCTCGCTGCGGTGCGGACACGGGGCGATGGGCCTTGCGGGCTTGGCTGGTTGCGGCCGGGGGTCTCTATACCCGCGAGGCAGGCGTCACTCGGGCAGGCTTGTCAGCGGGCTGTCTGACGGCTCAAACCGGCGACGGCCCCCTTGCCTGACTCGGCGCAGGGGAAAGCGCATCATCAGCTTCTAATCCACCCGGCGCTTGCGCTATGGTGCCGGCATGTCACCCACGCTCAATATCGCCGTCCGCGCCGCCCGTGCCGCCGCGCGCATCACCATGCGCTATTTCGAGCGCACGGACGCCATCAAGGTTCAGAGCAAGAGCCCTAACGACTTCGTCTCCGACGTGGACCGCGCCGCCGAGGCGGCCATCATCGAGGAGCTGCGCAGCAAATTCCCGGACCACGCCATCCTGGCTGAAGAGAGCGGCACCCACGCCGCCGGCAAGGGCCGGGCCTCCCAGGACGAGTTCGAGTGGGTCATCGACCCGCTGGACGGCACCACCAACTACCTACATGGATTCCCGCAGTGGGCCATCTCCATCGGCTTGCGCCAGCGCGGGCGGATGCAGCTCGGGGTCGTCTACGACCCATTGCACGAAGAGCTCTTCACCGCCGAGCGCGGCAGCGGAGCCCAGCTCAATGACCGCAAGATCCGGGTCACCCAGCGCCGCGGCATGGACGGCGCGCTCATCGGCACCGGCATCCCCTTCAGCAACGAAGACCAGCTCCGGGCCTATCTGCCCATGCTGGAGGCCGTCATCAAGGACACCGCCGGTGTGCGCCGGCCGGGCTCGGCGGCCTTGGACTTCGCCTATGTCGCTGCGGGCCGCCTGGACGGCTTCTGGGAGCTCGGGCTCAAGCCCTGGGATTTCGCCGCCGGCGCACTACTGGTGACCGAGGCCGGGGGCCTGGTGACGGACCTCGCCGGCAGCGAGCGCCACTTCCAGACCTGCAACGTCGTCGCCGGCGGGCTCAAGGTTCACAAGGGTATCTTGCAACGCCTGCGGCCCTTCCTCGGTCCCGACCTGCCCGCCTGAGGGCGGCGGATGTCCGGCAGCCGCCAGCACCACCCGCAGGCCCCTTGGCCCCTCGCCGTCGCCATCACCGGCGCCGGCGGCAGCGGCGCGGTGACCGCTGGGCTGATCCTGCTGGAGGCCGTGGCTGCCGCGGGACTCTATGGCCTGCTGCGCCGCAGCGCCGGCCCGCAGATCCGCGGCGGCGAGTCCGCCGCGCTGCTGCGCTTTGGCCATGAGCCGGTGCATTGCGCTGGCGACCGTTCCGACCTCTTGGCGGCGTTGGATTGGGCCAACCACGAGCGCTTCGCCGATGAGATCCCCTTGCACGCCGACAGCCTGGTCCTGGCTGACCCCAGCGCCGGTGCGCTGCCGCAGTCGGTGGCCGCAAGCGGCGCCCGCGTGCGTGAAATGGGCTTCGGCGCCCACGCTGAAGCGCACGACTGCGGGCGCGCAAACATGGTGGCCGTCGGCGCCCTGGGCGCGCTGGCGGGCCTGCCGCTGGAGACACTGCTGCGCGGCGCCGCGCGGACGCTGGCGGGCAAAGACGCGACCGTGGTGGACGCAGCCCGCGCCTGCATCCGCGCTGGCTACGGGCTGCCGGACCCGGCTGACCGGCTGCGCGCACCGGTTGTGCCGCCGGCCCAGGCGCCCCGGCGCTGGCACATCACCGGCAACGAGGCGGCCGGACTCGGCGCCCTGCGCGCCGGCGTGCGCTTCGTGGCGGCCTATCCCATCACTCCTGCCAGCGAGATGCTGGAGTGGCTAGCACCGCGGCTGGAGCGCCTCGGCGGCACCCTGCTCCAGGCGGAAGACGAGCTGGCCTCGGTGAACATGCTCATCGGCAGCGCCTTTGGCGGGGTGCCCTCGCTCACGGCCACCTCCGGGCCGGGGCTCAGCCTGATGCTGGAGGGCATCGGGCTCGCGGTCGCCAGCGAGACACCCATCGTTGTCGTGAACGTCACCCGCGGCGGCCCCAGCACGGGTATTCCCACCAAGCCCGAGCAGTCGGACCTGAACGCGGCCCTTTACGGTCTGCATGGCGATGCACCGCACCTGGTGTTGGCGGCGCTGGACATTGCCGACTGCGCGCACACCGTTGCCTGGGCCGTGCAGCTCGCCTGGGCGTTGCAGACCGCGGCCATCGTGCTGTCGGACCAGTCGCTGAGCCAATCACGCGCGGTCGTCGCGCCGGCGCCGGCGGCCGCCGCGCCCGTGTCTGCGCTCCTGTCCAAGCCCAACGCAGTGCAGCACGACGATGCCGCCTTCCGGCGCTATGTCGTCACGACCGACGGCGTCTCACCCATGTCGATACCCGGCGAGGCCGATCGCGCTTACACCGCAGATGGGCTGGAGCACGATCCGTTTGGTACCCCCTCCAGCCGCGCCGCGGACCATGCGACACAGCTCGAGAAACGCCGGCACAAGCTACTGGCACATCCCTACGGACCGGACTGGGCGGAGCTGACCGATGGCGATATCCGTGGCACCGTCACGCTGTGCCTGGTGACCTTCGGCTCCTGCCGCGGGGCCGTGCTGGAAGCCGCCGGGCGCCTGCGCGCCTCCGGCCATGCGGTGCGGACCATCGCGCTGCGGCTGCTGGCGCCGTTGCAACGGCAGGCGCTAGTGGATGCCATCGACGGCGCCGCGGTGCTGGTGGTGGAGCAAAACCACGGCGCCCAGCTCTTTCACTACCTGCACGCGGAGCAGGCCCTGCCGGCCGACGCACACTCGCTGGCGCGCCCCGGGCCGCTGCCGCTGCGCCCGGGCGAGATCGCCGACGCCGCCGCCGCGCTCGCCGACAGCGGAGCAGCCAGATGACCAACAGCGGCGCCGGCGCGGCGGTGGCGCGCCACAAGCGCAGCATCCCGAGCCTGCGGGCAAAGGACTATCAATCGGCCGTGAAGCCCGTCTGGTGCCCCGGCTGTGGGCACTTCGGCGTGCTGGCGGCGCTCACCAAGACCCTCGCCCACCTCGAGCTGCCGCGGGAGCAGGTGGCGTTGGTGTCCGGCATTGGCTGCTCGTCGCGGCTGCCGGCCTATTTGGCCGTGCACGGCTTCCACGGGGTGCATGGTCGGGCGCTACCGCTGGCCACCGGACTCAAGGCTGCGCGGCCGGATCTCACCGTCATCGCCGCCAGTGGCGACGGCGACGGCTTCTCCATCGGCGGAAATCACTTTCTGCACGCCTGCCGGCGCAATCAGGACATGACTTACATCGTCATGGACAACGAGGTCTACGGCATGACCAAGGGCCAGGCCTCGCCCACGACGCAGCCCGATTGGTGCCAGAGCAAGCTGACCCCGCACGGCACCGGCATCCGGCGCTTCCAGCCCGCGGCCATCGCGCTGGCCGCCGGCGCGAGCTTCATCGCGCGCGGCTTCGCCGGCAACCCGAGCGCCCTGACGCGGCTGCTGGCAGCGGCCATCGAGCACCCGGGCTTTGCCTTCGTGCATGTGCTGAGCCCCTGCCGCACCTTTCGTCCGGAGCAGCAGACCTGGAAGGAACGAGTACACGGCTGCGAGGTCGACACCGCTCACGATGCCGCCCAAGCCGCCGAGCTCATCCAGCGCGACGATGGCTTCTGCCTTGGCCTACTCTTTCAGCAGAAGATCCCGGTCTACGCGGCCGGCGTGGCCACAGATGCCGCCGACGACCTCACGGCGGCTGAACGGCTCGCCGCCATCGAAGCGGAGCACCACCGATGAGCATCCCCGCCAACGACGCCGTCATCGAAACCGTCGCCGAGCTCCTGGTCCACGCCCTGGAGCTGGAATCCGCGGCGCAGGCCCATTACGAGCAGCTTGCCGACAGCATGGACGTGCACCACAACGCCGAAGTTGCCGCACTCTTCCGTCGGCTCGCGGCGCTGAGCGGTGAGCACGCCGCGGATGTGGCTGCACGCGCCGGCGACACGGCCCTGCCGCGCATCCCGCCCTGGGGCTTCAAGTGGCAGTGTCCGGATGCCCCCGAATGCGCGGACTACCTGGACCCGAACGTGAGCTATCGCATGAGCAAGGCGGAGGCCGTCACCGTGGCGCTGCATAACGAACGTCGCGGGCACGCCTACTACCTCCAGGTCGCGGCCAGCGCCACAGTGATGGAGGCCCGTACCCTAGCCGCCGCCATGGCGCAGGAAGAAGCCGAGCACGTGGCGCTGCTGGAGGCCATGCTGGCGGCGGCCGAGGGTGAGGATGCGAGCCCGCCGGAGGATCTGGACCCGCCGCATATGCCAGCTTAAGTCGCTTGACCCGGCGGCGCCCGGGGGTATCCTGCCGGGCAGGCATCCACAGGGGAACGCAAAGCACTCATGCCCGCGCAGCAATCAACGGGCCGCCCGCGCCCATGAGTATCATCGCCGTCGTCGGCAACAAGGGCGGCACGGGCAAGACGACGCTGGCGCTGAACCTCGCCGCCGGTCTTGCCGAGCGCGGTGATACGGTGGTGATCGTCGACGCCGACCCGCAGCAGTCCGCCTATCAGTGGCGCCTCACGGCCGCCGAGGACAGCGGTCTGCCCGATGTCATCGCCGCTGCCATGGCCCTGCCCAAGACGGTACAGGCGCTGCGGGAGACCACCTGCCATGTCGTCATCGACTGCCCACCGTCCATCAAGGCGCCCCAGGCAGAACAGGCCCTGCGGCTGGCCGATCATGCCTTGGTGCCCGTGCAGCCCTCGCCCATGGACCTCTGGGCCACCACACACATCGCCAAGGTCATCGAGCGCTTGCGCCCGGATAATCCCGGCCTGCGGGCGCTCCTCGTCATGAGCCAGCTGGAGCCGCGCACGACCCTTTCTCGGCTGATGCCCGACGCCGCCCGGGAGCTGGATCTGCCCGTGGCCGCTGCCGGCATCCGCCGACGCTCCATTCACCGGCATTGCGCGCTGGAAGGCAAGAGCGTGTTTCAGGCCGGCAAACGCGGCTCGGAGGCCGCGGAGGAGATCCACCAACTGCTGACGGAGCTCTTTGACCATGGCTGACAGCAACCGCACGGGCCAACGCCTCCTGGACTCTATCCGTAAGGCCAAGGCCAGTGATGACCCGACCGCGCCGGCGCCGGCCTCCGCAGCCGAGGCCACCGCGGCACCGACCGCGCCGGCGCGCCCGCCGGCTACGCGCAAGACCACGGCCAAGAAGAGGCCGGCGCGCAAGACCACAGCCAAGCAAACACCCACGCAGCAAGCCGCCGCTGCACCGCCCGCGAGCAAGCCGCCTGCGCCGCGTCGGACTCCCGGGACGGGGCGAACGCGCAACGCCACCACCGCCGCGCCGTATTCGATGTTCACCACCGAGCGCCCCCAGCCGGCCGCCTATCCGGGCGCACCGACGGATACTGATCCCTACCGCAGCCCGGGGCGCATCTGGCCGGACTGAGAGGCGTCCACCGAGCTTGGCTGGACCGCGCCCGCTGTCTGCAGATGCTTCACACCGCCTCGTGTGCCAGGAGTGGGCAAGGCCGAGGGCCGAGGGCCGGGGCATAACCGCTAATGCGCGGACCTTGCGGTTTGCCATCGCCGGAACCGCTGGCAGGCGGGTATAGTCGCCCGTCGGACGTGGTTGCAACGAGCAGTCGCGGAACAAACCTTTTCGCCGCTCACGGGGGCCGCTGGCCCACCGTCCATGCCAACATGTTTGAGAATCTGAGAGACACATCATGAATACGCCCTTGCTCGCCGGGTCTGCACTGGCGCTTGCCACTGCCCTCGGCGCCGCCGCCCTGCACGCCACCGACGCCACCGAAGACGACGCCGCTGAGGCCAGCGCCCTGGTCAAGGAATTCGCCAGTACCCTGCAAGGGGAGCTGCAGGCGGCCATGGAGGCCGGTGGGCCGGTGGAGGCCGTTGCCGTCTGCCACGAACGGGCACCTGCCATTGCCGAAACCCTGGCCGAGCGCAGCGGTTGGAACGTTGGCCGTACCAGCCTGAAGACGCGCAACAAGAACAATGCCCCCGATGCGTGGGAGCAGCAGGTACTTGAGCAGTTCGAGGAGCGCAAGCAGGACGGCCAGCCGCCCATGGGCATGACCTTTGCGGCCGTCGTCGACGGTGACGAGGGCGAACTATATCGCTTCATGCAGGCCATCCCCACGCAGGGCGTCTGCCTGGCCTGCCACGGCGCGGAGATCGCACCGGAGGTCGCCGCAGCACTGGAAGAGAAGTACCCTGAAGACCAGGCTCGCGGCTACGTGCCAGGCGACATTCGCGGCGCCTTTACCCTGTCGAAGCCGCTCTAAGGGGTTGCGCCGATCACCCGCCGGCGGCAGGGCGGCGTCAGCCCGACCCCGCCGCGCGGCGAGGCAATGCCCGCACCGCCCTCCGGTCGATCGCTGCTCGAGCTTGCTGCCCCCATGAGTCAACCACCCTCGCACATCGTCATTGGCGCCGGCATCAGTGGCCTCAGCGCCGCTTACTACGCCGCCCGCAGCGGCCACGACACCCGGGTTCTGGAGGCCGATGCACGCCCGGGTGGCTGCATGCACACACACGCGTTTCCGGAGCTGGATAGCTACTGGGTGGAGGCCGGCAGCCACAGCTGCTTCAACAGCTACGGCAACCTACTCGAGATCATGGAACAGCTCGGTATCCTCAACCGTGCAGCGGCCAAAGCAAAGCAGAGCTACCAACTCTGGCGCGGAGGCGAACGCAAATCCGTCTTGTCGGCGCTACACCCCATCGAGCTGGTGGTCTCACTGCCAAAGCTCTTCGGCGGGCGCAAGCGCGGCGCCAGCGTGCGCGAGTACTACGGCCGAGGGCTGGGCGAGAAGAATTACCGCGACCTCTTCGGCCCCGCCTTCCGCTCCGTCATTTGCCAACCAGCGGACGACTTTCCAGCGGAGGCGCTGTTTCGAAAGAAGCCTCGCCGCAAGGATGTCTTGCGCAGCTTCAGCATGCCAGAAGGCCTGAGCGAGATCCCAGAGGCCATCGCCAAGGCCCCGGGAGTCAGTGTCGTCACTGGTGTCGTCGCGACGGCTGTCGAGCGCGATAAGCAAGGCTTTGCGGTCACTTGTGCCGACGGCAGCCGCCACCGCGCAGACTGGCTCACCCTCGCCGTGCCGCCGGACGTGGCCGCGACCCTGCTGACCGACGCCGCGGCAGAGGCGGCAGCCATCATCGGCAACATCGGTATGGCGGAGATCGACACCCAGCTCCTGGTGTTCAACGCGGCCGATCTGGGTGTCGACCCGCTCGCGGGCTTCATCAGCGTCGATGGCGTCTTCCTATCCGCCGTGTCGCGAGACTTTCTGTCCCATCCCGAGCTGCGCGGCTTCGCCTTCCACTTCCCGGGGGGGCAGCTAGACGAGCAGGCGCGCATCGACGCCGCCTGCCGGGCACTCGACGCCAGTCCTGAGCAGCTGCGCGCCGCAGCGCATGTGCGTAATCGCCTGCCGGCGCTGCGTAAGGGCCATACGGATCAGGTGGCGGCGCTGGATCAAGCCCTTGCCGGCGGACGGCTCGGGCTCACGGGCAACTGGTTTCTCGGGGTCTCCGTCGAGGACTGCGTAACCCGCAGCCGCAGCGAGCACGAGCGCCGCTTCGGTGCATTGCCGGCGGCACCGGCCGCGGCGGCGTGAGCGCGCGGGCCAGCAGCAAGACCGCGAGTCGACCGCACCGCAGCCGCTGGCGCTAACGCCGGCAGAGCACGCCGCGTCATTCGTTCAGCCAAATCCGGCCCGATCCGGCCCCAACCAAGCCCATGTCGAGCGACCCGCAGGCACAGGTGATCCCGCCGATCTCGGCGCATTGGTATCCCGAGTCCGATGCGGTGAACGGCCCGCTGGTGGCGGCCTTCGCGACACTCAGGGACGACGACTTCAGCCACCGCTCCCACCACATTGCTGGACGCTTCGAGAACCTCTACCTGGACCGTCATCGGCTGCCGGGCCTGGACGCCGTGCTCGACTTTGCCACGATCACCGCTGCCGCACGCCTAGGGCCGCAGTGCCCACCCCTGCGCTGCGGCTTCTGGCTCAACGCCATGCCCCCGGGCAGCAGCACCAGCCGGCACGACCATGCCGAGAACGACGAGCTGCTCTCTGGCGTCTACTACGTGACAACGCCAGCGGCGAGTGGGGACATCTGTTTTGCGGACGGCAACTTCCACATCCGCGTTGAGCCCCGACCCGGCATGCTGTTGCTCTTCCCGCCGGCGCTGCAGCACTGGGTGGAGCCGCACTACGGGTCGGGGCTCAGGCTCTCCGTCGGCCTCAACCTTGGGCCGAAGCCGGGCTGATAGAGGCCTCCGCGGCGACTGACGGACCTGCTACGAGGCGCTCACCGGCCCTCACGAATGATGATGCGCTCCATTTCTGAGACGCGGATCTGCCGGCCGTCGAGGGTACGAATGGTCTGCTCACCGACGTCCCGGCGCCTGGCTTCGAACCGCTCCATCGCGCCGGTGATCGGGTTGGCGACCTCGACGGTCAAAATGTCTCGATCGCGTTCCCAGCCCTGGAGTAGCGCCAACCCGCTGCCGACGATCATGGTGACCACCACGATACCCGCCGCCGTTTGGATCAAATTGCGGCGGGCGAACAGGCCCGCAGCGCGGCCGCCCGCTTTGCCGGCTGCCCCCGCCGCAGCGTCACGTCCGCGGGCGTCGTTGCCGCGCTCGCCCACGCGCTGGCGGATGGCGTAGAAGGCCAGCACGATGATGGCGGCAGTCAGAAGGAACTTCCCGAGCATGGGAGCCTGTCAAAGCTTAGCGAGGCCCTGCCTCAGACCGACGAGCGGCCGGGTCCGCGGCACGGCAGTGGGTCGTTTACTGGCCCTGCCCCCTGCCGGCGCCTCACCAACGACGCAGCGTGGAAAACCTGGCGCATCTGCAAACATCTGGGGCGGTCAAGTAATCTAGGCGGTGTGGGTGGACGAGCATGCCCTGCGCGGCGCGGAGCGCGCATCGGCACCGACACAGACAAAAGGCTGCGACGCTGGCCTGCCCTTGCCGGCGGCCGACGCTACGGTGCCGAGGTGTCAAGCCGCTGGGTGTCGGTCTGCAACGACAGCAGCCCGACGGCGACGCGAAGGCTTAGACCGCCGCCGGCATCGCAATCATCACGGAGTTTTCCCCGAAGTCATGCGATCTGCCCTGAGTCTAGGAACGATACTCGGCTGCCTGCTGCTGCTGCAAGGCTGTGACGCGCCGCCGGAGCCGAGCGGCAACTTCCACTTTGCAGTGCAAAACGCGGACCTGGTGCAGGTCAAGCGCCACCTGTACTGGGGCACGGACCCGAACCAGCTCGGGCTCGGCGACCAGCTGCCGCTGCACATCGCGGTGCGCGATGGCAAGGTCGCCATCGCCAAGGAGCTGCTCAAACATGGCGCCGATCCCATGGCCACGGGGCCCGATGGCGATACCGCCTTGCTGGTAGCACTGACCCACGGCCGGGTGCAGGCGGCGAAGCTGCTCTTGCAACGCGGCGCCGACGATGATCCGCAGGTGCTGCTCAGGCAGCTCATCGAGCGCGACAAGCTGGACCGCGAAGCCCTCAGCCTGCTGCTGCGCCAGGGTGCGGTGCTCGGCCGCGTCGGCGCGGACGGACAAACGCCATTGGCGTTGTCGGTACGGACGGGCAGCATCGACATCGCCAAGCTGCTACTCGAGCGAGGGGCTCCCCTCGCACCCACCGGCAAGCCCGCCAAGGATGCCCCCGAGCCCAAGGTGCCCACCGCCGCCGACATCGAAGACGCTGTGATGGCGCAGCTATTACGCCGCTACGGGGTCATCGAGTAGCGAAGCAGGCCACCGCCGCCTGTCGGACCTCCTAACGTCGGCACCGACGACGCCGACCCATCGGTCGGCGCTGGGCGGCAGCGACGCCCGACTCCAGCCCCGCACCCGGCAACCCCGCCGCATGCACATGCGGGCAGCGCTTCCGGTAACCTGCGCGCATTCTAATGCCGCTCAGCCGTCCACGGCAGCCCGCCCATGAACCATCTCACCGAGGTCCTCGCCCTGCTGATGGTGTTCGGCATCGGCGCGCAGTGGGTGGCGTGGCGCTTTCATATCCCGGCCATCGTGCTGCTGAGCCTGGCAGGACTGCTGGTGGGCCCCGTGCTCGGCATCCTGCGCCCAAGCGAGACGCTGGGTGATGCCTACCAGCCGCTGATCAAGCTGGCGGTGGCCGCCATCCTGTTCGAAGGCGGTCTGTCACTGAGGTTCGCAGAGCTCAAGCAATCCGCGGCGGTTGTCTTCCGGCTCACCACCATCGCCGTCGCCTTGTCTCTGACCCTCACCGCCTGGGTGGCACACACCGTTGTGGGCATGGCCTGGGCCGTGGCGCTGGTGTTTGGCGCCATCACCGTTGTGACTGGTCCAACGGTGATCCTGCCGCTGCTGCGCCAGGCCAAACTCAAACGCCGACCGGCGGCCTTCCTCAAGTGGGAGGGCATCGTCAACGACCCCACCGGCGCCGTGCTGGCGGTCGTCATGTTCGATTACACCGTCGGCTCCACGTCCGGGGACATGAGCGGGACGCTCTCCCATCTTGCCGCCGGCGTCGGTACGGCCCTGCTGCTGGGTGGTGGCGGCGGCTGGGCCTTGGGCCGCGCCTTCCTCGCCGGCTGGGTGCCGGAATATCTGAAGGGTGCCGTGGCCCTGGCGGCGGCCATTGGTGCCTATGCGCTGGCGAACTACGTGCTGGAGGAGGCCGGTCTCATCGCGGCGACGGCGATGGGCGTCGTGCTCGGTAACATGAATCTACCGAGCATGGGCGAGATCCGTCGCTTCAAGGAATATGTGGCGGTGCTGCTGGTCTCCGGTGTCTTCCTCTTACTCACCGCCGATCTGGACCCACACATCCTCGCCGCCCTCGACTGGCGCAGTGCCGTGCTCATCGTCGCCGTGGTGTTTCTGGTGCGCCCTGCGGTGGTCTGGCTGTCCACCGTCGGCGCCGCCATGAGCCGGGAAGAGCGTACGTTGCTGGGCTGGATCGCCCCGCGGGGTGTCGTCGCAGCCGCAGTCGCCGGCGTTTTTGCCCCTCTGCTCACCGAACGCGAGCTCGCCGGCGCCGAGCTGCTGCTGCCGCTGGTGTTCGTGCTGATCTTCACCACCGTCGTGCTGCACGGCTTCAGCCTGGGTTGGCTCGCCCGCAGGCTAGAGCTGAGCGCCAGGCGTCAGGGCGGGCTGATCATCGCCGGCGCCAGCGCTTGGAGCAGCGGCCTCGCCGCCAAGCTGCACGAGCAGGAGGTCCCCGTGATCGTCGCCGACAGCGCCTGGCACCGGCTGCGCAGCGCACGCCAGGCCGGCGTGCCGGTCTACTTCGGCGAGCTCCTCTCGGAGCACGCCGAGCATGCCTTCGAGCTGGACACCTTCGGCAGTCTGCTGGCCACCAGCAACAACGACGCCTACAACGCCCTCGTCTGCGCCCGCTTCGCCCCGGAGCTGGGGCGGCAGAATATTTTTCAGCTCGCCGTCAACGATGCGGCTGAGACGCGCAAGCCATCGCCCGAGCTGCGCGGTCGCACAGCCATGAGCCACGGGGTGCAGTATGAGGATCTGCAGCGCCGTTGGTACCAGGGCTGGGGCTTCCGTTGCAGCAAACTCACCCAGACCTTCGACGCCGCCGCCTTCCGCAACGCCCTCCCCGAGGGCGCCGTACCGGTGCTGGTGATTGGTCCAAATCATGCCGTGCGCATCTTGGAAGCAGACAAGCCCCTGCGCGCCGAGCGCGGCGAACGGGTGGTCTGGCTTGGACCCAAGGCGGACACCCGCGAGCGTGAGCCCAAGGAACGGACAGCAGACCGGGCGCGACCGCTGGTTTGAGGGCCCAGGGCCCAGGTGAGGGGCATCGAGAGCATGACGCAGCTACCAAAAAACGAGCTGCCGTCACGCCCAAGGTCGGGCTGAGCGCCAGCGAAGCCCGACGCGGGCCGGGCCGCCGCGCAATCCCTGAGGCGGAGACATGGCCCATGGGGCCCGTCGCACAGACTGGGCCTCGCAGCGTCGGCACGGACCTACGAGGTGGGTGCATGCAGCCGCCGGCGCAGACCGCCAAGGGTCCAGAATCCTGCCGCGAGCGCGCCGATCCAGGCCGCCGCCAACAGGCCGATGACGCCGTCATAATCGCCGGTGACGAAGGCGAAGGTGGCCTGCGGGTCGGCGTCCGTGAGTCGGCGCGAGAGTTGAATGACAAACACCCAGCCCGCGTGCAGGCCTACGCCCCAGGCGATATGACCGGCGCGCTCGCGCACCAGCGCAAGAAAGACGCCGACGAGAAACAGCGCCAGCAGCGAGTCCAGGTGGCGCCAATCGGCGAGGCCCGTAAACACCCCGCCAAACATCGCCCAGGTACGCTCCCAGTCAAAGGGCACGCCGGGCGGCACGTCGTGGGGCTTCATAAAGTGCAGCAGGGCGTAGAGCACCGCGGACCAAATGACGGCCTCGCGGACGCCGCCGCGTCGGCGGATCGCACCATAGAGTGCGCCCCGAAAGAAGGCCTCCTCCAGGAGGCCGATCAAGAGTCCACCCACCAGTGCGGCGATGGCCTTCTCCAGCACAAACCAGACGAGGCCCTCGTCCGGAATATCCGCCAGGCGGACCTGCAACGCCAGGAGCGCCCACACCAACGCCGCGAGGATGGCCACCCCCAGCACCCAGCCTGCAGCGACATCAAGCAGGAAGCGGCGCCGCGGGATGCCGAAGCCCAGCGCCGTTTTGCTGTCCAGCCGCAGCAGCTTCAGGAAGGGCCAGAGGCCGAGCAGAATATAGAGTTGGGCAAGCCGCCCCATGACGCGCCGCGGCGGCTCGTCGATAAGCCCCGTCTCCATCAGCGGATAGGTCGACAGCGCGGCCAGCAGCAGACAGCAGAACAGGTACGCGAAAAAGACGGCGGTGGGGTGCATAATCCTGAGAACGCTGACGCGTGACTCGCTAAGTTTGCTGCAACCCGTCCACATCCGCATAGATGTCCGCCAAGCTGAGCGAGGCCGATACGCAATCCAGCCAAATCTCGCCGCTGTCATAGGGCTCGACCTGCCAGTCGTTGACGCGTCGGAACAGCTCCACCCGCATGCAGTCCTGCGCCACCAGCAGGTACGCTTGCAGGCTCGGCAGCGTCTGATAGGCCAGCAGCTTCTCGCGTCTGTCGATGCGCTCGGTGGACTCGGACAACACCTCGACAATCATGCAAGGCGCGCGACTGAAGTAGGGCTCGCGATCCGTCTCCTCGCAGGACAGCAGCAAATCGGGGTAGTAGAACAGGGTCTGACTGCCGATCTCTAAGCGCACCTTCATGTCCGACGTAAAGAGCTGGCAGCCCGCGCGTCGGGCCGCCGGGGTCAGGGCAAAGGCCAGGGCGTTGACGATCAGCCCATGCGAGCGGTTTGCGCCCGTCATCGCATAGACGCGCCCGTCGATATATTCATGCCGGATCTGGCCCGCGGCCTCTCCGGCGAGGTAGTCCTCGACCGTCAGATGGGGTTTCTGCTGAGCGCCTGTCGACATTCGGGGCTCCTCGATTTGGCTCAGCCGTCAGTCTAGCCCAGGCGCCCAGCCTGTGGCTTAGGCAACAAGCCACAGTCACCGCAGCTAAAATGACCTCAAAACATCGATCTGCGATCCACCCGCTTCTGTTGTGGTCCGCCCGCAATCGGCGTTTACCTAGGCTCCATCATTAATGCGCGAAAGCCCGGTTGCGCCCATGTCCAAGCAAGCCAAGTACCCGCCGGCGGGCAAGTCGCCGCGCGACGGCAAGGCCGCCGTGCCGATGACGCCACGGGCCGACCGAGCACCCTTCAACGTCGCCGGCAGACTCTGGCTCAGCGTCGACGAGGCCGCGTTCCTCGGTGAGGAGCGCATTGCGCTGTTGGAACAAATCGAGCAGCGCGGCTCCATCACCCAGGCCGCCAAGGCCGCAGGCGTGAGCTACAAGGCGGCCTGGGACGCGGTGGACGCGATGAACAACTTGGCCCCGGCACCCGTGGTGACGACGTCCACCGGCGGGCGCGGTGGCGGCGGTGCCGGACTGACGGACGAGGGACGCAGGCTCATCGCCGCGTACCGCACCATTGCGAACGAGTATCAGCGCTTCCTGGCTGGCGTGAATGCAGCGCTCGCTGAATCGAGCAGCGATCACTCGGGCGCGGCGCTGGACCTGCTCAGGCGGCTCGCGTTGCGCACCAGCGCGCGCAACCAGTTCATCGGGCGCATCACCAGCGTCACCACCCGCACGGTCGACGCGGAGGTCGAGCTCGCCTTGCAGGGTGGTGAGCGCATCAGCGCCGGCGTCACCAATGAGAGCGTGGAGCTGTTGGGCCTGAAGCCGGGCCGCCAGGTCTGGGCGCTGGTAAAGGCGGTGGGCGTCGACGTGGTCGCAGCGCCCGCGGCGGTCTTACCGCCGCGCAGCAACCTGCTCTGCGGTCGCGTGGAGCGCATTCTGCGCGGCGACGGTCCGGCGGAGGTGGTCATCGCCCTGGGCTCCGGCGTGACCGTGCGCGGCGTCACCACCGACGAGCGCCTGGCGGCGCTCGGCATTCAAGAACAGGACCAGGCCTGCGCGGTGTTCCCGGCGGCCAGCGTCATCCTCGGCGTGGATTGAGCCCCCGCCAGCACGGGGCTCGTCAATCTGCATCGGAGGCCGTGAAGCTGGTCGGCGACCGCGACCTCCGCGCGCGCGCATTTTTCGTGCAGTTGCGCGGCTTCGACGCGGTCGAGAGCGGCAGCCGGACCGGCGTAGCAACGCTGCTCGCGCTGTGCAGTTGTTCTATGTGCGCGCTGGCGCGACAAAGCAGGCGGCCGAGAAGACAAGTCAGGCGGTATGTTTGTTGACAGAAATCGCCTCAGTCGCAATAAAAGCGGACCTGCACGTCTCGCGGCGGCGATAGGTGCGGGGCTGTCGTCACTAACAGCCGGGCACCGGCGCGGACGTAGGATTCGGCGTTCTTGGCGTTGATGCCACCGGCAGCGGCGACGACGGGCCGGGCGGCTGCGTCGGCGAGCCGCGACACCACCTCGGCCACCTGCGCCGGCGTGAACTTCTCCAACTGCAGCACGTCGGCGTCGGCCCAGGTGACGGCCTCCTCGGGCGTCGCTACTTCGACGACAACGCGCTTCTCCGGGCAGAGGGGGCGCAAGCGCGCGAGCGTCGCCGCCGGCGCTTCGTCGCGGAGAAACGCGCGATGCTCGGCAAAGATCAGCAGGGTCTCGGACAGACCATTGCGATGCATCATGGCGCCGCCGGCCTTGCAGGCCTTGACTGCGAGCCGCCTGTTACCCGGCGGGTTCTTGCGGGTGCAGGCAACCAGCGCATCCGGGTGGCCCCTGCGCGCGGCGCCGACGATGTCTGCGGCACGGCTGGCGATGCCGCCGCACCATTCCATCAGTGTCTGCGCGCTCTTCCAACCGCGGTGCAGGGCGCCGGCGGTCCCCTTTGCCTCCAACAGCAGAGTCTCCGGTACGGCCACCGCGCCCGAAAAGGTGCGGGCATCCGCCGTGGCACCGCAGAGCTGAAACAGCCGCACCGCCTCCTCGATGCCACAGACGGTCATCGCGTCGCGGGCGAAGAAGCGGATCACACCGGGCTGTGCCGTGATGCCGATGGACTCGGTGGTGAGGTCGCCGTAGGGGACATCCTCGGCGAGGAGTTGATGCAGTTCGTGGTCGCTCAGGACCGAGGGCGTGAGTGCAGGCATGGGTCGATTCCGTGGGCATTGGGACAGGCCAGCCGCTGCAATTGTCGGCTAGCCGACAAGCAGCCAGGACAAGTCGGCGGCGCACCGTCGCCGTGCGACGGGCGCCTGCCCGGTCTGCCTTTCGCTATAGTGTGGTGCATATAACGCTCTCAGATGGGCACGCCCAGCACCACCAGGGGTGCCTTGATGACAGCCGCTGCCGGCGCGCCCTCGGCGAGCCCAAGGGCCTCGCAGGCGGCGTTGGTGATGGTCGCGTGCACCGCCTCGCCGGACGACAGCCGGATGGTCACCTCGGCATGCACCGGCCCCTGCTTCAGCTCGGCGACTGTCCCTTCGAGGCTGTTGCGGGCGGATAAACGCAGGCCGGAATCGCCCGTCATGATCAGGACAGACGACGCCTTGACGAGGGCCACAACATCGACACCAGGATTCAAATTCAATGACTTGACGCTCCCGTTCGTGACAATGGCGACGATCTCCCGACCGCTTGGCAAGGCCACCACCACCTCTGCGTTGACCGCACCTAGGGTTACGGATGCCACCTTGCCATGGAACTGATTGCGCGCGCTGATCTTCATCTTGTCTCCTGAATCGGTTGCTTTGGGATGAGCCGTTGAGGCGCTTGCCCGGTACTGCCGCCTGGGTGTGCCAGCGCCGCCTCAACAACTGGGCATGCATTCTGCATACCATCTCGCACGGCGGCTCTCGTTATGCTTGTTGGTATATTGCGAAAACGCAACGACGACGCCCCATCGGCAACTGCCCCCTCATCAAGACACAGCGCCCAAGCAGTTCAACGGAGCCCGACATGCCTAAACTCAGCAGCGTCCTCCTCACCGCCCCCGTCATCACCGCGAGCCTCTGCATCGCCAGCGGCGCCCTCGCGGGTGAGGCGCAGATCGCCGTCGCCGGCAACTTCACCGCGCCGATGAAGGCGATCATCGAGGCCTTCGAGGCTGATACCGACCACACCGTGAAGGCCTCCTACGGCTCCACCGGCAAGCTCTTCGCGCAGATCAAAAACGGCGCGCCCTTCCAGGCGCTGCTCGCGGCCGATCAAGAGCGCCCGCAGCTGCTGGAGGAGGACGGCCTGGGCGTACCCGGCTCGCGCTTCACCTATTCGATCGGTGCACTGGTGCTCTGGTCCGCCGATGCCGAGAAGGTCACGGACGGCCCGGCGCTGCTGGCGTCGGGCGACTTCAACAAGCTGTCGATCTCCAACCCCAAGCTCGCCCCCTATGGCGTGGCATCTCTCGAGACCCTGGAGGCGCTGGGCCTGAAGACTGCCCTCGAACCCAAGTTCGTGATGGGCGAGAACATCGCCCAGACCTATCAGTTCGTCGACACCGGCAACGCAGACATCGGCTTCGTTGCCCTGTCGCAGGTCATGGAAGGCGGGGAGATCGTCAAGGGCTCGAGCTGGATCGTCCCCACCGAGATGCACGCACCGATCCGCCAGGATGCGGTCATTCTGAAGCGCGGTCAGGACAACCCGGCGGTGATCGAACTGTTCGCTTACCTCCAAGGCGAAAAGGCCGAAGCGATCATCCACGACTTCGGCTACGAGACCGAGTGACATGCAGCGTCGCGGCGCCTATGGCTTCGCCGCCGGTGGTCTCATCGGCGCGCTGGGTGGGCTGATTGGGCTCGGCGGAGCGGAATTTCGCCTCCCGGTGCTGGTCGGTCTGTTTCGGCTGCCAACGCTGGAGGCGGTCATCTTCAACGAGGACACCGCCTATGTGGCTCACTGACACCGATCTCGAGGCCATCTGGCTAACGCTGCGCCTGGCCTCAGTCACAACCCTGATCCTGTTCGTGGTCGGTACGCCGGTTGCTTGGTGGCTGGCGCGCACGCGCTCGCGCTGGAAGGGGCCGATCGGCGCCGTGGTTGCGCTGCCGCTGGTGCTGCCGCCGTCGGTGCTGGGCTTTTACCTGCTGGTGGCCATGGGGCCGAACGGTCCGGTCGGACAATTCACCCAGAGCCTCGGCATCGGCCTCCTGCCTTTTACCTTCTGGGGTCTGGTGGTGGCGTCGGTGTTCTACTCGCTACCGTTCATGGTGCAGCCGGTGCAAAACGCCTTCGAGGCCATCGGTGACCGCCCCCTGGAGGCCGCGGCGACACTGCGCGCCTCGCCGCTGGATCGCTTCTTCAGCGTCGCACTGCCGCTGTCACTGCCGGGCTTTGTCACCGCGGGCATCCTGACCTTTGCGCACACCGTCGGCGAGTTCGGCGTGGTGCTGATGATCGGCGGCAACATCCCCGGCGTGACCCGGGTCGCCTCGGTGCAGATCTATGACTACGTCGAGGCGCTGGAATACGGCAACGCCCATCGCTTGGCCGCGGTCATGTTGGTGTTCTCCTTCCTGGTGCTGCTGGCGCTCTATGTCTGGAATCCAGGGGCGAAGAAGCGATGAGCGACAACCAGATGAACACCACCGCTGCCAGCGCCAAAACCGGCATGCTGCCGCTGATCGAGGCCCGATTCGAGGTCACCTGGCCGGGCTTCACGCTGGACGTGGATGAGCGGCTGCCGGCGCGCGGCGTCACCGCCCTGTTCGGCCACTCCGGCTCCGGCAAGACGACCTTGCTGCGCTGCATCGCCGGGCTGGAACGCGCCAAGCAGGGCCGGCTCAGTTTCAACGGTGACCCCTGGCAGGACAAGGCCACCTGGGTGCCGACGCACCGCCGCCCCATCGGCTATGTCTTCCAAGAGGCGAGCCTATTTGCGCACCTGAGCGTGCTCGGCAACCTGCGCTACGGACAGAAGCGCCGCCGCGGAGAAGATCCGCGCCAGGCCAAGTTCAGCCTGGAGCACGCCATCGAGCTGCTCGGCATCGGCCACCTGCTGCAACGCAAGCCGGCGGCGCTCTCGGGCGGCGAGCGCCAGCGCGTTGGCATCGCCCGCGCGCTGGCCGTGAGCCCGCGGCTACTGCTCATGGACGAGCCGCTTGCCGCGCTGGACCTCAAACGCAAGCAGGAGATCCTGCCGTACCTAGAGCGCCTGCACGATGATCTGGAAATCCCGGTGCTCTACGTCAGCCACGCCCCTGACGAGGTGGCGCGGCTGGCGGATCACTTGGTGGTGATGGACGCCGGCCGGGTGGTCGCAAGCGGCCCGCTCAACGACACGCTCTCGCGCCTTGACCTGCCGATCCGCCTCGGCGAGGACGCCGGCGTGGTGCTCGACGGCCAGGTCGCCGAGCGCGACGCGCACTGGCATCTGCTGCGGGTCGCCTGCTGCAGCACGAGCCTGTGGGTTCGCGATAACGGCGCCGCCGTCGGCGAGCACGCACGCATCCGCATCCTGGCCCGCGATGTCAGCATCGCCGACGCACCCAAGGCCGGCACCAGCATCCTCAATACGCTGCCGGCGCAGGTGGAATCCATCGGCGACGACGCGCACCCAGCGCTGTCGCTGGTCAAGCTCAGCGTGGACGGCAACCCAGTCCTCGCCCGCGTCACCCATCGATCCGCGCACCAGATGGGCCTAGCGCCGGGCCAGCAGGTATGGATTCAGATCAAGGCCGTTGCGGTGCTTTGAGGGGGCAGACGGGCCCAAAAAAAACGCCGGCAGGTGCCGACGTTTTTGGCATTGGTCGGGGTGAAAGGATTCGAACCTTCGACCCCTACCTCAAGCGGGCAATTGTCCAGCAGAAGGATGGCGCGCTTGCCTTCGGCGATGAGCTGATGGGCGAGCTGGGCGACATTGGGCTCCGGGGCGCCATGTCCAATGTCTACGTAGAGCGCGTCGACCGGGACGAGGGGCTGGTCTCCGAGGCGCTCATCGAATAGCGCCTCTAACAGCCGGGTTTTGCCGGTTCCCGAGTGGCCGGTGAGCCTAACGATTCCTTTCGCTGCCGAGAGCAACGAACGCAGAAGCGCGATTCCGTCGCAGATGCGGATGGCGTCGTCCCGAGGTTTGGTCAAGTCCCGGAGTCGGGCCGTGTCGTCGCTCAAATACTCGTCGTTCGATCCGTCCGGAACGCGAGACCAGTTACCGAATGGCCGCCAGCCAGCAGGAGGCTGGCCGATTCTGTTTCGGAGCCAAAGAACCTCTCCGGGGTACTCTCGAATCCAGGTGGCCACGCGGGTCCGGTCGTAGAAGTCGAGGTGTCAGGCGTCGCCGCATCTGAGGTCGGCGACGGCCGCGCGCATCGCGTCACGTCGCTCGGTCAGCCGGGAAGGGGTGCTGGGGCATGCGCGTTTCGGGCTTTGGTCCACTCGGATCAATCCAGGCCGAGTTCGAAGCCCTCCTTGAACGGATTCTCGAGCCTTAGCACGCCTACCGTACGACCGT
>CAZGCI010000057.1:0-27128 GCA_964524185.1 uncultured Thiohalocapsa sp. | reverse complement strand
TCATCCAAAACCGGTGTCGCGCTGGTTGCTCACTTCTCCCCGGGCCGATACAGTATTGCATTGTCTCAGGGAGGGGTAACGAGGGGCCGCCGCAGAGCCCACCGGCCGCGCTCCCAGCAGCAAACCACGGAAATGCCGCACATGAACTTGTCGGATCGTGTCACGGTGCCTGCGCAGGTGATGGATCGGTCCGTCGGCGACGAGACCGTCATCCTGGATTTGGCCTCCGGCACCTATTATGGCCTGGACCCGGTGGGCGCGCGCATGTGGCAACTGCTGGGTGAGGGCAAATCCCTGGCCGAGGTCTGCGACCTGATGCTGCAGGAATACGACGTCCCGCAAGAGCGCTTGGCGCAGGATCTGCTGAAGCTCGCCGAGCAGCTCGCCGCGCAGGGCCTTGTCGCCGTGCAAGACTGACCCCGTCCGGCGCCGCTGTTGTTCGATCAAATCCTGGTTTTATGCGTCGGCAATATCTGCCGCAGCCCGATGGCTGAGGCGGTGCTGCGGACGGCCCTGCAGGCGCGCGGGCGCGGCATTGCGGTGCGCTCCGCGGGCATCGGCGCGCTGGTTGGTGAGACCGCTGATGCACACGTGCAGCGGCTCATGGCCCAACGCGGTATGGACCTTAGCGCACACCGCGCCGTGCAGGTGGACCGCCAGATGCTGCAGTGGGCCGATCTGATCCTGGTGATGGAAGACGAGCATCGCGCCGAACTGCGGCACATGGCCCCGAGCGCCGCGGGCAAGGTCTTTCTGCTCGGCCACTGGATCGGCGCCGAGATCGCCGATCCGTACCGTCGGGACCTGTCGGTCTTCGAAGACACCCTGGCGCTCATCGACCAGTCCGTCGGCGCCTGGACCGAGCGCCTCTAGCCACCAGCAGGTCCACAACGGCAGCCGGTGGGGGTCAGGTCTTGAAATCACGCATGCTTTGGCGTTTAGGCCAGGGGCGCGCCTCGCCGTCGCGGAGGCAGACCGTTCGCCTCTCGCCGCAGGGCTGGAAATGTGGCATTTCAAGACCTGACCCCGCTAGTGCAGGTGGAAATGTGGCATTCCAAGACCTGACCCCGCCGGTGGCTCTGCGACGGTGCGGGACAAGGTGGGAGGTGCGTGTGTTACGCTCGTTGTGTTGTGTGCGTTTCCAGGGTCGGTGACGGGGTCAGACCGCCGACTGCTGCCAGGATTTTGAAGCCATAGCCGGTCATGCGAGTTTCTTCGACTTCTTCATTGGTTTTCCTGCTTGTCGTTGCCGCGCTGCTGCTGCAAGGTTGTGCCATCGTGCCGGGGTACGATGTCTACAGCCTGCGCACACAAGGTAGGTCTTCGGTCGAGGTGCCGGTGAGCACACCGGAGGGTGTGGTGCCGGCCCGCATCAATGTGCAGCAGATCGACGCCGCGATGATCATCGGCATCAAGGCCCTGGAGGACCAACGCAAGGAGGCGATGAGCTTCGCGCAAGCGCCGCCTGCCCACTTCGATTATCGGCTGGGTCCCGGTGATGTCATCAACATCGTGGTCTGGGGCCACCCGGACCTGACGATCCCTTCCGGCGAGTTCCGCACGGCAGAAGAGGCGGGCACGGTCGTCTCCGAGCAGGGCACTATCTTTTTTCCGTACGCGGGCTTGGTGAACGTCGAGGGCCAAACACTGCAAGAGGTCCGCGCCTTGCTGACCAACGCACTGAGCCGCGTGATCGAGAACGTCCAGCTCGAGGTCCGCATGGCGGCCTTCCGCAGCAAGCGCGTCTACATGGTTGGTGAGGTGGAGAGCCCAGGCGTCTATCACATCGACGATATTCCCATGACCATCATGGAAGCAGTCAGCCGTGCCGGCGGCTTTAGCGACAATGCCGATCAAAGCAACGTTGTGCTGAATCGCGACGGTCAGCTCACGCGCTTGAACATGTTGGCCCTGTTCGAAGACGGGGATATGAGTCAAAACATCCTGCTCCGGGATGGTGACATCGTGAACGTCTTCGACAATGACGCCAATAAGGTCTATGTCATGGGGGCCATGGGGAACCGGACCCTCTTTGTGAAAAAGGGCAGGTTGACCTTGGCAGAGGCGATCAGCGACGCCGGCAACATCCGCGAAGCGATTGCCAATCCCTATGAATTCTTCGTTGTCCGCGGCGGCGACCGACCCGAGATCTTTCATCTCGGTGCTAAGCAGCCCGATGCGCTGCTGTTGGCCGAGGGTTTTCCCCTCAAGCCGCGAGATATTGTCTATGTCGACACGGCCGATCTCGTCCGCTGGAACCGGTTCATTAGCCTGCTATTGCCGACCCGTCGGGAGTTCGGGATCGATGACCCCATCATTGAGTAACGCACTGGTCATTTGCGCGCTTCGGCTAGGCTACGCCAGAGATACCGGCAACGGTAGCGGTCATGCAGGATAACGTCTCGAACAGGCCCGCAGCGCCGGAAAGGACCCCGACGGAGGCGATTAATACACCCTTCTTTGCCGCGGAGCCGGAAGAGGAGGGCGGTGGTCTCGGCGAGTACATCGCCGCGCTGTTCCAGTATAAATGGCTAATCTTGTTGGCTACGGCACTGGGCTTCGGTCTCGGTTACGCGAAATACTTCGTGTCTGTGCCCCAATACCAAGCAACTGCGGTGCTCCAGGTCGAGCGCCGTTCTGGCGGTTTTACCGGTGCCTTCCTCGGCTCTCTATCGCAATATCAGCCGGTGTTTGCGGACTACCTGAACCTGCCCGCCGAGGTGGTGCTCATGAAGTCGCGCGAGGCGATGCGTGCGGTGATGCAGGAGCTGGATCTCGACATCTCGGCGACGCCTGTTTACTACCCGCACTTCGGGCGCGCCATCGCCCGGCGCTTCAACAGCAGCGCCGGTGTAGCCAAGCCCTGGTTTGGCCTTGACGAATACGCGTGGGGTGGCGAGCGTATTGAGGTCGGCGCGCTCGATGTGCCTGATAGTTTGCGCTGCGTCGGCTTTACGCTGGTGGCCGGATCGGATGGCGCCTATCGACTGCTCCGCGGTCAGGAGGAGGTCCTGTCGGGCCGGGTGGGAGAGCGAGCGGATGGACAGCTCGGCGACGAGCGGGTGTCCATCTTTGTGTCCTATCTCAAGGCCCGCCCCGGAACGCATTTCCGCGTCACGCGCGCGCGGGAGCTTGCCGTCATCGGCCGACTCCAGGCGCGCTTTTCCGCAAGCGAGAACCCGCCAGGCTCCGGCATAATGCGGGCGAGCTTTAGCGGTGATGACCCACGCGAGATCACCGAGATTGTCAATGCGGTCGTGCGCACCTATCAGCGGAGGAACGTCGAGCGTAAATCGGCCGAGGCCGACAAGACGCTGACCTATCTCGAGACCCAGCTACCGCCGCTGAAGGAGCGTCTCGAGGCCGCCGAGGATGCTTACAATAGCTATCGTCTGGAGCAGGGATCGCTCGACATTAACCGCGAGACGCAAAATGTCTTGAGCAGCATGGTCAACATTGAGACCAATCTCGGCCAGATTGCACAGGAACGCGAGCAGCTGCGCCAGCTTTACACGGCGGAGCATCCCAAGATCAAGGCACTGGATCGCTCTTCAGCACGGCTCACAGCGCGCCTCGCCGAGACCGAAGCACGGATGCAGACGTTGCCGGAGACGCAACAGCGGGTCCTTAGCCTCTCGCGCGACGTGGAGGTGAACAATCGGCTCTACTCGGAGCTGCTGAACTCGATTCAGGAGCTCCGCCTGGCCAAGGCCGGCACCGTGGGCAATGTGCAGATCGTCGATGAGGCATTGCCGCCGGGCGGTCCCTTTGCGCCGAACCGCAACCGGATCCTCGGTATTCATACCGGCGGCGGTCTACTGGTTGGCTTGGGCATGGTATTCGCGCTCGTGCAGTTGCGCAGCGGCGTCGACAATCCAGAGGATATTGAGCGCCAGCTCGGCATCTCTGTTTACGGCAGCATTCCGCACAGCGACCAACAGGATAAGAAGACGCGCCGGGCCAAGAAAGGGGACAAGCAGCAAGCGTTCGTGCTGGCGGCGGAGCAGCCGGACGATCCCGTGGTAGAGAGCATTCGCAGCCTACGCACCAGTCTCCATTTCTTGCTGCTGGAAACAGAGAACAACGTGGTGCTGATCACGGGACCAAGAGAGGGCGTCGGTAAGAGCTTTCTGGCGCTGAACCTTGCAGTGGTGCTGGCGCAGAGTGATAAGCGCGTGTTGCTCATCGATGCCGACATGCGGCGCGGTCATCTCAACCGCTATGTCGATGTCGCCAAAGAAAACGGGCTGTCGGAGTACATTGCGGATCAGATCGACCTGCCTCATGCACTCAAGCCCACGGGCATCGACGGGTTAGACCTGATGACCACCGGCAAGCGCCCGCCGAATCCGTCGGAGCTGCTCATGGCGCAGCGTTTTGCCGATCTGCTCGAACAGGCCTCCGGCGACTACGACTATGTGATCGTCGATGCCCCGCCGGTGTTGGCCGTCTCGGACGCCGGCATCATCGGCATGATTGCGGGTGCAACGCTGTTGGTTGCGCGGGCCGGTCATCACCATATCTCGGAGCTCGAGTCCACCGTCAAGCGGCTCAGCCAAAGCGGCGCGAAGGTGCGCGGCTTTGTGCTCAATGACGTGCGCGTCTTCCGCGGCTATGGTTATGGGTACCGGTACGGCTACCGCTATCGCTATAGCTACAAGAAGTATGCGTATAAGTACGGCTATAACCGAGATGCCTGACCTGCTGAGGGATGGGCGGATCGCGGGCGCTTGTTGGGCGCTGATCGTTACGGTTAGAGCAGGACAGTGTGATGAGACGCTGGTACGCAGTGCATACCAAGCCAAGGCAGGAGCAGACCGCGGCAGAGCATCTGTCGCGGCAACAATTGGAAGTCTATTTGCCGCGGCTGAGCGCGAGCCGTCGCCGACGCGGCAAATGGGTGGACGTTGTGGAGTGCCTGTTTCCGCGCTATCTGTTTGTGCACCTCGACACGGCGGTTGAGTCGACTGCCATGGTGCGCTCCACCCGCGGCGTCAGCGACCTGGTGCGCTTCGGCGATCGGCTGCTGCATTTGCGCGACGATGTCATTGCCCGGCTGCGGTCACGTGAGGAGGCAGCGAGCGGACTGCATCGCGCTGGTGGCGGGCTGTTCCAACCCGGCGACCGGGTCCGAGCCGTGCGCGGCCCCTTCACCGATCTCGAAGGCATCTTCCTCGCCGAGAAGGCCGAAGAGCGGGTCGTGATTCTGATGCGCCTGCTCAACCGCGACACCGCCGTCACCCTCTCCCGCGACGACCTCGCCGCCGCGAGCGCCTAACGGCCGGCCGTCCCATTCATATGTACCCGTCACGCATGGGTTTTCGGCCGCGATGCACGCCTCTCGCACCCGATCGCCGCGTTACGACTCCTCGCCATAGTGGTGACTATGACGCGTCGTCGTGCCTTGCGCTCGGGCACGAGCGACGCACCTCGCTTGCCCGAAAACCCATGCGCGACGGCTATACCCTGGCGCGCAGAGGCCCGTCCAGCACAGTGGGTCGAACCCCGCCGGCGGGGACCCGCGTCGCAGTCGCCCAACCGGCAGCGCCAGGGCGGTCCTTCCCTCGATGCCGTGGCCAAAACACCCAGCCCCGCAAGCCAATGAACTACGCCCTACGCAAACGCGTTCTCGTCACCGGCGGTGCCGGCTTCCTCGGCTCGCACCTCTGTGAGCGCCTGTTGGCCGACGGCCATGACGTGCTCTGCGTTGACAACTTCTTCACGGGCACCAAGGACAACATCGCCCATCTGCTCGACAACCCCTACTTCGAGCTGATGCGCCATGACATCACCTTCCCGCTCTACGTGGAGGTGGACGAGATCTATAACCTGGCCTGCCCGGCCTCGCCCATCCACTACCAGTTCGACCCCGTGCAGACCACCAAGACCAGCGTGCACGGCGCCATCAACATGCTCGGGCTCGCCAAGCGGGTCAAGGCCAAGATCTTCCAGGCCTCCACCAGTGAGGTCTATGGCGACCCGACTATCCATCCGCAGCCGGAGCATTACTGGGGCAACGTCAACCCCATTGGCCCGCGCTCCTGCTACGACGAAGGCAAGCGCTGCGCGGAGACGCTGTTCTTCGATTACCGCCGCCAGCATGGCCTGCGCATCAAGGTCGCGCGCATTTTCAACACCTATGGCCCGCGCATGCATCCCAATGACGGCCGCGTCGTTTCCAACTTCATTGTCCAGGCGCTGCAGAACCGGCCCATCACCCTCTATGGCGACGGCACCCAGACGCGCTCCTTTTGCTATGTGGATGATTTGATCGACAGCTTCGTGCGGCTGATGAACAGCCCCGACGACCTGCCCGGGCCGGTGAACCTCGGCAACCCCGGCGAGTTCACGATGATCGAGCTCGCCGAGGCCATCCTCGAGCTGACCGGCTCACGCTCGCCCCTGGTCCATGAGCCGCTTCCGCCGGACGACCCGAGGCAACGCCAGCCGGACATCGCCTTGGCCCAGGCGCAGCTCAATTGGCAGCCGAAGATCCCGCTGCGCGCCGGGCTCGAGCCCACCATCGCCTACTTCGAGAACCTGCTGCGCAGTCATGGCGATGCCCCCGCGACCTGAGCCACAGCTGCCGGCGGCGATGGCGCCGGTCGAGCCCGCATCACCGCCGGGCGCCGTCACCGCAACCGCGACCGCCCCGGTCCTGATCGTCACGCCCGGCCTGTGCCCATGAATATCCTCGTCACCGGCGGTGCCGGCTACATCGGCAGCCACGCCTGCAAGGCCCTGGCGCAGGCCGGCTACACCCCCATCGCCTACGACAACCTCGTCTATGGCCACCGTTGGGCTGTGCGCTGGGGCCCGCTGGAACAGGGCGACATCGCCGACCGCCCCCGCCTGGACGCCGTGCTGGCCTATTACCAACCCGCCGCCGTGATGCACTTTGCTGCCTACGCCTACGTCGGTGAATCCGTGCAAGACCCCGGCAAGTACTACCGCAATAACGTTGCCGGCACCCTGACCTTGCTCGAGGCAATGCGTGAGCACGGCGTCGGCCAGTTCGTCTTCTCCAGCACCTGCGCCACCTACGGCGTGCCCGAGCGCACGCCCATCGGCGAGGACCATCCACAGCGCCCCATCAACCCCTATGGCGCCTCCAAGCTCATGGTGGAGCGCCTGCTGCAAGACTTCGACACCGCCCACGGCCTGCGCTCCATCGCCCTGCGCTACTTCAACGCCGCCGGCGCCGACCCGGACGCCGAGATCGGCGAGTCCCACGACCCAGAGACCCATCTGATCCCGCTCATCCTCGATGCCGCCGCCGGCCGGCGCCCGGCCATCGCCATCTATGGCGACGATTACGACACCCCGGACGGGACCTGCATCCGTGACTACATTCACGTCACCGACTTGGCGCAGGCTCACGTCCTCGCGCTGCAAGCGCTGGCGCAAGATGCGCCCAGCACCGCTTACAACCTCGGCAACGGCCAAGGCTACTCGGTACGCCAGGTCATCGACCGCGCTGCCCAGGTCACCGGCCGCCCGGTCCCCGTCGAGATCGCCCCACGGCGCCCCGGCGACCCCCCGCGCCTCGTCGGCGACGCCCAACGTATCCGCGCCGAGCTCCAGTGGCAGCCGCAGTACGCGGACCTCGAGCATATCCTCAGTACCGCGTGGCAGTGGCACCAAGCACAGCCGGGGCAGGGCAGCGCCTCGATACCCTCTGACTTGTCTTGACGCCCGCCTTCGGCGTCATCTGGTCTGAACCTCAAAAGCGCAGTTGACCGCTCCTGCGTGTTTGCAAGTGCCCGTGCCGATGGCGATTCAGGCGCGGTTGGCACGCCACCCACTGGGAGAGCCGCGCTACGGTCGCCCAACGACATCCACTGGGCCAAGCCCCGCGGGGCGCCTGGCTGCGTTACAACGCCTCGCAATAGGCCGACTATTCCTCGTCGTTGTGCCTTTTCAGACAGCCTGAACCCAACGACCGGGCGGTACGCACCCGGACGACCGTCTAACTGCTCTTTTTCGGTTGAAGGGATTGGTGGAGCCGAGGGGGATCGAACCCCTGACCTTCGCATTGCGAACGCGACGCTCTCCCAGCTGAGCTACGGCCCCTTGGGGAATCGCGCGGGGGTTGCCGGCTTTATGGTCCGGCGTTGCGCGAGCCGCTGAGTCTATCACCGTTGTCGGTTTTGACAATGCGCGCGGTGACGCCACCTCCCTAAAGCGGGTCACGCTTTGACGCCACAGCGACTTGGCGTGCCCAAATCGCCCGGTGGACTCGGCCTGCACCCGAGCCGCCTGGAAGTTTCGCACCTGTTCTATCGAGGAGCCCCGTTGTGTTGGACTCGAAACCGCTGCTGCTGGAGACCGAATTCCCGCCCATCGCCCGCCGGCGCCTGCAGACGGTGCAGGTCAACCTGGGCTACCGCTGCAACCAGTCTTGCGTGCACTGTCACGTTGACGCCGGGCCAAAGCGGCGGGAGGAGATGGACGCCGAAACCATGGAGCAGGTGCTCGCCTTCCTGGCGCACAGCGGCGCCGGCACCTTGGACATCACCGGCGGGGCCCCGGAGCTAAACGCGGTCTTCCGGCCGTTGGTGGAGCGGGCGCGGGCGCTCGGCGTCAAGGTGATGGATCGGTGCAATCTGACCATCCTGGCGGAGCCCGGGCAGGAGGATCTGGCGGCCTTTTTAGCGGCGCACCGGGTCGAGATCATCGCATCCTTGCCCTGTTACCTGGAGGACAACGTCGATGGTCAGCGCGGCAAGGGGGTGTTTGATGCCAGCATCCGCGGCCTCAAACAGCTCAACGCGCTGGGCTACGGCGGCGACGATGCCGCCGCCACGGGACGCACGCTGAACCTGGTTTACAACCCGGTGGATGCGGTGTTGCCGCCCCCACAGTGTGCACTGGAGGCCGACTACAAGCGCGCCCTCTGGGACCGTTACGGCGTGCGCTTCAACGCCCTGCTGACGCTCACCAACATGCCCATCCGGCGCTTTGGCGGTTGGCTGTTGTCCACGGGCCGCTTCCACGATTACATGCGCTTGCTCAAGACGGCGCATCGTGACGACAACCTCGACGCCGTCATGTGCCGGGATCTCATCAGTATCGACTGGCAGGGCTACGTCTATGACTGCGATTTCAACCAGATGCTCGGTCTGCCCCTCGGCGCGGCCGACGGCGGGCGTCGGCACATCAGCGAGCTCACGAGTGCCGATGGCCTGACGGGTGCCGGCATTCGCGTCGGCGAGCATTGCTTCGGCTGCACCGCCGGGCAGGGCAGCAGCTGCGGTGGTGCCTTGACCTGAGCGCCGCCACCGTGGTCTCAAGGGGCGATGGGCACCGGTTTCCCCAGGCGCGCATCTTGGTGTTCGCCAAAGCGCCGGTGCCAGGTGCCTGCAAGACGCGGCTGATCCCGGCGCTCGGTGCGGCAGGCGCCGCAGCGCTGCATGCTGAGCTGCTGGAGGCGACGCTGCAGCGCCTGGCAACGGCCGACCTCGCGCCGCTGCAGCTTTGGTGCGCCCCAGATGCCGGCGCTGCGCCGTTTCCGGGCTTGGCCGAACGCTTCGGCGTGGCCCTGCACACCCAGCGCGGGGCGGGCCTTGGCGAGCGGCTGTTGCATGCCGCGACCGAGGCGCTGACGCGGGCGCAGGCTGTCGTGTTGGTCGGCTGCGACTGCCCAAGCCTGGGTCCTGCGCAGGTCACGGCGACGTTGAGGGCGTTGCTGCACGCGCCAAGGCGGGACGCCGTGCTCGGCCCCGCCGACGACGGCGGGTATGTGCTGCTGGGGCTGCGGCGCGCGGCGCCGGAGCTGTTTACGGCGATGCCCTGGGGTGGCGACGGGGTGGCTGCCATGACGCGGGCGCGCATGGCGGGCCTCGGGTGGCGTTGGCTGGAGCTCGGCTCGCTGCCGGATCTGGATCGGCCGGAGGACCTGGATCGGTATCGTCCGAGAGCCCGCGTTTGACGTTGGCTTCTGCCACGTGGCCGCAACGCAACGGGCGACCGCCGCCGCGCGCCAGCAGCTGTCTAGCGGTGCAGGATGAGCTCCAGGACGAACTTGGAGCCGAAGTAGGCCAGGATCAGCAGCAGGAAGCCACTCAGGGTCCAGCGGATGGCCTTCTGCCCGCGCCAGCCCCAGACGCGGCGGCCCAGCAGCAGGCCGCCGAAGACCGTCCACGCCAGCACCGAGAGCACCGTCTTGTGCACTAGGTGCTGCGCGAACATGTTCTCCAAGAAGGCGAAGCCCGAGAGCAGCGCCAGCGTCAGCACCCCGAAGCCGATGCCGATCATCTCGAACAGGAGCCCTTCCATGGTCATCAGCGGCGGCAGCGAGCGGATGAAGGTGTTGGGCTTGCGCCGGCGTAAATAGCTGTCCTGCACCGCGAGCAGCACCGCCTGCACCGCGGCGAGGGTGAGCAGGCTGTAGGCGAGCATGGACAGCAGCACGTGCAGCTTGAGGATCCAGCTCGCGTCCTCGCCCATGAAGCCAACGCCGGGATAGATGAGGTCCAGCAACACCGTGACGGCTGCAATTGGGAGGATGACGACCCCAAGGTTCTCGATGGGCTTGCTCAGGCTGGAGATCAACAGCGAGGCCACGACGGTCCAGGCCGCGAGCGAGAGCGCGTTGAAAAAGGCGAGGTTGAGGCCGGCTTGGCTGAAAATGGCCTGATAGAGCAGCCAGGTGTGCAGGAACAGCCCCAGAAAGCCGAGCGTCAGGGTGGTTTGGCGCAGCACCAACACCGAGTCCAGCTCACGGTTGAATAGGCGCCATCCGATGAGCCCCGCGCTGGCGAGGTAGAGGGCGATGCTGAAAAGGGCGATGGGGGCACTGCTCATGGGCGGAGATGATCGCACAACTGCGGGTCCGCCGGAACGCACTCACGCGGAGACGGGTTCGCGCGCGGGCTGTTCTTTGCCGCTCTCTTGATTTAGGTTAACCATCGTGTCGTGTGCCAGGCACCGGCAAGGGAGAAAGGGCCTTGGCCCTCGCCCCTCGGCCCTAGCCAGTGAACGGCCCGCTGGCGTGCCGGCGTCCTAGTCGCTCGTCGGTCTGAGGCATCGCCTCGCTAGGTTAGGGCCACGGCTCAAGGCCCCGGCTGGCGGGCGGCGCCTCGGCCGCCGGCGCAGACGCGATTGCTTCCTCATCCCCGTCTCCAACACCGACCCAACACAGATCATGTTCGACAGCTTGCAGGAGCGTTTCGGTGACGTGCTCAAGGGCCTACGCGGACAGGCTCGGCTCACCGACGACAACATCAAAGAGACCCTGCGCGAAGTGCGTATGGCACTGCTGGAGGCCGACGTCGCCCTGCCGGTGGTGCGCGGCTTCGTGGAACGGGTGCGCGAGCGGGCGCTCGGTGCGGACGTCACCCGCAGCCTTACGCCGGGGCAGGTGCTCATCAAGATCGTTAACGATGAGTTGACCGCCCTGATGGGTCAGTCCAACGAGGGCCTGGCCCTAAATGCCCAGCCGCCCGCTGTGATCCTGATGGCGGGCCTGCAGGGCTCGGGTAAGACCACCACAACGGGCAAGCTCGCGCGCTTTCTGAAGGAGCGCCAGGGCAGGAAGGTCATGGTGGTGAGTACGGACGTCTACCGCCCCGCAGCCATGGACCAACTGGAAACCATCGCCAGGGAGGTTGGCGTCGACTGCTTCCCGAGCACGCCAGACCAAGCGCCCCTGGCCATCGCCCAGGGCGCTGCGGCCGCCGCCAGGAAGCAATTCAAGGACGTGCTCATCGTCGACACCGCCGGCCGACTCGCCATCGACGCGGCCATGATGGCCGAGATCCAGGCCCTGGAAGCGGCGTTGTCGCCGGCGGAGACGCTGTTTGTCGTGGACAGCATGACGGGCCAGGACGCAGCCAAGACCGCCAAGGCCTTTCATGACGCCCTGCCATTGACGGGCGTGATTCTGACCAAGGCGGACGGCGACGCGCGCGGCGGTGCGGCGCTCTCCATCCGCGAGCTCACCGGCACGCCCATCAAGTTCCTCGGCACCGGGGAGCGCACCACGGCGCTGGAGCCGTTCCATCCGGATCGGATTGCCTCGCGTATCCTCGGCATGGGCGATGTGGTCTCTCTGGTGGAGGAGGTGCAACAAAAGGTCGACCAGAAGCAGGCCGAGCGGCTCGCGAAGAAGATCAAAAAGGGCAAGGGGTTCGATCTTGCGGACTTCCGCGACCAGCTCCAGCAGATGAGCCAGTTCGGCGGCATGGCCGGGCTCTTGGACAAGTTGCCGGGGATGGGCGAGGTGCCTGACCACGTCAAGAGCCAAGTCAATGACAAGGAGTTGGTGAAGCTCATCGCCATCGTCGACTCCATGACGCCGATGGAGCGGACGCACCCGCAGATCATCAAGGGCAGCCGCCGCAAGCGCATCGCCATGGGCTCCGGCACCCAGGTGCAAGACGTGAACAAGCTGCTCAAGCAGTTCACGCAGATGCAGAAAATGATGAAAAAGATGAAGGGCAGCAACATGGCGAAGATGATGCGCCAGATGCAGAGTCGGCTGCCGCCGGGGATGGGCGGCCTGGGCGGGGGCGGCGGACTGCCACCCGGCGGCTTTCCGATGTGACCACGCCGCGGCCCGTCGGAGCGACCCCAGCACGGTGCACCCCCTGAGGTGTACCCCCCTGAATTGCACCCCCTGAATTGCACCGCCTGAGTTGCAGCCCCTGAACGGATCAGGCGATTGCCGGGAATTTTGATATCAGAAGACGCCGGCCGTTAGACGAAGGAGGGGCGTTCGCCTGCAAAGCGTGCTGCGGGAACATCGTGCGCCGTGTGACCGCCAGCGCGACGCCGAAGCCGGGCGTCAAGACAAATCAGATGGCATGAACGTTGACAGAAATCGCCTAAGCCCAATGGGCTGGCGCGCCGAACTGCACCTACGCTGCGAGCAGCGGCCCGGCCCCGCCGGGCCGCGCACCGTGCTGGCGCAAAAGCACCAGTTGGGGCCGCTGACGCTGCAGCGCGCTTTCTATCCGGAGGGCGCCCCCTGCCACCTCTATCCGCTGCATCCGCCGGGCGGCGTGGTGGGCGGCGACCAGCTCGATATCCGCCTGCAGGTTGGCCCGGGCGCCCATGTGCTTGCCACCACACCCGGTGCGGCCAAGTTCTACCGCAGTCTCGGTGACGCAGCCGACCAGCGTCAGCTGCTCACGGTCGACGCCGGTGGCGTGCTGGAGTGGCTGCCGCAGCCGGCCATCCTCTTCCCGGGCACGCGCGTGCGGGCGCAGACCGACATCCAGCTCACTGGAGATGCTCGATTTCTGGGCTGGGAGGTGCTCGCACTGGGTCGGCCGGTGATCGGGGAGCGTTTTACCCAGGGTACGCTCGATGCGGCGCTGCGGCTCACCCGCGACGGCCGGCCCGTGTTGACGGACCGGTTGCGGGTGGCGGGCTTGGCTGACCTGGAGCGCCCGGGCGGGCTGCGCGGGCGCCCCGTCACCGGCACCTTGCTCGCCACCGGCGCGACGGCCCCGGATCTCGATGCGGCGCTTGCGGCGGCGGCCGATGCCGCGGCCGCCGGGACGCTAATCGGCGTCACGCTGCTGGGTGATGTCCTCGTGGCCCGTGCGCTGGCCGATGCAACGGAGCCTCTGCAACGGGTATTCTCTGCCCTTTGGCTCGCCCTGCGGCCGCGCCTGCTCGGTCGCGAGGCCGTGCCGCCACGCATCTGGGCGACTTGATGTCTGGGAGGCGATGCCTCAGGCCGACGAGGGACTCGGGCGCCGGCACGCCAGCGGGCCGTTCCCCCTGCCGGCGCCTGGCACAGGACGCGGCGTGGAAAACTTGACGCATCTGCAAACATCTGGGGCGGTCAGGCAATCGAGGGCCGATCCCGCGGCTTGACCCCACAACCTGATTCCACGCGGTGGCGCCGCCCGTGCCGCCGCTCACCGAGGTAGGGCGCAATGGACCTGACACCGCGAGAGAAAGACAAGCTGCTGCTGTTCACCGCCGGTCTGCTGGCGGAGCGCCGCCGTGACCGGGGCGTGAAGTTGAACTACCCGGAGGCCGTGGCCTTGATCAGCTGCGCGATCCTCGAGGGCGCCCGGGATGGACGCACCGTCGCAGAGCTCATGGACTACGGTCGCACCTTGCTGAGCCGCGACGATGTCATGGACGGTGTGCCGGAGCTGATTCCGGAGGTGCAGGTGGAGGCCACCTTCCCGGATGGCACCAAGCTGGTCACCGTGCATGATCCCATTGCATGAGTGGCTCGGGACTCGGGACTCGGGGCTGGGAGCTCGGGGCGTGTGTGCCTGCCGCCCAATCCTCCCCTCGCTTCGGCTCTAGCGCAGGTCCCGTATCCCCAGGCCCTCCCTTCCTAGCCCCTAGCCCCTAGCCCCTAGGACCTCAGAACATGATTCCAGGCGAAGTCCTCATCGCTCCCGGTTCGATCGAGCTCAACGCCGGGCGCCCGGTGCTCACCGTCGAGGTGGCCAATACCGGCGACCGGCCCATTCAGGTGGGCTCCCACTATCATTTCTACGAGACCAATGACGCGCTCGGCTTCGACCGGGAGCCAACCCGCGGCCATCGACTGGACATCCCGGCCGGCACCGCAGTGCGCTTCGAGCCCGGACAGACGCGCACGGTGAACCTGGTGCCCTATGCTGGAGACCGGCGCGTGTTTGGCTTCCAGGGCAAGATCATGGGGCCGCTCGACCCTGCCATTGATGATGCGAGTGATGATGCGGGTGACGACGCGGGTGACGGCGACGGTAACGATGGCGGCAACGCAGAGGACGGGTCATGAGCACGATCAGCCGGGACGCCTATGCGTCCATGTTCGGCCCCACCACCGGGGACAGGGTTCGGCTCGGCGACTCCGAGCTGATCGTCCAGGTGGAGCGCGACCACACCGTGTATGGCGACGAGGTCAAATTCGGCGGTGGCAAGGTGATCCGCGACGGCATGGGGCAGTGCCAGCGCCAGGCCGATGAGGTCGTCGACACCGTCATCACCAATGCCCTAATCCTGGATCACTGGGGCATCGTCAAGGCGGACATCGGCATCAAGGACGGGCGCATCGCCGCCATCGGCAAGGCCGGCAACCCCGACACCCAGGCCGGGGTGGATATTCTGATTGGCCCCGGCACCGAGGCGATTGCCGGCGAGGGCATGATCGTCACCGCGGGTGGTATCGACGCGCATATCCACTTCATCTGCCCGCAGCAGGTGGAGGAAGCGCTCATGTCCGGCATCACCACGATGTTGGGCGGCGGCACCGGCCCGGCCACCGGCACCAACGCCACCACCTGCACACCCGGCCCGTGGAACATCCAGCGCATGCTGCAGGCCGCCGAGTACCTGCCGATGAACTTGGGCTTCATGGGCAAGGGTAACGGCAGCCTGCCGAACCCGCTGGAGGAGCAGGTCCGCGCCGGCGCCATGGGCCTCAAGCTGCACGAGGACTGGGGCACCACGCCGGCGGCCATCGACTGCTGCTTGTCCGTGGCGGAGAAGATGGATGTGCAGGTGGCCATCCACACCGACACGCTGAACGAGTCCGGCTTCGTCGAGGACACCATCGCGGCCTTCAAGGACCGCTGCATCCACACGTATCACACCGAAGGTGCCGGCGGCGGCCATGCACCGGACATCATCAAGGCGGCTGGGCTGCCGAATGTGCTGCCGTCCTCCACCAATCCGACCCGCCCCTACACCATCAACACCGTCGACGAGCATCTGGACATGCTGATGGTCTGCCATCACCTGTCCCCATCGATCCCGGAGGACGTGGCCTTTGCGGAGTCGCGCATCCGCCGCGAGACCATCGCCGCCGAGGACATCCTGCACGATCTGGGTGCCTTCAGCATGATCGCCTCCGACAGCCAGGCCATGGGCCGCGTTGGCGAGGTCATCACCCGCACCTGGCAGACCGCCCACAAGATGAAGGTGCAGCGCGGCAGCCTGGAGGGCGACCCGGCGGAGCACGACAATGCCCGCGCCAAGCGCTATGTCGCCAAGTACACCATCAACCCCGCCATCACCCATGGCATCTCGCATGAGGTGGGCAGCGTCGAGGTGGGCAAGCTCGCCGACCTGGTGCTATGGCGGCCAGCCTTCTTCGGGACCAAGCCGAGCCTGATTATCAAGGGCGGGCTCATCGCCGCCGCCGCCATGGGCGACCCCAATGGCTCCATCCCGACGCCGCAGCCGGTGCATTACCGGCCCATGTTTGCGGCCTTCGGCCGTGCGGTGGGCCAGACCTGCATGACCTTCGTCTCCGCCTGGGCCATGCAGGATGCGGTGGCGCAAAAGCTAAACCTGAAGCGACTCATCGGCGTCGCCCGGGACGTGCGCCAGGTCACCAAGGCCGACATGGTCCACAACGCCTGGCAGCCCAACATCGAGGTCGACCCGCAGACCTACGAAGTACGCGCCGACGGGCAGCTCCTCACCTGCGAGCCGGCGGACGTGCTGCCGATGGCGCAGCGCTATTTTCTGTTTTAACGCCATCTAGGCGGCGGTGGACGTGGCCTCCCACAGCGTCTGCGACCATTGGCTCGGTGAGCCCCACAACCACCGAGCCCTGGTCGCGCTGCCGGTCGGCTCCGCTGCGGTTGGGCCCCAAAGGAGCCGGAGTTGGTGCTAAGCGACAGGGTTGGAAACCGCACGATGTCGGTGCGCGGCGATCAGGCGGCTGATCCGGCCGCCGTGGGCGCTGTCGTCGGACATCACCTCGATGACCTGCCCGGCGATGTCGCCGTCATCCGCGCGCACCGAAGCGACTCCGGCGATGCCTGAGAACGCTCTGCCCATGCTGACGCGGCGCGTGCCCGACGGCGGCGAGGGGAGCGCCGTCGCCCACCTGACGCTTGACCAGCGCGGTCGCTCCCGTCAGCGTATCCGCTTGGACGACGGTCGCGAGGTGGGCATCCTGCTGCCCCGCGGCGAGGTGCTGCGCGACGGCGACCTGCTGGGTGGTGAAGGGGGCCTGGTGGTGCGCATCGTGGCCGCACCCGAGCCGCTCTCCTGCGCCGAGAGCGACAACCCGCTGCTGCTCGCGCGGGCCTGCTACCACCTTGGCAATCGGCATGTGGCGTTGCAGATCGAGCCCGGCCGACTCCGTTGGCTGCGGGATCATGTGCTGGAGGAGATGGTGCGCGGCCTCGGGCTCGCGGTCAGCGATGTCGAGGCGCCCTTTCAGCCGGAGCCCGGCGCCTACGGCGGCGGGCATGGGCAGACGCACGCACATGGCCCACACGGCCACCACTGACGCGGCGCCGCAGGTGGCGCCCGCGTTGGCGCGCCTCCTGCACCTGGTGAGCCCCTCGCTACCGGTGGGCGCCTTCACCTATTCGCAGGGTCTGGAATGGGCGGTGGAGGCGGGGTGGGTCTCGGACGCCGGCGATGCCGAGCGGTGGCTCACCGGTGAACTTCAGGGCACACTGGCCTATTTGGACCTGCCCGTAGCCAGCCGCATGATGGCGGCGGTGGCCGCCGACGACCGTGATGCGCTCGCGGCTTGGACGGCGCTGCTGCTCGCCGCCCGCGAGACCGCCGAGCTGCGCGCCGAGGAGCGCCAGCGGGGACGGGCGATGGCGGATCTGCTGCGCGCCTGGGGCCTTGCCGGCAGCACCCACTGGCGGGACGTGCTGGTGCAGAGCCAGACCGCGGGCTTCGCCTTCGCCGCCGTGCGCTGGGAGATCCCGCCGGCCGACGCCCTGGGCGGGCTCGCCTTCGCCTGGGTGGAGAACCTGGTGCTCGCTACGATCAAGCTGGTGCCGCTGGGGCAGACCGACGGCCAGTGCATGCTGGCCCGTCTTGCCGGGCAGATTCCGGCGGTGGTGGACCAGGCGCTCGGCCTCGGCGACCATGCCATCGGTGCGTCGAGTCCGGCACTCGCCATCGCCAGCGCCGCCCACGAGCGGCAATACACCCGACTCTTTCGTTCCTGAGCCCATGACGACCAACAACCCCCTCCGCGTCGGCGTCGGCGGCCCCGTCGGCTCCGGCAAGACGGCACTGCTGGATGCACTCTGCAAGCGCCTGCGTGGTCAATATGAGATTGCCGTGGTCACCAACGACATCTACACCCGCGAGGATGCCGAGTTTCTGATCCGCTCCGAGGCGCTCGAAGCCGCCCGGATCGTCGGTGTGGAGACGGGCGGCTGTCCGCATACCGCGATCCGCGAAGACGCCTCCATGAACCTCGCCGCCGTGGAGGATCTGCAGACGCGCTTTCCAGCGTTGGACCTGGTCTTCATCGAGAGCGGCGGCGATAACCTGGCGGCCACCTACAGTCCGGAGCTGGCGGACCTGACCCTGTACGTCATCGACGTGTCCGGGGGCGAGAAGATTCCGCGCAAGGGCGGACCCGGCATTACGCGGTCAGATCTCCTGGTGATCAATAAGATCGACCTCGCCCCCCACGTGGGTGCGTCGTTGGCAGTGATGGAGCGGGACGCCCGGCGCATGCGCGGCGAGCGCCCCTTCGTGTTCACCAACCTGCGCACCCGGGAAGGCTTGGATGCGGTGGTGGAGTTTGTGCAGCGCCAAGGCCTGCTCGGCAGCAGCGCCGACGCCGGCCCGGCGCACTGACGGCGCCATGACGAGCACCCCGGCAGCCCCGCAGCGGCCGCGATGGCCGCGGCGGCTGGCCATCGCGCCGTTGGTGCTGCTGATCAAGGTCTATCAGTACCTCATCTCGCCGCTGATTGGTCCCCGCTGCCGGTTTCTGCCCAGTTGCTCCGACTACACGCTGCAGGCGCTTGCGCGCCATGGTCTGGCCCGCGGCAGCTGGTTGGCCATCAAGCGCATTGCGCGCTGTCATCCCTGGGGCGATTCGGGCTACGATCCCGTGCCGCCGACCGCTGCTGAGGCATCGGACAAGGCCCCCTCGGCGGCGCCCGAAGCCGGACGTGACCAACATCCACCGCTGCGCTGAGGGGTTCAGGTCGGGACCGCTCGGCCAACCCAACGACAGGGAGCATGCCCCGTCATGCCCGAGGCTCAAACCGCCGTCCAAACCGCCGACCGAGTTGGCGCCAAGGCTGATGTTGGTGCGCCGTCTGCCAGCTCGCCGAGCGCCGAGCCCCCGCAGCCGGAGCCGGACCGCGTCCGGACCCCGGACCCGATGGTGGAGGCGGCCATCCGCATCGGCGTCCTCGCGGCGCTCCTGCTCTTGTGTTACCGCATCATGGAGCCCTTTTTGGTGCCCATCGCCTGGGGCATCATCCTGGCGGTGGCCTCCTGGCCGGCCTATGAGCGCCTGCTGCGCCTGCTGGCTGGTCGCCGCATGGCTGCATCGGTGGTGTTTGTCGTCATCGCCCTGCTGGCACTGCTGCTGCCGGGGGCCCTGTTGAGCGGGACGGTGGTGCAGGGCGCTGAGTGGCTGACGCAGGGCTTCGAGACCGGAGATGTCGCGATCCCGCCGCCGCCTGACCTGAGCGCCGTGCCGCTGTTTGGCGCAGAAATCGAGTCGTTGTGGCGGGAAGCCTCGACGAATCTGGAAGCTGCGCTCAGGCGTCTGGAGCCGCAGCTGAAGGCGCTGGGCGGTTGGTTGCTGCACCTGGCCACCAGCGCGGGCGCCGGATTGCTGCACTTCGTGCTGGCCATCCTCATCGCTGGGGTGTTGTTGGCGCAGAGTGCGCTGGGCCGGCGTGCGGCGGATGCCATCGGCTGGCGGCTGGCGGGCGCGCGCGGCATCAGCTTCGTGCGGCTCGGTGAGTCGGTGGTGCGCAGCGTCTCCCGCGGCATCCTCGGCGTGGCATTGATTCAGGCCGTGCTGGCGGGCCTCGGTATGCTCGCCGCCGGCGTCCCCATGGCCGGCCTCTGGGCGCTGGTGGCGTTACTGCTCGCGGTGGTGCAGATCGGCGCCTTTCCGGTGCTCTTGCCGGCGATGCTCTACCTGTTCTACACGGCAAGCCTCACCACTGCGGTGCTTTTTGCGGTCTGGGCGATCTTTGTCGGCACCATCGATAACGTGCTCAAGCCCATGTTGCTCGGCCGCGGTGTGACCGTGCCCATGCCGGTGATCTTCATCGGCGCCATCGGCGGCTTCATTGCTGCGGGCATCATCGGGCTCTTCGTCGGTGCCGTGATCCTGGCCCTGGGCTATGAGCTGTTCCTCGCCTGGCTCGGCGAGGTGGCACCACCGGCGCTCGAGCCGGTGCCGGCTGAGGCGGCCGCGCCGACGCCGCCGCCTGCGCCGGGCGCGCCCACCGCTTGAGGCTTGGTTGCGGACGTATGTCCGTGGGAGCGCCGGGGCCCGTGCGCATGCTGCCCGTCACACCAGTAGGATTTCGATGCTGATGCGCGCATTGCGCTCGGCGGCTGCGTCCAGGCGCGCGATGCGGGCGCTCAAGTGACGGTGCCGGTCCAGCAGACGTGCTGCGACCAGGTTCTCGCCGCGCGGCAGATAACCGAGCTTGCGCCCGCGCCAGCACAGGGCCACCGCGTTGGGGTCGTGCGGATTGTCGGCCTCCCGCGTCAGCGTCAGCGGCGCAGATCGCGCAAGCGCGGGCCAGAGCTGCGGGGCCGCGTGGTGTCGAAAACCGGCTATGCTACTGCGCTGGAGCTGAATGGGCTGCGCGCGCTGGGGCGAGCGGTGCGGCTCCAACTGCAGCTGCGCTTGGTGCTGGGCGGTGTGTGAGCGGGGCATGGCGGATCTCCTGGTCGGCAGTGATGCCATGGGGTCTTACCTGGCCGCCGTAGGGTGCGCGACCGCCAGGTTGCGCACCGTTCCCGCTGCCTAGCAATCTACGAAGATGAGTTTGCAGCACGCGGTGGCTCAACCGGTGAGCCCCTGCGTCTGCCGGGCGCCGGCGTGTGCCGGATCCGGCTGGGTTTAGCGAGGGTCGCGAACGGGGGGCTGCCCTCGCGGCCCTAGGGCACCTCACGGGGGGTGACGCCGGTGGGGAACCACCGCAACCCCATCGGCACAGGCACTGAATGACGCTTTGTAGCGGTCGATTGCTCTTTTGAGGCTGGAGTGGGGCCATCCCTGGCCACCGCCATGAACCTGTTCGCGGCTCTCGGCAGGCGTGACCCTGAAAAACGCAGTTGACCGCGTCAGCGTCTTTGCAAGTGTCTTTTCCGCTTGCGATTTGAGGGCGTTGGGCACGTCAGCCAGTTGGTCTGGTGAGGTTCAGTGCCGCTTAGTGGTGGGACTTCAGCAACAGCCGCAGAATCTTGAAGTTGATGACCCAGAAGCGCAGGAACTGCCAGACCACGCTGGTGCGCATCCAGCGGGTGAAGGGGGTCGGTACCGGTGGGTAGTACGCTTGTTGGTAGGGCTCTTTGTTCTTCGGTTTTGCGGTGAGGGTCTCTGTGGACATGGACGGACCTCTGGATGAGACGCTGGGTAGACTGAAAGGGCGTGCTGCGACCGGGGACTGGTATCGGCGCCCTGCGGCCTCGGGGCCGCCGACCTGACGGCGTGCCGTGCCCGCTCGCCCCTGTCATCCGTTCGCCCAGGTTCGGGGTGACGGCAACGGCGTGCGGGTGCCGGATGGCGGGACTCAGTCCGGCAACACCGACCAGCCGGGGCGCAGCTTCGCCTGGTACATGAATACGTGGTGCAGGATGTACTTCATCCAGTGCCCGGCGAGGCCGATCTCGCCGAAGGTGAGGTCCATGTCACGGCCGTAGTCTGGATAGGTCTCGTAGTCCGGCACCACCGGGAACACCGTCATGGTCGCAGCCGTGCCCTTGAAGATGTCGAAGCCGGTGGAGGCGACGCAGGCGGCGCCCATTTCCGCCATCGAAGCCGTGTGCGCAAACTCCGTTGCACCGTTCAGCCGATCGCGGATGTTCTCAGCGACGGCCTTGCCGATGGCCGCTGACGGCATGCCTGTGCGCGGCGGTGCCGGGTTGATGGGTGTGCCATTGGCGCTCTTCATCGGCTTGCTGATGAGGTGCGGCGGTGCAAAGGCGATGCCGATGGCGAAGATGTTGTCGTACTTCGGCGTCTGGTACGTCCGTGGCCAGTCCGCCTTGCTCCAGTCCTCGTAGGGCTTCGGCGTGTAATCGGCGTCCACCTTCATGAAGCCGTTGGGCGCGAACAGCTCCTCGGTGATGTCGGCGCCGTCGGCGGCGTACGCCTTGAGCGGCTGCCCGGCGAAGGGAGGAATCAACATCGCGAAGTCGAAGGCGAGCTCATGCTCGCTGCCGTCCAGAACCTCATAGGTGAGCTTGCCGGGCTCCACCCGCTTGACCGCGGCACGCACAATCCACTCAATGCCGCGCTCCACCATGAGCGACTCGGCGAACACCTTGCCGTTGGTGATGTAACCACCGCGCTTGACGTGCACGCCGCCCATGCCGAAGTCGCCGAGCTCGTACTCATTGCTGATCCACACCAGCCGTGCCTTATCGCGTACGCCGGCCTCCCGCAGCACGTAGTCGACGTTGTAGATGTACTCGAAGGCCGCACCCTGGCAGGTGCACATGCCATGGCCGGTGCCGATGACGAAGGTCTTCGGCGCGCCTTGCTGCATGGCTGCGACGGCTGCCTGCAGCTGCTCGTTGGCGTGTAGGGCATGCTGCGGTGTGCAGACCGAGGTGGTGTAGCCACCGTCTGGACCAAGCCCCGGTGTGGCGCCGAAATTGAGCTTCGGGCCGGTGGCGTTGATGAGGTAGTCGAAGGGCAGGGCGGCGCTCTCGCCGCTGCGCGCCGGGTCCGTGTACTCCACCAGCACATGCGGCTCCGCCAGCTCACCGCCGCCGTCCGGATGGATGGAGATGGCCCGGGCCTGGTGGAATTTGACGTTGATCTTGCGGTAAACGGGCTCGAGCTCGAAGGTGACCTGCTGCTCGGTCATTTCACCGACGCCGACCCAGATGTTGGATGGGATCCAGTTCCACGTGGCGTTTGGGGAAACGACGGTGACCTCGTGCTCCTTGCCAACCCACTTGCCGAGGTAACGGGCGGCAGTGTGTCCGGAAATGCCTGCGCCCAGAATGAGAATGCGTGCCATGGGAAGCCTCCTTATTAGTGGTTCGGGCCTACGCTACTCTCGTGCGCGGCTGTCCGGCAAAGACGCAGATCAACTCTGGCAGGGCTTTCATCATGGGCCTCTGTGGGGCTTTAGAGCATACTTGACGCGCGCCTGAACCAGCGCTCGTCCCGGTGGTGGCGGCGTCCCTGCTGCGCCATCGGTTTGCTTGCCTTCGGCTCGCTGTGCCGCGGTGCTGCGAAGGCTTGGGACGCCGACAGCAACGGTGTGGAAAACTCCGCGCATTTCATCCATTAGACCCCGTTTAACCACCTAGGACTCCCAAACATGTGCTCCGTTCTGCAGCGTGCCGCCACCGGGCTCGGCTTGGCCGTGTGTCTCACGGGCTCCGTCGCGGCCATGTCCGTGCTGCCCGCCGGTGCCGCCCGGCGCGCGCAAGAGGCCGCTGTGCCGGCGCCGCGTGCCGGCGCTGTCGCCGATAAGATTCTGGTCAATAAGGGCCAGCGCCGGCTCTATCTGATGCGCGACGGCAAGCCGTTTCGTACCTATCGCGTCAGCCTCGGCATCGCGCCGGAAGGCCACAAGCAGCGCCAGGGCGACAACCGCACACCGGAGGGGCGCTACAGCATTACCGGCCGTAACGCTCGCAGTAACTTCTATAAGGCACTGCATATCTCCTATCCAAACCCCCAGGACCGCCTCGAAGCCGCGCGCAGGGGTTGGGACCCAGGCGGGGCGATCATGATCCACGGGGAGCCCCGCCGCATGCGTTTCCCGGAACTCCGCGACGCGGTGCGCGGCGAGGACTGGACGCAGGGGTGCATCGCCGTCTCGAACATGGCCGTGGACGAGATCTGGCGCTATGTGCGCGACGGCACGCCCATCGAGATCGTCCCCTGAGCCCAAACGGGGCAGGTGATCGCGTCAGTGCGTCTGCACAGGCTCGTGCTTGTGGGGATTCCTAGCGTCCCTTGGCACCGTCAAGCAAACGCAGCTCGAGCTCAGCAAGGCCCACCGACGGCTGCTGCTGCGCAGCGGCTGACTGAGCCGCGCGAGGGCAACACCAGCTGGGAGCTGCATGCTGATGCAATGGAGGCTGCCGCCTTGTCGGATGAGCGCCCTGCAGTCCACCACCTCGATGGCGCGCCCCGGAAAGCACGCCTGGAGGCGCTCCGCAGCGATGGCATCTGCGGGGTCGCCGTAACCGGGCATCAGCACGGCGCCATTGATGATGAGGAAGTTCGCGTAGCTCGCCGGGAGCGGATTCCCGGCGCTGTCATGGATGGGCGCGGGTGCCGGTAGGGGAATCAGCCGGTAGGCTCGTCCGTCGGCGCGTCGCAGCGCCGCGAGGGCGCGCGCCAGGGCGGCGAGGGCATTGCGTTCCGCGGCTGAGGCCATCGCATGTGCTGTGACGTGGCAAAGCGTGGTGGGTGAGCAGAAGCGCACCAGCGTGTCGATGTGTCCGTCGGTGTCATCCCCGTCGAGCTGGCCTTCGCTGAGCCATAAGTAGCGCGTGAGGCCAAGTTGCGCCGCTAGCTCGGCTTCGATGCGCGCCTGATCCCAGCCCGCATTGCGCGCCGGATCCACAAGGGTGCGCCGCACGGCGAGGAGGGTGCCCTGGCCGTCGGTCTCCACGGCGCCCCCTTCCAGCACCAGGGGGCTCGACACCAGCGGCGTGTCACCCAGCCACCCATCGCTGTGCAGGCGCGCGGTGATGCCGTCATCGAGATCGGCTGCATACTTGCCGCCCCAACCGTTGAAGCGAAAATCCACCAACTGCGGGTGGGCGTTGCCGTCGAGGACGGTGATTGGTCCGTGGTCGCGGGCCCAGGTGTCGTTGCTTGGGGCGACGCCAAGTGTCACGGCTGCGGGTGCGATGCCCGCGGCAGCGAGTTGCCGCTCTACCCGCCTGCGGTGGTCGGTGTCGTTGCACACGACCAGAAGCCGCTGCCGGCGGGTGACCCGCGCGCTGATCTGCAGATACACCGCCTCGACGGCGGCGAGCTGTGCCGCCCAGTCCGTCGCCGCATGTGGCCAGGTCAGCAACACGGCATGCTGTGGCTCCCACTCCGCCGGCAGGCGCGGCCTGTGGCTCATCGCTCGAGGTGCCGCCGTGGAGTCGTCCCTGGAGCACCGCTCATAGGTCTAAGGAACTCTTAGCGCTTTCGGCGCTTTCTGACGCGTGCGACTTGGCGGCACCGCGGGCCGCCAACGCGACAAACAGGTAGGCCCAGCCGTGAAAGATGAGCTCAATGGCGATGAAGAGGCCGATGAAGAAGAAGCCAGACGCCGGCCACTGCAGCAGGATGAGCACACCGAGCACTACCGAGACGACGCCCGCCACCAGGGGCCACCACCAGCCGCTCGCCGGGCGCATCTGGAAGGCCATGATCGCCCGGAGTATGCCGATGGCGATGAGCGCGTAGGCAATGATGAGCGTGAGGGACAGCGCTGCGAGCTCGGTGTGAAGGACCATCAGTAGGCCCGTCCCGACGTAGAGGAGCGCGATCAGCACATGCCAGGCGATGCTCTTCCAGCCCCGACATTTGATGGCGTCTAAGAGCTGAAAGACACCGCCGACCACCAGCAGCACCCCAAAGAAGACCACCGAGATCTCGGTGAGCAGGAAGGTCATGCCAAGACCCAGCGTGCCGAGCACGATGGACGCAATGCCGAATAGCAAGAGCCAGCCCCAGTTCTTTTCGAGCTCGCCGAAGACGGCGGGGGTGGGTCGCAGTGGATCAGAGGCGTGGGTGCTCATGATGGAGGTCTCCGTCTACAGGCATGATTGGGATTGGCTCGTCGCGTCTGGGGCTGACCCTAGGGGAGCGACTCTGGTCGGACGACTTTGGGGGAGCGACTCTGGTGGATGATCAACGCTCCGCTCGCCGGGAGCGCACCGGAGCGCGTTTGCAAGGCAGGGCAGGGACTGCGTTGCGGGCTTTCAGTCGTCGCCTGAGGCTGCGCCGCGTTCGGCTGCCAGCTTGGCTTCGGCAAAGACCTCGGCCGGCACGCCAAGCAAGTCGCCGAGCTGTTGCGCCAGGTAGTCTTCGTGCCGACCGAGACGCGCTTCGGCGTGAGCGACTTCCCAGAGCGCCATCACCAAGCTGGCCTTGTCCTCGGGCGTGTAGTGATCGTTGATCAGCGCCGTAAACTGCGACGCGTCTGCGCCGGCCTTGCGCTCCGCCTCGGCACAGCCGATTAACGCCTCAGCTTGGGAGTACGTCATGCCGAAGCAGTCACGCACCAGCGCCAAGACGGTGCCCTGCTCGATACCCGGTGGCGCCTGGTCCGTCTGGGGCAGCTCCAGCAGGACGGCCGCCGCGGCGCGACGGACCGCATCCGCGGCTGCCTCGGGTGCTCGCTCGCCGGGGCGTGCCAGGTGGGTGTTGAAGAAGGTCTGAATACTCCGCAGCATAGTCTGTCTCGGTCCTGCTTGCCCGCCGCCTGATGGGTGGGGACGGCGCCCTCAAGTTTTCGCATCGGCAGCCGGCGGGCCGCCGGGCCGAAGCGCCTCTCCGCAGACGCGGCACACGTAGCTTGCCCCGCGCAGGATGCGCTGGTGGCGAATACTCGTGAGCGCATGCTCGCCACAGTCGCAATGATATCGATGTTGGCGCAGTTGCCGCGCCTTGAGACCGGTGACGTCGAAGTCATGGCAGCGCGTCGGATTGGCGCCGAGCCCCTGCATGAGCCGTTGCCACTCAACGCCGTGCGGGCGGATGCGCCGGCCGAAGCGCAGATAAGCCAGGTAATGGGCCACCTCGTGCGGCACTGTCTGGGCTAAGAAGTCTGCTTCGTAGCGGGCCAGCAACGTGGGGTTGTACCGAATGTGTGCCCCGCCGCGTTTGTCGACTCGGAATTGTCCAGCCGACTGCCCGCGGAGGTCGAAGGTGACCCGCGGCACCGCCGCGCGGCACCCAATCAGCCGGCTGCCCGCGTTGACCAATGCGACGGTCCGTGCCACGGCGCGCAGCTGGGCACCGTCGCGCTGCGGGCCGCCGGTCAGCGATTGAGCCCGTGGTGTGTGCGCGGTGGCCATGCCTCGGAATTAGACGGTAACGCTCGCGAGCTGTCCAGCCGGTGCTCGAATAGTCCGCGTTTGAGGTACGCCGCGGGCGGCGAAGGCCCGCAGGCGATCACCCGTTGCGACCAGACTCGGTGTTGCAACGAGGGCGCAGCAACTGTGAGCCATTTGCGCAGTCTGTAACTGCCTGAAGTGATTGATCCTGCAAGCCGGCT
>CAZGCI010000056.1:0-27239 GCA_964524185.1 uncultured Thiohalocapsa sp. | reverse complement strand
GGGCGCGAGCCATGCACCGCGCATGATCCAGCCGAGCGCCTGGTCCCGCGTGCTTGCAGGGCAGAAGGCCGCCGTCACCACCGCCTGCCTGTCCGACCTTTTCCTCGCCCTCTCCGACGGCATGGCCTCGGCGCCGGGGCGCTGAATCATGCGGTCGTCGTCGAGGCGCTGATGACCTCGGGCGCTCGTCCCGACGGCCGGGCACTGACGCCGGCAACCATCGCCGCGCTCACCGAGCAGGTGCGCATCCGGGGGCTAGGGAATTCAATGCCCGGTCTGTTGGATTAATCAGACGCTCTCGTCCGAGAGGCCAGTGACGGTAAGTGGCCGACAGCCGCCTATCGGCGACCGACGGTTCACGTCAGCTTAAGGTCCCTCTCCGGACACGCGCCGCCGCCGGCCGGACCGGCGGCTTACGACCCTTATGTAAAGCTTTACATAAGGGTCGATAACTGCCGGTGACCTCTGTGCCTACGAAGGTCTGTTTCCCGTAGCTTTGCCGACGCTGCCCTCGCTGGCATCCTGGGGCAGGCTTGATCCATGGCGGTCAGCTGCCTTGGCCACGCGAACGTGCCCTGCAGCGAGATTGCCAGAGGACAATTGCTTGTTCCTTGTGCCACGTGCGCAAAGGACAGGGTCGCGACTGCCGGGTCACGCCCCAGCCAGGGCCAGTGCACGCTCGACGACGTCGTCGGCGAGCCAACGTCCATGACGGCGGATACGCTCGATGGCGTCGGCCATCGAGTCGAGCTTCCCGCGTCGTTTGGCGTGGGAAGCATGCCAAGGGAGCCCGTCATCGGGATGGCGCTGCGGCGGGCGACGCGCCTCGCCTTGAGGTCGCCGGTCCCGAACAGTTCGGCGGCCATGGCCAGATGCGTCACGCGCTCAAACTCCGCACGTGACCTAGGCAGGGCCTCGGGGAGGGTCTCGGGGCAATCGATGCACCAGGTGTTGCTCATGTCCAAGTGCTCGTCGGTGCGTGGGCGCGCCGTTCATACTCGCCCAATCGACCTGGCGAAAGGCAGCAAAACAACAGTGGCCGGAGCTGGTCGGCACCTGCGCTGACCGGCCCCCCCAGCGCCGCGACGCGGTGTTGTCGATGGCCGCGGTCGGATGCGGCGCCTGCGTTGCCGCGTTTCAGGCTGTGTTGTGGACGTTCGCTCGAGGGATGCGGCCGCGTGCGGGCGCCGCGCGCGCTGTGATTAAATGCGCGTATTGGAAAGCAGGCCCTTTGCCGATGAACAGCAACACTGTCCAACCACCCGCGCCGCACCGGATCGCAGAGGTCGAGCGCAATACCCTCGAGACCCAGATCCACGTCACGCTGGATCTGGACGGCAGCGGCCGCGGCCGCTTCCAGACCGGCGTGCCCTTTCTGGAGCACATGCTGGACCAGATCGCCCGCCACGGGTTGATCGATCTCGACGTGACCGCCCAGGGTGACCTGCACATTGACGCCCACCACACCGTGGAGGATGTCGGTATCACCCTCGGGCAGGCACTGGCGCAGGCCCTTGGCGATAAGCGCGGCATCCGCCGCTATGGCCACGCCTATGTGCCGCTGGATGAGGCCCTGTCGCGGGTCGTCGTGGACCTCTCCGGGCGGCCCATGTTGACCTACAACGTCGACTACACTCGGGCCCTCATCGGCGGCTTCGACGTGGATCTGCTGCGGGAGTTCTTCCAAGGGCTCACCAACCACGCCGCGCTGACGCTGCACATCGACAACCTGCGCGGCATCAACGCCCACCATCAGGCGGAGACCATTTTCAAGGCCTTCGGCCGGGCGTTGCGGATGGCTGTGGAGCGGGACGCGCGCAGCGACGATGCCATGCCGTCGACTAAGGGCTCGCTGTAGCGCGTCTGTTTTACGTTTTTCGAGCGCCGTGGCCGAGAACGCGCTGACAGGCTTGTTTCACGGTACCGCTCCGCGGCAAGCCCGTCTTGGCCCTTGGCCCTTGGCCCTTGGCCCTTCCCGCATCCTTTAAACCCCATCGACCGAGATCCCCGCGCATGCTCCTCATCCCCGCCATCGACCTGAAAGACGGCAAGTGCGTGCGCCTGCGCCAGGGCCGCATGGATGACGAGACGGTGTTCGGCGATGACCCCGTCGCCGTTGCCGGGCGCTGGCGCGATGCCGGTGCCCGTCGGCTGCATCTGGTGGATCTGAACGGCGCCTTTGCTGGCGAGCCTGTCAATGGTGAGGCCATCCGCGCCATCGCGGCGGCCTATCCGGAACTGCCCATCCAGGTAGGTGGCGGCATCCGGGACGAGCGCACCATCGCGGCTTATCTGGACGCTGGGGTTGCCTGGTGCATCATCGGCACCCAGGCGGTCAAGGAGCCTGCCTTCGTCGCCCGCGCCTGCCGCGCCTTCCCGGACAACATCATCGTCGGGCTGGACGCCAAGGACGGGCAGGTGGCCATCAACGGTTGGGCCGTGGTCACCGACCACCGGGTGGACGAGCTCGCACGCCGCTTCGAAGGCGACGGCGTCTCGGCCATTGTCTACACCGACATCGGTCGCGACGGCATGCTGACCGGCCCCAATGTGGAGGCCACGGCACGCCTTGCGGCGGCCATCGCCGTGCCCGTGATTGCCTCTGGCGGCATCACCAGCCTCGAGGACGTGCGTGCGCTTGCCGCGGTGGCCGGGGGCGATAGCGGCGGGGGCATCATCGGCGCCATCACCGGGCGGGCGATTTATGAGGGGACGCTGGACTTCGGGGAGGGGCAACGCGTTGCGGACTTCGTGGGTGGGCGTGGGTCTCCCGACTGATCCGATCCCGGCTTTGACTGGAGGGTAGCCCGGCGCCCCAGGCCTTCGTCCTCGACGGGGCGCCGGCGCATGGTGCCGATCAGCTATCCGCGCTGCTCGACTTCTTGCCGGGCTTCTTGCGGCAGTGGCCGCTGACCGCGACGCCGTCCTTGCGCGTGTAAGGCTCCACCCAGCTGCACTGGGCGATGTTCTGCTCGCACACCTGCTTTTCCATACCCTTGCATTCGACGGCCGTGGCGGTGGTGTGTGCGCCGAGCAGCATGGTGGCGGCGAGGGCGATGATGGCGATGCGGCGGTTTTGAGGGTTGCCCATGGCAGTGATCTCCTGTCGCTTGGATGTGAAAACATGCTCCCGCTGCGAGACGCCGCGAAGCATGTACACGGAAACCTAGCTTTGGCTGCCGGCAAAAATCAATTGGCTGGGGTCGGGAAATGGTCGAAACCGTAAATTCAGTCGCCTCTTGTAGTCCAACGCTGTTCATTCAGTAATAGATCGAAGACGGAGCGTTCGCCGCGCAGGGAGCGGCTCACCAATTCGGCGGAGGCGACGGCGAGCATGCCGGGCAGGATGATGTTCGGGTTGGCGGTGAGCTCCAGCAGTGCCGTGAGGGCTGCCAGCGGCGCCCGCAGGCTGGCGCCCATCATGGCTGCCATGCCGATGGTGGCATAGAACCCCGATGAGGCAGCCTGCTCGGCGCCCACCTCGGCGAGCAAGAGCCCGATCGTGGAACCCGCGGCGCCGCCGATGAACAACGTCGGTCCAATGAGTCCGCCGGGCACGCGCAGGCCGATGCTCGTTGCGGTGGCGATGAGCTTGGTGGCCACCAAGGGCAGCACCAGCGTCAGCTGAGCCTCACCCAGCAACATGAGCGCCAGGGTGTCGTAGCTGATGCCCATGATTTCCGGCGTCCACAGCGCCAGCACGCCGGTGAGCAGACCGGCCACGGAGAAGGCGAGGCTACAGGGCCAGCCTCCGGTGTGCCTGAGCAGCCGGGCGGCGAGCGCAGAAAAGGCCACCGCCAGCAGCCCGATGCCGCCGCCGAGCAGCAGGATTGCGACGAGCTCCCAGTGCGAGCCCAAGTACTCGGGCACCACCGGAAAGCCCGTGTCCTGCAGCGCGAACATGCGGCTCGCCATGGCACCCGTGACGGCGGCGACGATGACCGGCAAGAAGCGGCTCACCTGGTAGCGGATGCGCAGCACCTCGATGCTGAACACGACGCCGGCCAACGGCGTGTCGAAGGCGGCGGCGATGGCCGCCGCGGCGCCGGCCGCCAGCAGGGTGCGCTCTTGTTCTGCGTCCAAGCCGAGCCGCGCGCCGACGAAGCTCGCGCTACCCGCCCCCAGGTGGACCGCAGGGCCTTCGCGGTCGACGGAATGCCCGCCGACGATGGCGACGACGGCGCCGAGGAACTGCACCAGCATGTTGCTCAGCGGCAGGCGCTCCCGGCCCGGGGCCTGGAGGCGCTTCAAGACGTGGAGAACGCCCACGTCCCGTCGGTGGCGTGGCAGGAGATCAAAGGCGACGCCGAGCAGCAAGCCCGCGCCCAGCGGCAGCGCCAGGCGGGCAGCGGGCGATAGCAGCTCGTAGCCGTCGCCGCTGGCGGCGGGCAGCAACAGCCATTGTCCCCATTCAATGGCGCCGCGAAAGGCGAGCACGACCAGGGCCGCAAGCAGACCACTCACCGCGCCGAGCAGGGTGAGACGCAGGGAAGCGGCGTAGTCGTCATCCATGCCGGCGCATTCTACCCGGGCCGGCGCGCGCGCTGGCGGCCGCGACGGGAGCGACCTTGTCGGTGCACGTCAGCGGGGCGCGTTACCCGCCGCGGCGAGGGTCAGATAGCGGGCGTGGAGGGCGCGGACCTTGGGTTCCAGCGCGGCGAGGTCGCCGGTATTTTCGATGACGTCATCGGCGACCGAGAGGCGCTCGTCACGGCTCGCCTGGCTGGCGATGATGCGCTTGACCTCCGCCGGTTCCAGGCCACTGCGTTGGCCCACGCGCTGGATACAGAGGCCCTCTGGTGCGTCTACCACCAAGACCCGATCGGCCATGTCGGTCTGGCCTGCCTCCACCAGCAACGGGATGGCGAGCACGACGTAGGGCCCGGCGTCCGCCGCCAACGCAGCCTGCATACGCTGGCGGATGAGCGGGTGCAAGATGGCCTCCAGCCGGCGCCGCGCGGCGGCGTCCGCGAATACCTGCCGGCGCATTGCAGCGCGGTCCAGGCTGCCGTCTGCGGCAAGGACGGCCGCTCCGAAGGCTACGCTGATGGGGCCGAGGGCGTCGCCGCCTGCGGCCGTGAGGCCGTGGGCGATGGCATCGGCGTCGACCACCGTGACACCGAGCTCGGAAAAGTGCTGGGCCACGGCGCTCTTGCCGCTGCCGATGCCACCCGTGAGGGCCACTGCGAAGGGGCGCCGCTGATCAACGCGGCCCGACTGATGCGCGGCGGGCAGTCTATCCAAGGCCGGTCCAGCGCAGGTATGCCGTGGTGAGCTCCGCTCCCCACAGCAGGTTGATCCAGGCGGAGACGGCAAGGAATGGGCCAAAGGGAATGGGCGTTTCACGCTCCGTGCGGCCCGTGGCCAGCAGCGCGAGGCCGAACAGGGCGCCCGGCACCGCCGCCACCAGCACGATCTGCAGCAACTGCTGCCAGCCCATCCAGGCGCCGCACAGTGCCAGCAGCTTGAAGTCGCCGCGCCCCATGCCTTCTTTCCCCGTGGCCATCCGGAAGCCCTGGAACACCAGCCATAGGCTGAGGTAACCGCCGATGGCGCCGAGGATGGCCGCATGGCTGTCCACGAATAGCCCCCACAGACTCAAGAGCAATCCGAGCCAGAGCAGCGGCAGGGTAATGTCGTCTGGTAGCAGCTGGGTGTCAGCGTCGATGAAGGCCAGCGCCACTAGCCCCCAGGTGAGTATCAGCGCGGCGGCGGCCTGGGGCGTCGGGCCGAATTGCCAGACCACCTCCATCGACAGCAGGGCGGTCAGGACTTCCACTGCCGGGTAGCGCCAGGAGATGGCCGCACCGCAGGCCCTGCACCGTCCGCGTAGGGCGAGCCAGCTGACGACCGGAATGTTCTCCCAGAATCGGATGCGGTGGCCGCAGTCGGGGCAGTGGGAGGCAGGACGTGACAAGCCCAGCGCCGGCAGGTCGCTCGGTTCGTCGTTGGCGGCGTCTGGGGTCGATTGCCCCGACTCGGCATCGACGGCGGCCAAAGCCGCGCACTCCTGCCGCCACTGGTGCTCCATGATGCGGGGCAGCCGGATGATGACGACGTTGAGGAAGCTGCCCACGATGAGTCCGAGCAGCAGCGCGGCGACGAGTGCGACCGCGGGCATCTCGGTGAGGGTGCGCAAGGCTGTGGTGGCGTAGTCCATGTCAAAGAGCCATCCGGGCAGGGGCAAGATGATGTGCGGCCGCCAGCCAAACCGGCATGCGGTCGGCTACGGGATGGCGGCATCGCTGACGACAACGGCACTCATGACGGCCTTGCCGCATCGGCAAAGCCGCGCGTGGGTCAAGGGGGCCGGCGAGGCGATGCCGCAGACCCGAGCGATCGATGAGCGGCCTGTTCAACCTGCTCCTCGATGCAGTTGCGCCGCGGGCCTCAGACCACGGCGGCGAGCTTGAAGATGGGTAGGTACATGGCCACCACCAGTCCGCCCACCAGGCCGCCGATGACCACCATGATGAGTGGCTCCAGCAGGCTGCTCAGGGCGTCCACCGCGTTGTCCACGGCCTCTTCGTAGAAATCGGCTACCTTGGCGAGCATCTCGTCCAGGGCGCCGGATTCCTCGCCGATGGCCGTCATCTGCACCACCATGTTCGGGAACAGATTGCGCTGGCGCAACGTGAGGTGGAGGCTCTGACCCGTGGCGACCTCTTCGCGCATCTGTTGCACCGCGGTGCTGTAGACGCTGTTGCCGGTGGCGCCCGCCACCGAGTCCAAGGCCTCCACCAGGGGCACGCCGGCGGCGAACATCGTGGCAAGGGTCCGGGCAAAACGGGCGATGGCGGCCTTCTTCAGGATGCCGCCCACGATGGGCAGTTTGAGCGACGCTCGGTCCACCAACACGCGAAATTGGCGTGATCGCCGAAATAGCTGGGTGATGCCCCAGACGGCGGCGCCGAGCGCGAGCGCTGCCGCCCACCAGTACGCGCGCAGGATATCGGAAAGCGAGATCACCAGCAGCGTGAAGGCCGGCAAGTCGGCGCCGAAGCTGCTGAACATCACCTTGAACTGCGGGATGACGAGCAACAGCACCACAACGGTGACACCGACGGCCACCAGCAAAACCGCCGCCGGGTAGAACAGGGCCTTCTTGATCTTGCCCTTGATGGACTCCGTCTTCTCCTTGTAGGCCGCGATCTTGGCCAGCAGCACGTCCAGTACGCCAGCCTGCTCGCCGGCTGCCACCAGGTTGCACACCAGGTCATCGAAGTGGCGGGGATGTTTGCGCAGGGCATTCGCCATGGCTGTACCGCTTTCGATGTCCCGTTTGATGGCAAGCAGCAGGTCCTGCATGCCCGGGTTGTCGTGGCCGCGGCCGATGATGTCGAAGGCCTGCACCAGGGGCACACCGGCGACCATCATCGTCGCCAGCTGTCGGGTGAAGACCGTCAGGTCCTGGCTGGTGATCTTACGCTTGCCCCCGCCGAAGAGCGGCTGTGCCTGCTTGCGCACCTTGGTCGGGTTGACCCCTTGGCGGCGCAGCTCGGCGCGCGCCAGCGCGACACTCGGCGCGCGCAGATCACCGTTGATGCGGTTGCCCCGGCGGTCGATACCCTCCCAGGTGAAGACGTGGGTCTGCTCGGTCTTGGATTTCCGGACGGCGGTCAAGGCCATGGCGGTTGTCTTGGGCTGCCGAGCGGGCCCCGACGGTTGCGGGCTGGGAGGCTGCGGCCCCCTGCGCTCGAGTGTGGCGGTGGTGTGGCGCTAGGGTGCGTGACCGCGCCAACTGTTTGCAGATGCGTCAAACCTTCCATGCGGCGTCGTGTGCCAGCCACGGGTACGGGGAAGGCCCGAGGGCCGAGCCGCAACCGCTGACCGCAGAGGGCCGAGACCGCTCCTAGGCCCTGGCAAGTGAACCACCCGCTGGCGCACCAGCGCCCCCGGTCGCTCGCCGGTCTGAGGCATCGCCTCGCTAGTCCTTGGTGACGCGGTTGAGCTCCAACAAGCTGGTGACGCCGGCCTTGACCTTCCGCAGCCCGGACCGGCGGAGGTCGGCATAGCCTTCGTTATTCGCTTGATCCGCCAGCTGGATGGCATTGCCGCCCGCCATGATCAGCCGGCCCATCTCGGGGGACACCTTGATGACCTGGAAGATGCCGACCCGGCCCTTGTAGCCGTCGACACAGCGCTCGCAGCCGACGGCCTTATACACCGTGACACCCGCAGCGACTTCGTCCTCTGTGAAGCCCTCTGTCATGAGTGCCTCCGGGGGCAGGTCGTCGCGCTCGCGGCAATGCGCGCACAGGCGGCGCACCAGGCGTTGGGCCATGATCAGCAGCACGGACGAGGCGATGTTGAAGGGCGGCACCCCCATGTTGGCGAGGCGGGTCAGGCATTGCGGCGCATCGTTGGTGTGCAGGGTGGAGAGCACCAAGTGGCCCGTTTGTGCGGCCTTGACGGCGATCTCCGCGGTTTCCAGATCGCGGATCTCACCCACCATGACGATATCCGGGTCTTGACGCAGAAACGCGCGCAGGGCGGCGGCAAAGGTCATGCCCGTCTTGGGGTTCATGTTGACCTGGTTGATGCCTGGCATCTGAATCTCCACCGGGTCCTCCACGGTGGAAATGTTGATGTCCGGGGCATTGAGGATATCCAGTGCCGTGTACAGTGAGACGGTCTTGCCCGAGCCGGTGGGACCGGTCACCAGGATCATGCCGTAGGGCTTCTTGATGCACTCGAGGAAGGCGGTCCTTTGTTCCGGCTCTAGGCCGAGCTCATCGATGCCCACGGTGGCGGCGCTCGCGTCCAGGAGGCGCAGCACCACCTTCTCGCCATAGAGCGTCGGCAAGGTGTTGACGCGGAAGTCGATGCCGCCGCTGCGGCCGAGCTTGAGCTTGATGCGTCCGTCCTGGGGCACGCGCCGCTCGGCGATGTTCATGCGGGACATGACCTTGAGCCGCGCCACCAGGCGCGCGGCGATGCTGAGCGGCGGCCTGGCCACCTCGCGCAGCATGCCATCTTGGCGGTAGCGGATTCGGAAGTACTGCTCGTATGGCTCGAAATGGATGTCCGACGCCGACGCGGCGATCGCGTCCGCCAGCACCTTGTTGACGTAGCGCACAACCGGGGCGTCATCGACGTTGAGATCGGAGTCGGTGCCGCTGTGCGCCTGGCCGTCGTCGCTGGCGGAGGCGAGGGTGTTTAAGTCGGTGTCCAAGAGCGCCGCCATGGTGGCGTCCTGGGCATCGATGGCCCGGTCGATGGCGGCGGCGAGCTTCGCTTCCTCCACCAGGACGGCATCCGTGGCCAGACCCGTATTGAAACGGATGTCTTCCAGCGCGCGGTCGTTGGTGGGATCGGACACCGCCAGAAATAGCCGATTGGCGCGGCGGTGGATGGGCAGGACCCGGTGCTTGCGGATCAGCTTGTCGTCCACCAGCGCGACGGGCATGGTCTGGCGGTCGAGGGCGTCCAGATCCAACAACGGTATGCCAAACGCCTGGGAGGCGGCCATGGCGATGCTGCGGCTGTCCAGCACCCGCTCTGACACCAGGTACTGGATCAGGGACTGGTCGCGGCGCGCGGCCTCGCTGTGGGCGTGCTGAGCCTGCTCCTCCGTGAGCAGGCTGTCGTGTACCAGGCGTTGAGCTAGGCCGCTCGGTAGCGTGTGGGCCTGTTCGGTGGACATTCAGGAGCCTCGCCCGGCCAGTCTCTGCGCTTCAGCGATTCACGCCGAAGGCGAGCCGCACATTCTGCGCCACCAACCCGTTATCCTTCTGCTCGCTCTCGGCGAGATAGAACTCCAAGATGGTCTCGCGGTTCAGCAGCATCTCTTCGGCGACGTCTTCGGCCACCTCATTGGCATGGCAGAAGACACTCACGTAGGGAGAGCTCGGTTCCCTCGGATCGACCGTCCACAGGTTTGGTGAGATGTGGCGCATGAACCGTAAGAAGCCGTAGCCCTTGTCGGGGAACCACTTGGTGCAGACGCCGCGCACACAGGAGCCAGGCATGCCCCATTCGTTGCGCGGCTCATAGGATACTGGCAACAGGTCTGGAATCAGGAAGCCCGACCAGAACGCGTCCACCTCCTGCTGGAGCTGCCTGGACACGTTCTTGAAGCCAATGAGCTCCACCCGGCAGCCGCGATTCTGCAACGCGGCCACCACCTGCAGAAAATCGCCGTCGCCGGTCACGAGGATGACCTGTTCCAGCTTCTCCGCCTGCAGCATGGCGTCGACGGCCATATCCAGGTCTGCGTTGGCCTTGGTGGAGACGTTGCCGGCGTCGTCTGTGTAGCGCCGGACATACTTGACCGTGATCTTCCAGCCGAAGTCGCGGACCATTTGCTGGTAGGCGCGTGACTTTTTCTTGTATTCCGGGTCCTCGTCCGCGCGCTGAGCGTCGTAGGCGATGTAGGTATTGAGGCGCTGCAGAATGCCGTCTTGGCGTGCGGCAAAGTCGCGCAGCACGTCATAGCGCATTTGATAGCCGCCGTTATAGCGGATGTTTTCGGCGTCCACGTAGACGCCGACTCTCGGCAAAGATGGCAAGACTGAGGGCTCCTGATGGGTTGTGCGTTGCGCTTGGGTCCATGTCGCAAGCCAGAGGACCGTCCGCACCGGGCCGGCAAGGCAGCGGCCTGTGCGCGGCATGGTGGGCTAGGTTCGGATTGAAACCGCGCCCCGGCGAGGTCGAGCCTATCATCCTTATAGGATAATGGGCCCCCGGCTGGCGAGCCCGAGGCGCGGCAATGTCCGGCCAAGCAGGGCCGGCGGGTGGTGCAGCCGTTGGACGCCTTGACCCGGCGGCGCAAGGTGTCACCGCCGGCCATTGGACGCGGTGCCAGGTTTTACTGGTTGGCGCGGTTCCCGATCAGGTCATCGACGACGGTCGGGTCCGCCAAGGTGGAGGTGTCGCCGAGGGCCTCCACCTCGTTTGCGGCAATCTTGCGCAGGATGCGGCGCATGATCTTGCCCGAGCGGGTCTTCGGAAGCCCTGGCGCCCATTGGATGATATCCACCGTGGCGATGGGCCCAATCTCGGTGCGCACCAGCTTCACCAGCTCCTTCTTCAGCTCCTCGCTGGGCTCGACGCCGGCCATCGGTGTGACATAGGCGTAGATGCCCTGCCCTTTGATGTCGTGGGGATAGCCGACGACAGCCGCCTCGGCGATGCTTTCGTGAAGGACCAGTGCGGATTCGATCTCGGCGGTGCCCAGACGATGGCCGGAGACGTTGAGCACATCGTCGATGCGCCCGGTGATCCAGTAGTAGCCGTCGGCGTCGCGCTTGGCGCCATCGCCGGAGAAGTAATAGCCCGGATACTGCTTGAAGTAGGTGTCGATGAAGCGCTGATGGTCGCCGTAGACCGTGCGCATCTGCGCCGGCCAGGGTCGGGTAATGACCAGCGCACCCTCGGCGGCGTCCTCCAGCAGCGTGCCCTCAGCGGCGTCCACCAGTGCCGGTACGACCCCAAAGAAGGGGCGCGTCGCCGAGCCCGGCTTCAGCGCGGTGGCGCCCGGTAGTGGGGTGATCAGATGGCCGCCGGTCTCCGTCTGCCACCAGGTGTCGACAATGGGGCAGCGGCCGTCGCCGACGACGTTGTGGTACCACTCCCAGGCCTCTGGGTTGATGGGCTCGCCGACGGAGCCGAGGATGCGCAGGCTCTTGCGTGATGTCTGCTTGACCGGCTCCTCGCCGGCACGCATGAGGGCGCGGATGGCCGTCGGCGCGGTATAGAACGTCGCCACGTTGTGCTTGTCGATGACCTGCCAAAAGCGCGACATGTCCGGGTAGTTGGGGATGCCTTCGAACATGAGCGAGATGGCGCCGTTGGCCAGCGGGCCGTAGACGATGTAGGTGTGGCCGGTGACCCAGCCCACGTCGGCGGTGCACCAGTAGACCTCGCCATCTTGGTAGTCGAAGGTGTACTTGTGCGTCATGGCGGCGAAGACCAGGTAGCCGCCGGTGGTGTGCAGCACGCCCTTGGGTTTACCCGTGGAGCCGGAGGTGTAGAGGATGAACAGCGGGTCCTCGGCGTCCATCTGCTCCGGCTCGCAGACGTCGTCGGCGGCGGCCAAGGCGTCGTGGTACCAAATGTCTCGGCCTTCGGTCCAGGCGATCTCACCCCCGGTGCGTTTGACGACGATGCAGGTGTCGATGCTCGGGCAATCGGCGAGTGCCTGATCGGCGTTCTTCTTGAGCGGCACCTGCCGCCCGCCGCGCACGCTCTCATCGGACGTGATGATGAGCCGGCATGCAGAGTCCTGGATGCGGTCGCGCAGGGAGTCCGGCGAGAAGCCGCCGAAGACAATGGAGTGCACGGCGCCGATGCGGGTGCAGGCGAGCATCGCCACGGCGGCCTCGGGGATCATGGGCATATAGATGCACACGCGATCGCCCTTCTGCACGCCGCGTGACTTCATCGCATTGGCGAGCTTACAGACCTGGGCGTGTAGCTCGCGATAAGTAATGTGCTTGTCCTCCGCCGGGTCGTCGCCTTCCCAGATGATGGCCGTTTGGTCGCCGCGGGTGTCCAAGTGGCGGTCCAGGCAGTTGTAGGAGACGTTGAGCTTGCCCCCTTCGAACCAGCGGATGTAGAGGTTGTCGGCGTCATAGCTGTAGTCCATGACCCGGTCCCACTTCTTAAACCAGGTCACGAACTCATCGGCGTATTCGGCCCAGAAGCCCTCCGGGTCTTCCACCGAGCGCTGGTACATGGCGCGGTAGCGCTCCTCGTCGATGTGCGCGCGGGCGGCGATGTCAGCGGGGACTTCATAGATCTTGACTTCGGACATGGTGGGGCTCCTCGGGTGTGCTGCGATGCAAACACGACCGGCGTTGCGCCGGCTTCTTTGCCATCAGGTTCTTTGCCGGAGTGTGACCGCGTGAGTCTAAACGGTCGTCCTTACGCTCGCCACCGAGCATGGACGCACTGCGGAGACGAGGCCGGCCTGGCCTCCTGCGCTAGTGCTGCGGATGCGGGGATCACGCTGCCGCGGAGCCAGTACCCGCTGACGCGTCTTGCGCCGGGAAGAGCCAGCCACCAAGCAGCAGCAGCGCCACGCCGAGCAGTGAGATCCAGTACCAGCCGGGCAGGGCGAAGCGGTCGAACTGGTAGACGCCGCCGGCGCTGAACATGACACCCTGCTCGAAGGGCACGATCCAGGATATTCCGTAGCGCAGCCCGTCGTCCGGACCTGCGACGGGCTCTGCGTAGGTGCTGGCCTGGATCGTGCTGTCGTCCTCCATGAGCTGCGCACGGAACAGCCCGTCGTCGCTGCCGATCCACAGTCGCTGGGTATTCGCGCGTGCCGGTTCGAGATGCAGGGACAGGATGCGGCTCTGCTCCAGGCCGACCTTGAGCGGCTGCCAGGGCTGCATCGGGGCGTCCTGCCAGTAAAGGCCCATGCTGGTCCCGGCGATGAGTCGATCGCCGGCGGTGATGGCGAAGGTGAACACATTGCCCGTCTCCGGCAAGCCGGTGCTGTTCTCCGCCCAGCTCGCAAGGTCTGCGACGCTCGCGGTGTAGACGCCCCGGTCGACGGTACCTGCGTGCAGGTACGCGCCGGTGGTGCTGGTCTGCGGCTCCAGGCGATAGACGTGCACGCCCTGGAGCTGGTGCTGCCACTCGTTCTGCGCCTGTACCAGCAGCCCATCTCCGGTGGCCACCACCAGGCCGGCAGCCGTGCCGGCCTCATCGCTGACACGCTCGGTCACCGGCGGCAAGCCGCTCGGCGCATTCACGAGGCCGCCGCCGGTGCCGATAGGGCCTTCGCTCGGATCACCGTCCAAGTCGGCGGCCAGGGCGGTGACCGGCTGGCCACCAAGGTCCACGTTGACCCGCGTCCAGGTGTTGTTAGCCAGGCGCCAGAGTTCGCCGTCCTGGGTGCCGGCGAGGATGGAGCCGTCATTGGCCCGGGCCAGATCGGTGACATGGCCGGTGCGCGGCGGGTCGTTCAGCACTGCGCGCTCACCGCCCGGCAACAGGGGGCCGGCGACGACGAGCAGGAGTCCGGCGGCCACCAGGACTAGGGCCAGCGTGCGGTTGGTGTTCATCGGGAGTCCTCGGTGCAGAGGGATGGGTCAGGGCTACAGCGCCCGCGACACACCCAGTGGATCTGGTTGATTGGATCGATTGGGCTCGATCGTTTTGGCTGCGCACCCGGCCGAGATGTAACGGCTGTCGACAGGCGTGCGCTTCCAATGTTTGGCCCTCGGCCCTGGCCCTGGCCTCCAAGTAACGCGCTGGCGAGCCAACGATCCGGTCGCTGGTCGGAGTGAGACGCCGTCTTGGCCACGCTGCAGATGCTGCATGGAATGCCGACTTCCACAGGCCGTCTGGGCGCCTAGTGTGGGGCGCATCGCGCCCGCGCATTATCGCAGCGGCGATGCTGGTGCGTCGCCTGCCCAGAGCGGCGGCGCAGCCACCCCGGCCCCGTTCCCCGGTCCGTAGCAGGCGTACGCGGGCCATCCGGGCAAGCGCGTCGCCCTCTGCTAGAATTCGGCGCTATTGCCGACGCAAGCCCAAAGCCTGCCAGGCTTCCATCAAGCGCCACCAGCCGCCAGCCATCACATGACCGTTCGTACCCGCTTTGCCCCGTCGCCCACTGGATTCCTGCATGTCGGGGGTGCGCGCACGGCGCTCTTCTGCTACCTCTTCGCCCGCCGCCACGGCGGCGAGTTTGTGCTGCGCATTGAAGACACGGACCTGGAGCGTTCCACGGTGGAGTCCGTCAACGCCATTCTCGAGGGCATGGCTTGGCTCGGACTGGACTACGACGAAGGCCCGTTCTATCAGACCGAGCGCTTCGAGCGATACAACGCCGTCATCGACGACCTGCTCGACCGCGGCCTCGCCTACCGCTGCGATTGCCCGAAGGAGCGCCTGGAGCGCGTTCGCGACATGCAGATGGCGGCCAAGCAGAAGCCGCGCTATGACGGTCATTGCCGCGGCCGGCAGGTGGGCGCAGACACGCCGCATGTGGTGCGTTTTCGCAACCCCGTTGATGGCGCCGTGGTCGTCGACGACATGATCCGCGGGCGTATCCCCTTCGCCAACGAAGAATTGGACGACCTGATTCTGCGCCGCAGCGATGGCTCACCCACCTACAACCTGACCGTGGTCGTGGATGATGCCGACATGGGCATCACGCACGTCATCCGGGGTGACGATCACGTCAATAACACTCCGCGGCAGATGAACATCCTGCAGGCGCTCGGCCAGGAGCCGCCGCGCTATGCCCACGTCCCCATGATCCTCGGCGCAGACGGCACCCGGCTGTCCAAGCGTCACGGCGCTGTGAGTGTTGTGGCGTATCGCGACCAGGGCTACCTGCCGGAGGCGCTCATCAATTATCTGGTGCGACTCGGCTGGTCCCATGGCGATCAGGAGGTGTTTTCCCTCGACGAGCTCATCGAGCTCTTCGACATCACCGACGTCAACAAGGCCGCGTCCACCTTCAACACCGACAAACTGGACTGGCTGAACCAGCACTACATCCAGCACGGTGATCCAATGCGTATTGCCCGGCTGCTGAGCCCGCATCTCGGCCACCTAGACATCGACCCATCCACCGGACCAGATCCGGTGGACGTGGTGCAGGCGCAGGCCGCGCGGGCCAAAACCCTGGTGGACCTTGCCGACATCAGCGCCTTCTGCTACCGGGATTTCGATGACTATGACCCGGCAGCAGCCAAAAAGCACTTGCGCCTGGTGGCCCGAGAGCCGCTCCAGCGCATGCGCGCAGAGCTCGACATGCTGGCGCTGGAAGACTGGCAGGAAGCGGAGCTGCACCGGGTCGTGGATCGCGTCGCCGAGGAGCTCGGCCTCACCATGGGCAAGGTGGCGCAGCCGCTGCGCGTTGCGGTGGTCGGACGCGCGGCGTCACCGGGGATCGACGTCACCCTGCGGCTGGTGGGCAAGGCGGCGACGTTGCGGCGCATCGACCGGGCGCTTGCCTACATCGACCAGCGCGACACCTAGATTGCTTGACCGCCTCAGATGTTTGCAGATGCGTCAAGTGTTAGATGCCGCGCCGAGTGTCAGGCGCCGGCAGCGGGGAAGGGCCAAGGGCCGAGGGCCGAGGCGCAACCGCCGAAGCCAGGCTTGTGTGTCCGCGCCTTGGCCCTCGGTCCTTGGCCGTGGCCCGTGAACGACCCGGCGGCGTATCGGCGCGCCAGTCGCTCGTCGGTCTGAGGCATCGCCTCGCTAGCGCTGGGAGCTTGCGGTGTGATGCGCAGTGCGGCAGGCCACCAGTGGCGTCGCGCATCGCTGCGGATCTGCCGAACGCGTGTCTCGGCAACGCGTCTGCTGCTAGTGGCCCTGCTGGTGGGCTCGTTGATGGTCCTGTTCATCACGGTTGGCGCCAATGCCTCGCCGCACCGGAGCCCGCCGCTAGACAACGTTGGGAGCCTGCGCCAGGCGGATGGGCCCAACGCTGGCAACCTGGACGCGCCGGCGGCTCCAGACGATGTGCTGCTCGAGGTGGACGTCGATTCGGGCGCGCCTTACGTTCAGGCACGGGTCCGTTACCGCGTGCGCGTCCTGGCGGGGGTGCCGTTGCGGGACGCGACGCTTTCGGCGCCGATGGCGGATGGCGCGCTGATCCAGCGGATCGGCGGGGACCGTCGCTTCGACGTCGAGCGGGACGGCCGGCATTATCGTGCGATCGAGCGGAACTACCTGGTGGTGCCGGAGCGTGCCGGCCCGCTCAACGTCACCGGGCCCACGCTGTCAGCAGCGGTGCCGGTGGGTGCATCAGGCAGCGGATCTGCGCAGTTGGTGACCCCAGGCTGGGCCGTCACGGCCCGCTCCGCAGCGGACCTGACCCTCGAGGTGCGCCCAGTGCCCCCTGCGGCAGAGCGGCCATGGCTCCCGGCGGAGGCTGTGTCGATCAGTGAGCACTGGCCGTCGGAGCTGGACCAGCTGCGGGTCGGGGAGCCCATCGAGCGGCGCATTGTCGTGGAGGCGGCCGGGCTCGGCGCCGGCGCCATTGCGCTGCCGGAGACGCCCGCGACGGCGGGGCTGCAGGTGTATGCCGAGCCCGTTGAGTACCATCAGCAGGCGCTCGGGGATGACCTGATGGTGACGGCGACGCTGCGTGAGACCCTCGTGCCCATGCTGCCGGGCATGCTGGAACTCCCGGCGGTTCGACTGCCCTGGTGGAGCCTCGGCATGGACGCGGCGCGCGAGGCAAGCCTACCGCCGCGCGTGCTCGTCATCACGGCAGCGCCGTCGGTCGCCGAATCGGCGCCCGCCGAGTCACCCACGGCTGGTCCTTGGTGGCACCGCCTCGTCGACCCGACAGCCGGGGATGCGTGGCCGCGGCCATGGCTTGGCTGGGTGCTGGGCCTGGCCTGGGCGGCTGGCCTGCTGCTCTGGCTGCGAGCGCGTCGCCGCCGCCGGGGCAGCACGCCCGGCGGCGCTACCCAGGCGCGTACCTCGACTTGGATACCACCAACGCAATGGGTGCGACGCTTCCGCCGAGCCTGTGAGCGCGGTGATGCACCTGCAGCGCGCGAGGCGCTTTCGGCGTGGGCCGCGGCACAACGGATCGACGCCGCAGGCGATGCAGTAACGGGCCCGGGGGATGGTCTCGTTGCGATGCTGCGCTCCATGGGGGCCAGTGAGACGGCCCTGGCGCAATTGCGTGACTTGGACGTGGTTGTCTACGGGCGTGCCAAAACAAGCCGCCCGGGCTGGGATGGCGAGCTGCTGATGTCTACGCTGTTGCCGCTCCTTTCGGAGCCGCGGCAGGGGGTGTCGAGCGATGAGTCCTTCGGGCTGCCGCCACTCTTTCCGACTCAAGGCAAACCCACGTCAGGCGGCCGGAGGGCGGGCGGAATGGGATTTGGCAGAAGGTGAGTCGCCAGCTTGGATCTGAAGGGTCTGGCCTCGGGCAAACTGAGCCGAACGCGCAGTGCCGCGCCGCCGCCCGCTCGGCGAGCGGGCGGCGGCGGGAGCAGTCGACTTGATCGGTCAGCTTGGCCAATCAGCCTAACCAGTCAGCCTCATCGGGCCTGCTTTAGGCGCCCCAGCTGCGTGCGCGCCCGGTGTCGAGGTGAACGAAGTCTGATCGGGAGTAGTAGCCAACACCGCCCCGACTCAGTGTGACCGCTGCGTCGCGGATGTTGCGGGTGGGCATCTCCGCGAGGCGGACGTCGATGGCCTGGCCTGTCATGTGCAGGCTCTGGCGAGCGACACCGGAAGAGGCGCGGCGTAGCATGTTGTTGGTGCGGGGCGAGCGGTAGCCGCTGACGATCTCGAAGGTGCCGTCTTCATGCCCGAGTCTGCGCTTCACGTCGTGCAGGAGGTCGAAGAGCTGCGGGTCGATGGCGATCTCGTCGCCGGTGCGGAAGTCACGCAGGAAGTGGTTCAAGCGCTTCAGCGCGCTGCGCTGATAGTGATCGCCAATACGGTAGGCGACGTTGATGCGTTCGTCGGTGTGTAAGTGATGGAGCGACAGGGTGCGGACGTTGGCGTCGGCGCTGCGGCGGGCCCAGACTGGTGCAGACGCAACAGCTAAGCCCGCGCCGAGGAAGTATCGGCGATTCATTGAAATCCCCCAACTTAACGGTTTATTGTGCAGATCGAGTATAGCCGCGGCGAGACGGAATGCAACGGCTTGGCCGCTAAATTTTATTTGGTTGGCGATCAGTGCTTACACAAGACATGACAACTGGGAGCCAACATGCTGTTCCATGTGCGGAAACGGCTCCAGACCCAGATATCCTTTGCTATACTCTGTCGCATGCCCGCAACTCTACGGCTTGTCGACTAGGGTAAACCCGTATGCGCGCGCTGTCACCCCCTTCCCAGATTCAGGACCGCCCTTCCGCGGGCAGGTGCGCACTGAGCCTGTGCGCTGGAATCCTGATGTGCGCAGGCTTCCTGCCGGATGCTATCGCAGACATCTACAAGTACGTGGATAAGGACGGAAACGTCTATTTCTCCGACGAGCCGCTGACCGGAGCCCACCTGAGCCTGGAGTGGAAGCGCACGTCAAGACGCCTAGTCGCGGAGAATAAGCAGGAATCCGAAGCGGAAGCCCGCCGGCAGAAAGAGGCCATGGCGCGGGTGCAGGCGCGCCTGGACAGCCATGCCGTCAACCTGTCGACAACGCGGCCGTCGGCGCCGGTGAGCGGCAACATGTCGGTGCGCCGAGCCCAGTACCGTGAGCTGATCGAGGCGAACGCTGCGCGCTTCGGGCTGAGTCCAGCGCTGTTGCACGCCGTGATTCGCACCGAGTCGGCATACAAGGCCAACGCGCTGTCCCATGCCGGGGCCTCCGGTTTGATGCAGCTGATGCCGGCCACTGCCGCACGGTTCAGGGTGCGCGACATCTGGGATCCGGCAGAAAATATCCGCGGCGGCTCGGAATACCTGCGCTTCCTGCTGGACCTATTCGATGGCGATCTCCGCTTGGCGCTGGCGGGTTACAACGCCGGGGAGAATGCCGTCAAGCGGCACGGCCACGACATTCCGCCCTATCGGGAAACACAGGACTATGTGCGCAAAGTGCTGCGCCACCTGGCTGCCGAGCAGTTGGCGCATCGCTCCTGAGGCGGCTCCCTTTGTGGTCGCTGCGTGTGCGCGGGCACGCTGTCTGCCGCTTTCCGCGCTGGGCTTGCCCTCAACCAATATGCAAATAGTCGACGCCCCGCCGGTAGCCGAGGCGCGCGAACTCGGCGTCGATGCAGGGCCGGGCGCCATGACTTGCCACGTAGCAGAGCACCAGGGGGCGTGGGCGCTGGTCACGTAGCCATTCCGGGGGTACCACCGGCACGCCGTCGATGCGGTTGCCGAGCTTGCGCGGGTCGATGTCGATCCAAGCCTGTGGGCGGTAGCCTTGCCCGATGAGGTGCGCGGCGCGTTGGCGAGTGCGCCGGCCCGCTCCCCACAGTACCAAGCGCCCTTTCGCTTCGAGCAGGCGCGGGTCAGCGGCCAGATAGTCTGCGCGCAGCCGATCGAAGGCCAGCCTGGCGTAGCGTGGGTCCCGCCGCGAAAGACGAGTGGGATGATCGCGCCAATCCAGCAGCGTCTGCGGCAGCTTGGCGAGCCGGTGACCCTGTCGGTGCAGTCGCAGCCAAAGGTCGTAGTCCTCGGGCAGAGGACCGTCACGGTAGCCGCCAGCGGCCATCACCCGATCGCGCCGTAACATGACCGACGGGTGCGCCAAGGGTGCTTCCAGATAGATGTCTGCAGCAATTGCAGGCTCCGTGATACAGGCGTTCAGCCACTCGATATAGGCGCGGAAGCCATCCGTCAGGCTGGCTTCTGGAAAGGCGCGCACGCGGGAGCCGAGTACGGTGAGGTCGGGCTCTGCCGTCAGCGCCGCATGTTGCAGGGCCAGCCTTTTTGGGCGCATCAGGTCGTCCGCGTCCATGCGCGCAACGAGCGGTGCCCGGGCCTGTCGCAGCCCAAAGTTCAGTGCCGCAACGATCCCGCGCTGGGGCGCGTGCAGCAGGCGGATGCGGGGGTCGAGCTGGGCTTGGGCAGTAACGATCGCCGCGCCGTCGTCGTCGGAGCCGTCATCGAGGCAAAGGCATTCAAACGCCGTAAAGGACTGCCGGCGGATCGAGTCGAGACAGCTCCCGAGGGTCGAAGCCGCGTCGCGGAAAGGCAGGACAATGCTGATGCGGGGGCTAGGCGGTTGCGCCGCGATCACGGGGCCCCTGTGGCGCCCGGTCACAGCGGGTCACGCTTGCGTGGCGAGTCGTATCGTCAGTCTTGGGCTTAGTCTTCGCCAATGACCCGTTCGTCCCGTGGCGTCGAGAGCAGCTTCTCGGCCTCGCCCTGCTGATTGGCGAAGATCAGGCGATAATCACCGTCGTCGTCGGGCTTGCGCTCCTGGCGCAGGCTGCGAACCAGGACGCGTGCCTCCTGGTAACGGTCCTTGGTGTCGATGTAGCGCAGTTCCAGGTTGGGTGAAACGCGGTAGACGAAGTAGGGCATGCGGGTTACCTCGAGGCAATGGGACGGACGGTTTTGTTCGGTGGCACCCGCCGTCCGGGGCGGTCCCCAGGCTGTTTGCGGCAGCGGGTCAGGGCTTGCACGCGCGACGCTTGCCGACGTGGTCCGCCCCCAGTTGTACTCAGAATCAGTCGTCAAACGCAAGGCATACTGCCCCACGTTCGGGCGTGTTCGTGCAGCGCCGCCACGTGCCAGTCCTTCGGTCAGCCTGCAGCAGCACCTGGGGAAAGCAACTATGGTGATTGTGGTAAGGTCCGCACGGCCTCTCGGGGCTGCAGCAGCAGCGTTGTGAGCCCGACCAGCTGGTCAGCAGCGTGTGGCAACGCGTCATACTGCGCGAATGAGACGAGATGCCCGCTGCGCTGCGGCCGCCCGTGGACGTCCTCGCGGCTCGCCCGCCGAGGCGCCCCGTGTCTCGTCGCAACCGCCTCCCAATCAGCGCCAATCCACGAGGTTTCTATGATCAAACCCGTCGGCTCCGCAGAGCTCCAGCCCCGCTTCGTCTATGACCCAGACCGGCATCATGCGCTGATGCGGGAGGCGGAAAGCCTCCCCTCGATAACGATCAGCTCCCAGGCCGCCGGCAACGCCGTGATGATGGGCGGCGGCTATTTCTCCCCCCTGGCGGGCTACATGAGCGTCGCCGATGCCGTGAGCGTTGCCGAGCGCATGCAGACCGTCGCCGGCGTGTTCTTTCCGGTGCCCATTATGTGTCTGGTGCCCGATGCTTCAGCCATCGGGGATGCCCGACGTATTGCGCTGCGTGATCCGAACATGGAAGGCGAGCCGGTGCTGGCCATCATGGATGTGGAGGGCATCGAGGCGGTCTCGGACGAGCAGATGGGACTGTTGACCGAGCGCGTTTACGGCACCCTCGACAATGCGCACCCGGGCGTGGCCGCCTTCAACGCGCAGGGCCGCATGGCGCTATCCGGCAACATCGAGGTGCTGCACTTCTCGTACTTCCAGGATGACTTCCCGGACACCTTCCGCACCGCCGTGGAGATCCGCCACGAAATCGCCGAGCGGGGCTGGCAGCGTATCGTCGCCTTTCAGACCCGCAACCCGATGCATCTGGCGCATGAAGAGCTTTGCCACATGGCCATGGAGCGGTTCAATTGCGACGGGCTCGTGATCCACATGCTGCTCGGCAAGCTCAAGCCCGGCGATATCCCAGCGCCGGTGCGCGATGCCGCCATCCGCAAGATGGTGGAGCTCTACTTCCCGCCGAACAGCGCCATGGTGACCGGGTACGGCTTCGATATGCTCTACGCGGGTCCGCGCGAGGCGGTGCTGCACGCGTATTTCCGCCAGAACATGGGCGCGACGCACTTCATCATCGGCCGGGATCATGCCGGCGTTGGTGACTACTACGGCCCCTTCGATGCGCAGACGATCTTCGACACCGAGGTGCCGGAAGGTGCGCTCGAGATCGAAATCTTCCGGGCCGACCACACCGCCTACTCCAAAAAGCTGAACAAGGTCGTGATGATGCGTGAGGCACCGGACCACACCAAAGACGACTTCGTGTTGCTGTCCGGGACCAGGGTCCGCGAGCTCTTGGGGCAGGGCATCGCACCGCCGCCCGAGTTCAGCCGGCCTGAGGTGGCGCAGATCCTGATGGACTACTACCAATCGCTGGATTAGGCCTATAAGCACTGCAGGGACGCGCGCGGCGTGCTTGGTGTGATGTCGCTGCGGCCGAACAACCCGTCTCGGACCATCTGGCATCCCGCCCGCACCGACATGGCACTGACTGCAACACGGGCTGCGGCGTCTATCGTGATGCCCACCACGAGCCCGATGGTCGAAGCCTGGGGTGAGGTCTGCTGCATCCGGCAAGCAACGTGGAGGAGAGTGGTGCATGCGACGTCTGGACGTTGCGGGGCTTGGACTGTTGCTGGGCCCGCTGCTGGCCCTGGCGGTGTGGCTGCTGCTGCCGGTCGGCGAGTTCACCGCCGAGGCTGATGCGACCGCAGCGACCCTGACACCCGCCGGCAGGGCCACGGCGGCGGTGGCCATCTGGATGGCCGTCTGGTGGTTGACGGAGGCCGTGCCGCTGGCGGCGACAGCGCTGCTGCCGGTAGTGCTGTTCCCGGTGCTGGGCATCGCGGACATCCGCGCGGCGACAGCGCCCTATGCGAATCCCCTCATCTTCCTGTTTCTCGGTGGCTTCATGCTGGGGCTCGCGGTGCAACGCTTCGGCTTGCACCGGCGCATTGCGCTGTGGATCCTGCTGCGCGTCGGCACGAGTCCGCGGGCCCTGGTGGGCGGGTTCATGCTCGCCTCTGCGCTGCTCAGCATGTGGATCAGTAATACGGCGACGGCCATCGTCATGTTGCCCATCGGTGTCAGCGTGCTGCGATTGCTGGCGGAGCAGGGCGGTGCGCAGGAGCAGGGCGAGGCGTCCATGCGTGCCTTCGGCACGGCACTGGTGCTGGGCATCGCCTATGCGTGTTCCATCGGCGGCACCGGCACCCTGGTGGGCACGCCGCCCAACTTGGTGCTTGCGGCCTTCGTGAGCGACCACTACGACATGGATTTGGGCATGGTGCGTTGGCTCGGCATCGGACTGCCGCTGGTGGGGCTGCTGCTGCCGCTCACCTGGCTCTACCTGACGCGCATTGCGTTTCGGCTGCCCGCGGCGCCCTTCTCCTGCGGCCGCGCCCTGCTTGCGGGTGAGTTGGCCAGCCTCGGCCGGATGAGCGTCGGGGAGCGGGTTACGGCCGTGGTCTTCGGGCTGACCGCGGCGGGCTGGCTGCTGCGCCCGCAGATCGTGGCTTGGACAGGGATTGAGGGGCTCACGGACGCCGGCATCGCGATGCTCGGCGCCCTCCTGTTGTTCGTGTTGCCGGTGGCGCCGCGTGCTGCGCCGGACCAGCCCCGGCCGCGGGCACTGGACTGGGAGACAGCCAAGGCGGTGCCATGGCAGATCCTGATCCTGTTCGGCGGCGGACTGAGCCTTGCTGCGGGCATTGCTGCGAACGGCGTCGACAGCTTCATTGCGAGCGGGCTGGGCGCCCTTGCGGGGCTACCCACTTGGGTCTTGGTGCTGGCGGTGACCGCGCTCGTAGTCTCGCTGACAGAGATCACCAGCAATACGGCAGTCACCACCACCCTGATGCCGGTGCTGGCTGCCACCGCCGCCGCCACCGGTGCGCCGCCGGGTTTATTGCTCACCGCGGCGGCGCTGGCGGCCAGCTGTGCCTTCATGCTGCCGGTGGCCACGCCGCCGAACGCCATCATCTTCGCATCGGGGCAGGTCAGCATTGCCCAGATGGCCCGTGCCGGGCTGGCGTTGAATGTGCTCGCGATGCTGGTGGTGACCGGCGTGGTGATGTTCGGTGGGCGCCTGGTGCTTGTTTGACGCCCGCTCCAATCACGCCCCTGGTAAGGCGCGCAAGAACAAGGTCTTGAGGTAGGCCGTTTCCGGGATGGCAGGGTGCACCGGATGGTCCGGACCCTGGGTGCCCACCTGGAGTAGCTGCAAGTCCTGCTCGGCGCGGCGCGCGGCGGCCTGAATGACGCGCAGAAAGGCATCCCGGCCCAAATGGAAGGAACAGGACGAGGTGATCAGCAGCCCGCCGGGCTTCAACACCGCCAGGCCGAGGCGGTTCAGGCGCTCGTAAGCGCGGGTGCCCTCCCGCTCGTCTTTGCGCCGCTTGATGAACGCAGGCGGGTCCAGGATCACGCGCTCGAAGCGCCTGCCGTCATCGCGCAGCGCGGTCAGCACCTCGAAGGCGTCACCCTGCAGGGTATCAATGCGCGCGGCGAATCCATTGCGCTGAGCGTTTGCGGTCACACCGGCGAGCGCCGTCTCGGCGCCGTCGATAAAGGTGACATGCTCGGCACCGGTGGCCGCCGCTTGCAGTCCCCAAGCGCCGAGGAAGCAGCAGACGTCCAGTACCTGCGCTGCCGGCCCGAAGCGTCGTTGGGCGAGCCGGTTGTCCGCTTGGTCGAAGAACCAGCCGGTCTTCTGTCCGCCCCCCGGTGTGACTGCGAAGCGCACGCCGCCCTCACTGAGCTCGATTGCGCCTGGATCGTGGCCGAGCACCCACCGAGTGTGCTGCTCCAGCCCCTCCAACTCGCGGACCGGCGTGTCATTGCGCAGCACCAACTGCCGCGGCCGCAGCAGCTGTTCTAACGCCGCCAACACCAAGGGCTGCAGACGCTCCATCCCGGCGGTGGTGATTTGCACCGCCAGCAGGTCGCCATAGCGGTCCACCACCAAGCCGGGCAAGCCGTCGCCCTCACCGTGCACGAGTCGGTAAAAGGGCTGCGGGTAGAGCTGCTCGCGCAGGCGCAGCGCTGTGCTGATGCGCTGCACCAACAACGCAGCCCCGAGCGGTTCGCCATGTCGCCGACTCACCAATCGGGCACAGATGAGCGAGTGCGGGTTCACATAGCCGTGGCCGAGCCAGCGCCCGCGATGGGCAATGAGCTCCACCGGCTGGCCTGGCTCCAGGCCTGCTAGCGGCGTGGCGGCCGTGTCCACCTCATTGCTGTACACCCAGGCATGGCCTGCCAACAGTCGGCGTTCCTGATCCTTCTTCAGGCGCAACGGGGCGGGTTTCACCGCGGACTCCTCGGCCCTGACGGCGCCTAGCGCGCGACGGGCTAGCAAAAACGTGCCCCCATCTGTACACAGTGGGTGCGGGTAAACCATGCACCTTCAAGTGCGGTGCGAGCTTAACCCGAAACCCTGCGGCATGCCTTCGGTTCGCCGAACTCTGGATCAGGTTCAGGCTATGCGGCCGGCGTGGTCTGGACTGCTGGGCTGTCTCAGCAGCACCGTCACTGCTTGCCGCAGGATGCGGACGACCGAGTCTGCACCCGCCGCCGCCAGCAATGGTGCGGCAGCGCCGGGCTCGCGCAGCTGCAGGCCGCAGGCGATGAGCGCGCTCGCCTGCGCCGGTGTCAACGCATCCGACGCCAGCGCCTGCGTCAGCTCGAGCTGTAACAGTCGGTGCAGCGCTGGGCGCGTTGCGTCGAGCCCGCGGGCGGCGCCTGCGAAGGCATCGAGCTCCCGGCGCTCGTCATCGCTCAGCGGTTCGCCGACCGGCGGTGCACCTCGCAGGACGGCTGCGACCACCGACGGGTCAAGGCCGCGTAATGGGCCACCGAGCAGCACGGCGAGCCGCGGCAAGAGCCCGTCGCGGCCGCGCTGTTGGACGATTGCGCCCGCCGGGGTAAGCGCCTGCAATAGGACTGCTGCATGCGCCCCGCTGGCCGCGTTCTGCCGGCTGCCGAGGTGTACAGGCTCAAGACCACATCGGTGCCAGAAGGCGAGCAGCGTTGGCGTGGCGCCGAAGCTTGCGCCGATGAAGTCGTCGCCGCCGGCGGCCGCCTGCGCTGCGATGCCAGCCACCAGCTGGCGGCCCAGCCCGCGGCGGCGCAGCGCGGGGTGCACCGCGATGCGCAGGATGCGGCGGCACGCGAGGGCCGGCGCCTCGAACAGCCCTGCGTGTGCAGACAGTGTCTGCGGCAACAAATGGCCGCGGGGGCGCCGGCGGCCGGCGAAAATGGGCATTAACAGCGCCTCTGGTAAGCGACCCTCGCGGCCGCTGACCGCGGTGGCGAGTACTGTCTCCCCGGCGCGCAGCAGGTGCACGGCAATGCCGGGTGCATCGAGGAGCTGACGCAGGTCCGACGGGCGAGTCTGGTAGTGGCTGAGCACCAGTAAGCCGAAGGCTTGGCGCAGCAGTGGCTCGTCCTGGGCGAGCCGGTCCCGGTCGGCTGTGTCCACATCGAGGCGCAGCGCGTGATGCGCGGCCGCAAGGGCTTGCGCATCCGTCGCGGGCTCCGCATCCAGCAATAGCGCACGGTTGACAAACGCCTCCAGCGGGTCGGCCTGGGCCCAACGAATGGGCTGGTGCAGGCGCAGCGCCTGCCAGCCGGGGGTGAGTTGGTCCAAAACGCCGCGGAAGCGCACATCGAAGCCGCGTCCGGTGCCCTCGTAGCCATGGACAGTCGTGGCAAAAACGATGCGCGGCCAGTGTCTGAGCATGGCCTCCAGCAGCGGTGCGGGGATGGCCGCGGCCTCGTCCACCAGTAGTAAGTCGGCCGCTGGCCGCTGCGCCAACAGCGCATCGGGCGCCAGGTAACGCGGGGCGGCGGCACCGGCGTGGCGCCGCACCGCATCCGCCGCGCTGCGTCTTGGGGCCGTGAGCAGAACAGCCGCGCTGCCCCGGCTGCTGAGCTGCGCTGCTGCCAGCCCCATGGCAGCGGACTTACCGCGGCCGCGGTCGGCAGTCATGACCAGCGGTCGGCGGGCGCGGCCCCGGGCGGTGGCGAGAATGGCATCG
>CAZGCI010000055.1:0-27456 GCA_964524185.1 uncultured Thiohalocapsa sp. | reverse complement strand
GCGAGGTGCGTCGCTCGTGCCCGAGCGCAAGGCACGACGACGCGTCATAGTCACCGCTACGGCGAGGCGTCGTGTCGCAGCGATCGGGTGCGAGCGGCGTGCATCGCGGCCGAAAAACCATGTGTGACGGGTATATACCCGAGCAGACCCCGCTGCTTCGCCGTGGTACCACCACGCCAGCGGCAACAGGGCCGTTTACGACACGCGGTACTGGTGCAACTTGATGCCGATCCGTGATGGCGCACACCGCTTCCGGATTGCCGGCGTTTGGCCGCGGCATGAGGCTTTGGACGCGGCTCTTCGCATGGGATGAGGGTGACGATGCCCCTTCCCGGCACCCACCACACCACTCCCCACGCCTGACCTCAGGCCCACCGCCGGCTCCAGCCATCGCAACCGCTGCTGACTTGGTCCGTGATGCGGTTACCGCAAAAGCTTGTCGACAGAATGCCGACGCCGACCGTGCTCGGCGGCGGCCTTGACATAGAGTAGGCTAATCAACGGACTGCTCATTGAAATAGCGAAACGCGCGAAAGTCGCTGTTTGCCGAACCCTTCCTGCTCGATCGTCGGGTCGTGGCCAAGGTTGATTCGAAGGCCCTGTTCCTTGAACAGGATGTTCCCGGTTATCACTTTCGCGCCTTGCGCGTGTTTCGTAGTTTCGTATCGCCCGAAAGTGCCACCATCGAATGACAGCATTCCCTTCTTTTCTGTTTTTTTTGCGCCATTGCAACGGCGTGAAGCTCCAACAATGCGTTGCCGGCGACGAAGACGTCAGCGCGGAAGCCCTCGCCTAGCGGCCCATGGACCTTATTGTGAGACTGTACCCGCCATCCTCCGCGGTCGGTCGCGCCGGTGGCGCCGTTTCCTTTCGACCCTACGCGATGCTCTGGTAGTACAGATTTTGCGGATGGTTCGCCTCGGCGAAGAAATACCAGCGTTCTGCGATGAGCCCTAGGTACTGAATGAGGAACGCGGCGATGGGGAGCGTCGCCGACCCTGTAAGATAGGCGATGCCGATCATCAGCAGTGGCACCGGGAAAACCAGCACGAGAAAGACCATCCGCACCAGCTGTAGCAGCTCCGGGCTCTGGTGGTGGAAGAACTCTCGGGTATTGAACGACCCGGCAGTAAAGCCCTGCGACTTCTGCACGATCTTGCGATGGCGCACCCCGATGGCGGTCTGCAGTGAGCTCTTGTGTTTGAGTGTGGCGTTGCGGATCAGCGACGCCACGCGCGAACCGAGCCCCAGCAGCGTGAAGACGACGGCCCAGCTGCCGAAGAAGCCCACCAAGTCTTGCCCGAGCAAGGCGGAGTAGGCTGCCGCTAACATAAAGCCCGACGCCATGCCAAGGAAGGTGAAGTTGGCGATGGTGTATGGCGAGTGCCACTCCTCCAGGAACTTGACGCTCGCGTAGATCATGCCGGTGCACACGAAGAGCGCAAAGGCGACGATGACGCCGGCAAAGCCCAGCAGCATGGTTGCATCGAGCGGCAGGGCGCCGTCCCCCAGCACCATCCAGGGCTGCGTCCAGCCCATAAAATGGCTCAACCCGTACAGGAAAACCACGCCCATCATCATCGGCAGCACGATCACCTCCCGTGATAGCCAGGAAGTGCGCCACATGGACGCAGCCCGCCAAGCCCGCTCCGGCCGACCGAGGTGGAAGAACGACGCCCCCAACCCGGCGATGAGCAACGCCAGGGACAGCGCGCTGCCAACCGCGTAAAAGCCCGCCCCCTGTGGCGCGATAAGCTTGATGCTCGCATAGAGCTGGCCGGTGAACAGCGCTAAGAACAGACCTTGGCCAGCGCCAATGAGTGTGGTGAGAAAAATAACGGAGAAGGCTGGATGCATGAGGGGGTCCGACGCTAGTAACGTTTTGGAGTTTGTTTCCTGATCTCGATTCGGGCTGCGTGCGGCAACGTCACGAGGGGTGAAGCCTGAGCGCTGGGCGCTTTCGCAGGCTGGAACGTCTGCCCTCGGCTGTGCGCCGCTGGGGCTTCACCCTCTGCCCATGAGATTTACCAAGTGACGTCATCAAGGGTCTCCTCGCCCGTGTAGACGGTAATATCTTCCTTGGTCAGCGGGTTGTCGGCACGCTGGAGTTCTTCCTCGCTGATGTGCATGCGCGTCTTTTGCCGCGGCAGGTAGTGGTTGGCTGGCTTGGTGCCCCATTCCGGCATCAACGCATAGCCACCACGCTCACTGATGGCCACAGAGACCTCGGAGTCCGGATCGTGCACGTCGCCGAAGAGTCGCGCGTTGGTGGGACAAGCCAATACGCAGGCTGGCTGACGTTCCTTCTCTGGCAGCGACTGATCGGTGATACGGTCAATGCATAGGGTGCACTTCTTCATGACCTTCTGCTGCTCGTCGAGCTCACGCACGCCGTAGGGGCACGCCCAGGCGCAGTACTTGCATCCGATGCACTTGTCGTAGTCCACGAGCACGACGCCGTTGTCCTCGCGCTTGTAGCTGGCACCCGTCGGACAGACAGGCACGCAGGGCGGCTCTTCGCAGTGCAGGCAAGACTTCGGGAAGTGCACCGTCTCCGTCGCTGGGTAGCTGCCGACCTCGAAGGTTTGCACTCGGTTGAAAAACGTCCCTGTTGGATCGGCGCCGTAAGGGTTTTCGTCCACCATCGGCCCGGCCCAGCCGGACGCGTTCCACTGCTTGCAAGAGGTCACGCAGGCATGGCAGCCGACGCAGACGTTGAGATCGATGACTAGAGCGAGTTGAGTCATTGAGAAACCTACTAATAGAAAAAACCGCTGCAACGCCCGTCGGCTTTAATGAGTCGTCTTGTCGTGCGTCGTCTGGAGCGCGTGGTACGTCGGTCAACCCCGACGGCAAGTAAGGCAGAGTGGCGCTCGCCCTGCGATCCATACTTGAGTGACGGGGGCCGCGCATGCGCCGCGTTTTGACCGAACGGCCATGGACGCAAGCCGATGCGGGTTACGCGGAATGCCATCGCAAGCAAACTTTCCCGGACTGCGGATGCCAAACAGTGCAGGCGTGAGGGTTTGCGCCTGCTGTCGAGTGCGGAGCGCTGCAACCCCGGATGCGGCCCAAGCCAATCAACCAGCGTCATAATCGAATAAGCGTGGCGTCCCTGCCGCACCCCACACCTCCTACGACCGCTTCCCAAACACCCCGGCCACATAGCTCTGCCAGCGTGTGCGCGGACGCACAGCCTGACCGGGCAGGGTCTTCATGGGAGCGAACTGCGGCTCAGTGATTTGGTTCTTTTGGTCATCCGCCTTGTAGATCCGCACGCGCAAGTCGAACCAGGCCGCCTGCCCCGTCACCGGATCGGAGTTCGATAAGTGATGACCATCGCCGCCGTTGGGCAGCTCCTCGCCGATCAGGTGGTTCAGCAGGAAGCCCTTCTTGGACTCGTCCGCCTTCGGGTCCAGCGCCCAGGCCCCGGCGGCCTTGCCGATGGCGTTCCAGGTCCAGACGGTGCCCGGCTCCACGGACTCCGAATAGCGGCACATGCACTTCACGCGTCCGAGGTGAGACTCCACCCAAATCCAGTCGCCGTCCTCGATGCCTTGCGAAATCGCGAGCTTGGGATTCACGAACAGATAGTTGTGGCTATGGATTTGCCGCAACCAGGCGTTCTGACTGTCCCAGCTGTGGTACATGGCCATGGGTCGCTGGGTCAGCGCGGACAGCGTGAAGCGGTTGCGGTCCACCAGCTGGGTCTCCAGCGGCTCATAGAACATGGGCAGCGGGTCGAAGTAGGTCTCGATGCGCGCGCGCAGGTGCTCCGGCGGCTGGCGACCCGGCCGCTTGCCCTGAGCCGCCGCACGGAAGCGCTGCAGGACCTCGGAGTAGATGTGCAGCGTGATGGGCTCCGCCCAACGGGTCAGCGCATGCGCCCGCGCCCAGTGCAGGTAGCCTTTGTTCCAGTTGCGCATGTACTGATAACTGCGCGGCAACTCGTGGTGGAAGACGCCGCCGTTTGCGGCGTACTGCTCCCACTGGTTCGGGTTCGGCTCGCCCTTGAGGTACTTTTCGCCATACTTCCCGCGCCATCCGGCAAGGAAGCCGATGCCGGAGCCCGGTGACGTCTCGTAGTTGACGACGAAGTCAGGATAGTTGTGGTACTTCGGCGTGCCGTCCTGTTTGACGAAGGCCGGCAGCTTGAGCCGCCCGCCCAGTTCGATCAGCACGTCTTGGAACGGCCGACACTCGCCCTTGGGCGGCAGCACCGGCAGGCGCACCGCATCGACCGGCCCGTCGAACTCCGAGATGGGCCGGTCCAGCATGGACAGCGCGTCGTGACGCTCCAGGTAGGTGGTATCCGGCAGGACCAGGTCCGCGAAGGCGACGGTCTCCGAGGCAAAGGTGTCGCAGACCACCAAGAACGGGATCTTGTACTCACCGTTCTCGTCCTTGTCGGTGAGCATACGCCGCGTTTCCATGGTGTTCATCGACGAGTTCCAGGCCATGTTCGCCATGAACAGGAACAGCGTGTCGATGCGGTACGGATCACCGCGCCAGGCGTTGGTGATGACGTTGTGCATCAGCCCGTGGGCCGCCAGCGGGTACTCCCAGCTAAAGGCCTTGTCGATGCGCACCGGCTGGCCGTCATCGTCGACAAACAGATCTTCCGGCCGCGCCGGCCAACCCAGCGGTAGGCCCTCCAGCGGTGCCCCCGGCTGCACCGCGTCTGGGTGGTTCGGCGGCTTCGGGCAGGGCGGGATGGGCTTCGGGAAGGGCGCACGGTGGCGGAAGCCGCCGGGGCGGTCGATGGTGCCGAGTACCGTCATGAGGATGCTCAGCGCGCGGATGGTATGGAAGCCATTGGAATGCGCCGCTAGCCCGCGCATGGCGTGGAAGGCCACTGGGTTGCCAGTCACCGTATCGTGCTCTTTATCCCAGCAGTCGGTCCAGCGGATGGGCAGCTCAATCTTATGATCACGCGCCGTGACGCCCATCTCGTGGGCAATGCGCCGGATGGTGTCGGCCGGAATCCCGGTGACCGTCTCGGCCCACTCCGGCGTGCAAGGCTCCACACGCTCCTTCAGCAGCTGGAACGAGGGCTTCACCGGCGTGCCGTCCGGCATCACGTAGGCGCCCATCAGGCGCGGGTCGGCACCCTCGCTCCGGGCCAGCACCGGCGCCTGTTTGTTGCGATCCCACCAGAGTTTATTCTGCGGGTCCGTGCACCCCTCGACGATCTCGACGTCGGGGTCGCGGAGGAACATGCCATGCTCGTCGTGGCTTGGGTCGTCAATGACCAGCTCTGCGGCGTTGGTGTACTGGGTCAGAAACTCGCGATCGAACAGCCCGACCTTCAGGATCTCGTGGATCAGCGCCATGAACAGTGCGCCGTCGGTGCCGGGCTTGATCGGCACCCATTCGTCGGCAATGGCCGAGTAGCCCGTGCGCACCGGGTTCACCGAGATGAAGCGCCCGCCGCGACGCTTGAACCTGCTGATATGCATCTTCAGCGGGTTGGAGTGATGATCCTCCGCCGTGCCGATCATCACGAACAGCTTGGCCCGCTCCAAGTCCGGCCCGCCGAACTCCCAGAACGACCCGCCAATGGTGTAGATCATGCCTGCGGCCATGTTGACGGAGCAGAAGCCGCCGTGGGCGGCGTAGTTCGGCGTGCCGAACTGCTTCGCGAACATGCCGGTCAGCGCCTGCATCTGGTCACGCCCCGTGAATAACGCGAACTTCTTGGGGTCCGTGGCGCGGAGCTCGCTGAGGCGCTCCGTCAGCGTGTTCATGGCCTCATCCCAGGAGATCTCCTCGAACTCCGATTCGCCGCGCGTGGCGTTCTTCTTGCGCCGCAGGGGCTTAGTGAGCCGTGCCGGCGACACCTGCTTCATGATGCCGGAGCTGCCCTTGGCGCAGATCACCCCCTGGTTCAACGGGTGATTCGGATTGCCTTCGATGTAGCGCACCTGACCATCGCGCAGGTGCACACGAATCCCGCAGCGGCAGGCGCACATGTAACAGGTCGTCTCCTTGACCTCCGTCTGGCCGTTGGCGTTGTCGGTGTGGACTGCGGGATCTTGCATGATGACTTCCAGGGCTACGATGGGACGGAGACATTGCGTTCGGCTTAGCGGCGGCGCATCCGGGCGGGCTCAGTGCGCGGTCAGGCAAGGCCTGCCGGCGCCGTTGACCGCGTGCCGCGCGCTGGCGGTACGTCCGCGGAGCATCCTCGGCCCCCGCGGGCGGCGCGCCAGATCCTTGGCTGACCGCTCAATATACAGAATCGGAACATTCTAATGTTCCCCGCGCTAGGGTAGGAAGCCTTGCGACACAGTCAAGTACAGGGATCACAAGGTTTTCGCCAGCAGGCCGCCACACAAATCGCCGTGTGGATGCAGGAATCGACTAGTCCCCGTCAGGGAGCTCTCCTTCGGGCGCATTGGCCGAAATGGCCATGGCCCGACCGACCGAGCCCATTAAGGCCGGTCCAGAAGTAGGGCCTAGGGGTTGCCCCTGATTGAGGCCCAACTCCGGCCGAAGCCCCAGCACCGCCGGCGCCGGCCTCGGTTATGCTTTGACTATGCCTGCGCCCGCGCCCCAGCAAAGCCTGCCATTGGACCGCCGCCTGTCCGTCGCGCCGATGATGGATTGGACGGACCGCCACTTTCGGTACTTTGCGCGGCTCATCACCCGCCACACCCTCCTCTATACCGAGATGGTCACCACGGGTGCGCTGATCCACGGCGACACGGCACGCTTTCTGCGTCACGATCCGGCGGAGCACCCGCTGGCGCTGCAGCTCGGCGGTGCCGACCCGGCGGAGATGGCCTACTGCGCCCGCCTCGGCGCCGATGCCGGCTTCTGCGAGGTCAACATCAACGTCGGCTGTCCGTCGGATCGCGTGCAGAACGGCCGCTTCGGCGCCTGCCTAATGGCCGAGCCGGGGGTCGTCGCCGAGTGTGTGGCAGCCATGCGGGCGGCGGTGGATGTGCCGGTGACGGTCAAGACCCGCATCGGCATCGATGACCGAGACAGCTTTGAGGCGCTCGCTGCTTTCACCGACGCCATGGTCACCGCCGGCTGCGATGCCCTCATCGTTCACGCCCGCAAGGCCTGGCTGCAGGGGCTGAGTCCGCGGGAGAACCGTGATGTGCCGCCGCTGCGCCACGACGTGGTGTTGCGCCTGAAGGGTGACTTCCCGGACCTGCCGATGGTCATCAACGGCGGCATCCAGACCCTGGAACAGGCCTGCGGGTTTCTCGACCACCTCGACGGCGCCATGATTGGCCGTGCCGCCTATCACACCCCTTGGCTGTTGGCGCATGCCGATCGGATCATCTTCGCCGACCCCACCCCGCCGCCCACGCCGCACGAGGTGCTCGACGGCCTCCTCCCCTACATCGAGCGCGAGCGCGCCGCCGGCGTTCCGCTGAACGCCATCACCCGTCATATCCTCGGCCTCTTTCAGGGCCGCCCCGGCGCACGGCGTTGGCGCCGGCACCTGAGCGAGCAGGCCCACAGAGCGGGCGCCGGCAGCGAGGTCCTGCGGGATGCGGCGCGACTGGTGCAAACCGCTCCCGACGCAGGCTAACCGGGCGGCACACCACCGCGTTGCCGCGGTCGCACTGGGCCTCGTCCTAACGCGCGCGAACAATCCGCCGGCCGGCGCCACGCCGCCTTCAGCAGCGCGTCGGCAAACGCAACAGCGCAGATACCTCGCGATGGTTGCGCTATCATGGGCCGATCTCTCGAACCAGCGATCAGCCCATGGCATCGGACCCAGGCGAACGGTCCCACGGCCGTCTTTCCGTGCGGGTGTATTTCGAGGACACCGACGCCGGGGGCGTCGTCTACCACGCCCGCTACCTGCACTTCATGGAGCGCGCCCGCACCGAGTGGCTGCGTGCGCTGGGCTTCGAGCAAGACCGTCTCCGCGACGAGCACCAGGTGCTGTTCGCGGTGCGTCGGATGGACATGGCCTTTCTCTATCCAGCACGGTTCAACGATCTGCTGCGCGTTGAGACATCCGTCATGGCCCACGGCCGCGCGAGCCTGGACTTTTGCCAACGGGTTCTGCGTGCGGACGATGACCGGCCCTGCTGTCGCGCCGCTGTCAATATCGCTTGCCTAGACTCCGAGCACTTGCGCCCGAAACGCCTGCCCGAGGACATCATGACCGCCATTTTGTCGGAGACCACTACCCATGGGCAGTGAGCTGTCAATGCTGAATCTCGCGATGAAAGCGAGCCTGATGGTGCAGGTGGTGCTGCTGCTGCTCGTGCTGACATCCATCCTGTCCTGGGCGGCCATCTTCGATCGCTCGCGCGTGCTCAAGCGCGCCCGCGCCGCCGCTGATGACTTCGAGAGCCGGTTTTGGTCGGGCGGCGACCTGAGCGCGCTCTACCGGGAGCTCGGGCAGGAGGAACAGCGGGGGCTTACGGGACTCGCCGCCATCTTCCGCAACGGCTTCCGCGAATACGCCCGCCTGCGCAAGTACGACGCGAACGACACCATGGCCGTCATCATGGGCGCGGAGCGCTCCATGCGCGTGGCCCTGAGTCGGGAGCTGGACCGACTCGAGAACCACCTGCCATTTCTGGCCACCGTCGGCTCCGTCAGCCCCTACGTGGGCCTCTTCGGCACCGTGTGGGGCGTGATGCATGCCTTCCATGCCTTGGGTAACGTGCAGCAGGCAACGCTGGCGCTGGTCGCCCCCGGCCTGTCCGAGGCGCTGGTATCCACTGCCATCGGCCTGTTCGCGGCCATCCCCGCAGTGGTGGCCTACAACCGCTACACCAACCAGGTAGAGCGGCTCAACAATCGGTACGAAGAGTTCATGGAGGAGTTCTCGAGCCTCTTGCAGCGTCAGGGGCGCACAGTCACTACCCCCGCCGCCACAGGGCAAGCGGCATGAAGCGCACAGAGCGCCGTCAACGGCGCAAGCCCATGGCAGAGATCAACGTCGTCCCCTACATCGACGTGATGTTGGTGCCGCTGGTGATTCTCATGGTCACGGCACCACTCATTACCCAGGGCGTGAAGGTGGATCTGCCCCAGGCAAACGCCCTGCCGCAGCCCGGTGAAGGTCCGCCGCCCGTGGTGATCCATGTCGACCGCTTTGGCGATACCTACCTCGACCTGGGCAACAATGAATTGCTGCCGGTAGACCAACAGCTGTTATTTGAGCGCCTAGTGGGTGTGCTGGACGAGGTCCCCACCACGCCTGTCATGGTGCGCGCTGACGCCTCCATCGACTACGGTTTGGTGGTGGACGCCATGGTGGCCGCACAGGCCGCCGGCGCGCCGAGCGTGGGGCTAGTGACCGAACCGCCGCCGGGGACCAGCGCGCTCGACGGGCCGGGCTGACCGGGAGCTATGTGGCAGATCTGGAGCCAGTATCCGAAGGCCTTCCTGTGGTCGATCACCCTGCATCTGGCACTCGCTGCAACGATGTTCTTCGGCATCGACTGGCTGGTGCGCGATCCGGAGCTCGGCGCCTTCGAGAACGTGGTGCAGGCGCGGATGACCTTGACGCCGGAGATCGCACAGCAGATCGAAGCGCTGCGCGCCGGCGCTGCGGCGCGCCCGCAACCGGCGCCACCGCAGCCCGTGCCGGCGCCACCCGCCCCAGAGGATACGGAGGCCGAGCAGCAGGCCGCTATGGCGCGGGCCGCAGAGGAGGCGCGGGAGCGCGAAGCCGAGCTGGAACGCCAGCGCGAGACCGAGCGACAGGCCGAGCTCGAACGCCAGGCTGAGCTTGAGCGTCAGCAGCAAGCGGAGCTAGAGCGCCAGCGCCAAGCTGAGGTCGAGCGTCAAGCCGAGCTGGAGCGCCAAGCCGAGCTGGAGCGTCAGGCCGAGCTAGCACGCCAACGCCAGGCCGAAGCAGAGGCCCGCCAGCGTGCAGAGGAAGACCTGCGTCGCAGAGTGGCCGAGGAGGCCGAGCGCCGTGCGGCGGAGGAAGCCGAGCGCCGTGCCGAGCAGGCGGCCCGGCGCAGGGCCGCCGAAGCCGAGGCCGCCGCCCGCGCAGAGCGCGAGCGCCAAGAGGACGAGCGCCGCGCCGCGGAGCTGACTGCCCGACGCGAGGCCGAGGCACAGGCCCGCCGCGAGGCCGAGGCCCGGGCGCGGCGCGAGGCTGAGGCAGCCCGCGAGGCAGAGCTTGCGGCGCAGCGCCGCGCCGCGGAACAGGCCCGACGCGAGGCGGAAGAGATCAACCGGCGCGAGCGCGAGCTGCAGGCGGCGCTCGCCGCGGAGCTGGAGCGGGAACAGGGGCAGGAGTCGGCCCGACGGCGTGCTGAGCAAGCAGCCCAGCAGGCCGCTGCGCGCAAGCAGATCGCAAGCCGTTGGGTGCCGCTCATTCAAAGCCGCATCAGCAGCTTTTGGGTGCGGCCCTCAGGCAGCCCGCGCGGGGTCGAGACCGTCGTGAATCTGCGCCTAGAGCCCGGCGGCCAAGTGATCCCCGGCAGCGTCAAGGTGGTGCGCAGCAGCGGTAACGGCGCCTTTGACCAATCCGTGATCTCCGCCGTCTATCAAGCTTCTCCGCTGCCGGTGCCCGACGGCGAGGAATTCAAGGAGCTATTCCAAGACTTCAATTTCCGCTTCACACCCTGACGACCAAGCCATGCGAGCAACATCCCTCTACATGCTGGTCCTGCTGGCCATGGCCCTCTTTGGCACCCATGCGCAGGCTAGGCTCACCATCGAGATCACCGGCGGCGTTGAGGGCGCACAGCCCATCGCCGTGGTGCCCTTTGGCAATGTGGACGGGGCCAAGCCCGACGTTGACATCGCCAACGTTGTCGCCGCGGATCTCGCGCGCAGCGGTAAGTTCAAGCCCATGCCGCAGCGCGAGATGCTGATGACGCCACACCGGGAAGAAGACGTGGATGTTCGCGAGTGGCAGCTGCTGGCCATGAACAGCCTCGTGGTCGGGGAGATTACCCCCAGGGCCTCCGGCGGCTACGACATCCGTTACGCGCTCATCGACGTCTTCAGCGGTAACAAGCTCCTCGCCGACACCGTGATCTCCACCGGCAAGGGGTTGCGCAACGCGGCCCATCGCATTGCCGATGCCATTTACCAACAGCTCACCGGCGAGCCCGGCGTCTTCGCCACCCGCATCGCCTATGTGACCTCCCGCGGCCACAATGCCCGGGTGGCACTGCGCGTGGCAGACGCCGATGGCTTCAACGCGCAGACCATCGTCGACTCCGCCGAGCCCATCATGGCGCCGGCCTGGTCGCCGGATGGGCGGCGGCTGGCTTATGTCTCCTTTGAAGGTCGTCAGTCAGCGATCTTTGTGCAGGATCTCGCCAGCGGTCGGCGCGAGCGGGTTGCGAGCTACGAGGGCATCAACAGCTCACCGGCCTTCTCGCCGGATGGGCGTAAGCTCGCCATGACCCTGTCCAAGGACGGCGACCCGGAGATCTATGTGCTGGATCTCACCTCGCGACAGCTCACCCGACTCACCGATCACTACGCCATCGACACCGAGCCCGCATGGGCGCCGGACGGCAGCCATCTCGTGTTCACGTCCGATCGTGGCGGCCAACCACAGATCTATCGGGTCTCGGCCGCCGGTGGCATGCCCCAGCGGGTCACCTTCGAGGGCGACTACAACGCCGCGGCGTCCTATTCGCCGGATGGCGCTTCACTGGTCATGGTCACGCGAGAGGGCGGGCGCTTTCGCGTGGTGATGACGGATGCGCAGGGCGGCGCGCGGCGCTACATCAGCAACGGCAACTTGGATGAGTCACCGAGTTTTGCGCCCAATGGCAACATGGTAATTTATGCAACCCAGAACAATGGGCGTGGCGTGCTGGCGGCAACGCCGCTGTCCTCTGGTGCGAGCCACCGGCTTTCCCGGGACGCCGGCGAGGTCCGCGAGCCCGCTTGGTCGCCGTTGGCGCAATCACGATGAGGCCGTGTGACCCGTCCCCCGGGGACGAGCTTCCGCCCCCGGGCCACGCCGGGCTGTGCCGCGGGGCCCCGGCGGCCGCATCCCAGAGCCGGCCCCGCACGAGCCGACACTACCCCCAACGACCCCGCACTTGCCAGCAGGAGCCCACCTTGAACCGTTTATGCCCCGTCGCCGCAGTGGCACTCGCGGCGAGCGTGGCGGCTGGTTGCGCCGCCACCCAGCCGGCACCGCCGCCACAGCCGGCGCCGCCGAGTGCCGCCCAGCTGGATGCCATGTCAGCCAACAGGGAGGTCGTCGCCGAGGTGCCGGCGTCGCGGGAGACCATCGAGCCCGTGTCACCGCTGGATGACCCGAACAGCCCCCTCTACAACAAGGTCATCTATTTCGATTACGACACCGCCGAGATCCGACCCGACGGCGCGGAGCTGCTACGTACTCACGCCGGGTACATTTATGGCACGCCGGGCGTGCGGGTGACCTTGGAAGGGCATACCGACGAGCGCGGAACGCGGGGCTACAACCTGGCGCTTGGCGACCGCCGAGCAAATGCGGTGCAGCGCTTCCTGGTCGCCGAAGGCGTGCCGGCGGAGCGGCTCTCGCGCCTGAGCTACGGCGAGGAACGTCCGGCACAAGCCGGCGGCTCCGAGCGTGCCTGGTCCCTGAATCGCCGTGTCGAGCTGGTGTACTAACATGTCCTATCGCCCCTCCCGCCATGGCCGCCGGACTCTGAGCGGCACACTGCGAACCGTCTATGGGCTGCTCGGCGCCGCCGTGCTTGCCGGCGCTGCGGTCACCGCAACTGCACAGGTGCGTCGCGACGATCTGCTGGTGCCTGCGCCTGTGCCCGGCAGTGCAGAGGTCGTTTCCAACGCCGAGCTCGCCCAGCGCCTGATGCGCCTGGAACGCATGCTCAACGAGCAGAGCCTGTCGGATTTCGTGCTCCAGCTGCAACAGATTCAGCAGGAGCTGCAGGAGCTGCGCGGGCAGGTCGAGCTGCATCAGCATCAGCTGCGCCAGGCACGCCCAGGTCTGCCGCCGCTGGGCGATTCCTACGCTGAGCGGCTGCGCGCCGGGGCGGCGGGTGAGGATGGGGCGCCAGGGGCCGAAGACGGCGCAGAGTCCGGCACCGACGCCCAAGCGGCCGCAACCGATGCAGCGGCCTCCGACGACGCGGCCCGCAGTCCAGAACAGGCGCAGGTTCCAGTGACGCCGCCGCCCAAGACTGGCGTCGGCGCCCTCGGCGGCGGTGGCGACTCCGGCGGGACCCTGGCTCTGCCGTCGCCGGAGACCCTAGAGGGCAGTGAGCGCGATGCCTATCGCGAGGCCTTCGAGCTACTGAAAGACCGCGACTACGAGGCTGCCAAAAAGGAATTCGCCGGCATGCTGGTGCGCTACCCGGATGGGCAATTTGCAGACAACGGTGTCTTCTGGCTCGGCGAAATCGGCTATGTCACGAAGGACTACCCCGCCGCCCTGACCCATTTCAACCGGCTCATCAGCGACTATCCGGGCAGCCCGAAGTTGCCGAGCGCCATGCTGAAGCTCGGCTATATCTATGTCGACCAACAGGACCTGAACCAGGCACGGAGCATGCTGGAGGCCGTGGTGGAACGCTTCCCGGACACTACCGAGGGTCGCCTGGCCCAGGGCCGGCTACAACAGATGACCCGCGAGGGCGGCTGAGCCGCAGCGGTCCGCAGTCGAGGTCTGGGGGCGCCGCCGCCGTTGGACAGCTGAGCGGGTCCTCACACCCAGAACCACGCCACCGCCGTCCGCTGCGCAGCGTGCGGCGGTTTGTGGGACCACACCTGAGTACCGACCGAGTCCGCATTGCCTCCCCCACCGGCCCATCGGGCAGGCGAGACGCGGCGGCGCACTGCGTCCCCCCGCGGCAATCTGATGCGGATGGTCACTTTTCTGCATGGTCGATATCTGCAATGCTGGTGGTTTGAGGGCGACGTTGATCGGCCGCCCGGTTGCCATGTCATGCGTCGCGCCGGCCCCGCGCCCACGCCCGCGTTCCTTCTTCCCCACCCTTTCCGCAGCAGTATCCAGCGCCGGAGTCAGCATGATCGTTCTCACCGTCAACAACGAGCGCCGCGAGATCGATGTCCCCGAGGACATGCCGCTGCTGTGGGTGCTGCGGGACCGACTCGGCATCACCGGCACCAAATACGGCTGCGGCATCGGCAGCTGCGGTGCCTGCATCGTCCATCTGGACGGTGCCGCCGTGAACGCCTGTGTGACGCCGGTGACTGCTGCGGTGGGCAAATCGGTCACCACCATCGAAGGGCTCAATGACGATGTCGCGGCGGCACTTCGCCGCGCCTGGATCAGCGAGCAAGTGCCCCAATGCGGCTACTGCCAGTCCGGCCAGATCATGGCCGCCGCAGCCCTCTTGGTGCAGCATCCCCAGCCCACGGACGAGCAGATCAATAACGCCATGGATCGGGTGCTGTGTCGGTGTGGCACGTATAACCGCGTGCGCCGCGCCATCCATCGTGCCGCAAGCCCGACGCTGGAGGCGACCTGACATGGCCCGCCATCTGCAACTCGACCGCCGCGCCTTTTGCAAGGGTCTGGCCGCCGGCGGCGGCCTGCTGCTAGGTCTGCATCTGCCGCTCTCGGCCCGCGCCGACACAGTCGCCGGCGACGCCACGGCCGCAAGCGCCCCGGTGCGCTTCGCACCAAACGCCTGGATCCGCATCGACCCGGATGGCAGCATCGCCTTCATCGTCGCGCGCTCGGAGATGGGCCAAGGCGTGATGACCGCACTGCCCATGCTCATCGCCGAGGAGCTCGGCGTGGGCCTCGGCCAGATCACCGTGCGCTTTGCGCCGGCGGCGCCGGAATATACCAACCACCTCATCGGCCAGCAGCTCACCGGCGGCAGCACCTCGGTGCGCGATGCGTGGACCAAGCTGCGCGAGGCGGGCGCCGTCACGCGCTGGCTGTTGGTGCAGGCAGCCGCGGAGCGCTGGGGGGTGGCCGCCGACGACTGCTCCGTGACCCGGGGCGAGGTGATCCACCCAAACGGCGAAGCACGGCTCGCCTTCGGCAAGCTTGCGAGCGCAGCCGCCGAGCTGCCGATGCCCACCGGCGTGTTCCTGAAGGAACCGGACGAGTGGACCCTCATCGGCACGCCAAGGCCCCGCCTAGACGTCCCAGACAAGATCAAAGGCCGCGCCCGCTTCGGCATCGACGTGCGCCTCACGGACATGGCGGTGGCGAGCATCGAGCGCTGCCCGGTGTTCGGGGGCAAGCTCAAGTCGTTCACCGCCGACGCGGCCAAGGCGGTGCCCGGCGTCAAGGCGGTGCTGGCCGTGGAGGCCGGCGTCGCTGTGGTGGCAAAGGACACCCAGGCGGCACTGTCGGGGCGCCGGGCCCTGCAGGTGGAATGGGACCTCGGCCCCGACGCCGATCTCTCCAGTGCCGAACTTCGCGCGCGCTTCGAGCGTCGTCTTGCCGACACGGGTGTGGCGGTGCGCGCCGAGGGCGACCCGGACGCCGCTTGGTCCGGGGCCGCCCGCACCCTGGACGCCGTCTACGAGGTCCCTTTTCAGGCCCACGCCTGCATGGAGCCCATGAACTGCACGGCCGATGTCCGCGCCGATGGTTGCGACATCTATGTGCCCACCCAGGCCCAGACCCGTTGCCAGCGGACCGGCATGGAGATCACCGGCCTGGGTACCGATCAGGTCCGCGTCCACACCACCTTCCTCGGCGGGGGTTTCGGGCGCCGCGGCGAGCAAGACTTCGTTCGCGATGCCGTGAGCCTATCCAAAGCCCTCGGCCAGCCGGTGCAGGTCATCTGGACGCGCGAGGACGACATCCGGCACGACTACTATCGCCCGGCGGGTCTCAATCGGCTGCGCGGTGGACTCGACGTGGACGGGCTGCCGGTGCTGTGGAAGCACCACATCGTGTGCCCGTCGATTCTCTCGCGGGTGCGCCCTGAGGCCACCGCCGACGGCATCGATCAGACCTCTGTGGAGGGCGCTGCGAACCTGCCCTACGCCATCGCGAACATCGCCGTGTCTTACAGCCTCGAGAACACCCCGGTGCCGGTGGGTTTCTGGCGCGCCGTCGGGGCCTCGCAAAACACCTGGATCACCGAATGCTTTCTGGATGAGCTCGCCGCCGCAGGCGGCCAGGACCCGCTGGCCCTGCGGCGCCGGCTATTGGCGGAAAAACCGCGCCACCTGGGTGCACTCAACCTCGCCGCCGAGCAGGCGGGCTGGGGGTCAGCGCCAGCCGCCGGCCGGCACCGCGGCATCGCCGTCGCCGAGTCCTTCGGTAGTTATGTCGCCCAAGTCGCGGAGATCTCCATCAGCGATGGGCAGGTGCGGGTGCACCGGGTGGTCTGCGCCATCGACTGCGGACTCGTCGTCAATCCCGATACCGTGGTGGCCCAAATGGAAAGTTGCATCGTCTATGGCCTGACGGCCACGCTGAAGGGCGCCATCACCTTGGAGAACGGGCGCGTGCAGCAGGGCAACTTCGACGACTTTCCCTTGTTGCGGATGAGCGAGATGCCGGATATCAGCGTGCATATCGTGCCGTCGACAGCGGACCCCGGCGGTGTCGGCGAGCCTGGACTGCCCCCCATTGCGCCTGCCGTCTGTAACGCCGTGCTCGCCGCCACCGGAGAGCCGGTGCGAAAGCTCCCTATCCGGCTTTGAACGACCCAGGTGACTCAGGCCGACGCTCCAACGCTCGGACCCGAACCGGCGCCTGACCCCGCGAGCGACGACGAGCTGCTGCTCGCCGCCATCACTGCACTCGGCGGCCATCCAGGCTGGCTCTTCACCGTTGCCGCCACTTGGGGCGCCTCGCCGCGGCCGCCGGGCTCACTGCTGCTGCTGGACGCCGATGGGCGGGAGACGGGCTCGGTGTCCGGCGGCTGCGTGGAAGCAGACCTGGCTCGGCGGGTCCGCACGGGTGAGCTCGGCACCGGTCCATTGCCGCGAGTGCTGAGCTATGGCGTGGATGCCGAGGAGACAAGCCGCTTCGGCATGCCCTGCGGCGGCCGCCTGGACCTGCTCGTGGAGCGCATCGATGACCTCGCGCCATGGCGCTTACTGGCAACGCGGGTCACGGCGCGGGCCAGCCTGCGGCGGCGGCTGTGTCTGGCCACGGGTGAGGCGAGCCTGCATCCAATGGCGTCGGAAACGGCCGACGCCGAGGCCTTCCGCTTCGACGGCCAAACGGCCGAGCGCACCTTCGGCCCCCGTCTGCAGCTGGTCATCATCGGCGCGGTCCACATCACCCGCCACCTGCTGCCCATGGCGCGGGCGCTGGGCTATCGGGTCATCGTCTGCGATCCGCGTGAAGAGCGCTTGGCCGAGCTCGCGGGCATCGGCGCAGCGCTTGACCCGCGCATGCCGGACGACGCCGTGCGCGACCTCGCGGATGATCCGCGCAGCGCCGTCGTCGCCTTGACCCACGACCCCAAGCTCGACGACATGGCGCTGATGGAGGCGCTCTGTGGCGCCGCCTTCTACGTCGGCGCGCTAGGCTCGCGCCGCACCCAGCAGGCTCGCCGGGAGCGACTGCTGGGCTTGGGCGTCCTGCCGGAGCAAGTCGCCCGGCTGCGCGGCCCAGTGGGCCTACCCCTGGGTGGCCGAACACCCGCCGAAATCGCAGTGTCTATCGCCGCGGAGCTGGTGGCGGTGCGCCACGATGATGGCTTCACTCGCGCCTCGGCTGCGCCATGCGTTGCGCACATGCGCTAGCTGCAAACAGGAATGACCGGTTGCGGGCATCGTCTTGCGTGGAAGTCACGGCTATGCCACAGCTTGGCCGCAGTGAAGGTCAAATGATCATTCCGTCGTCGCCGCGCGACGGAACCCGACGTTGTTGCGGACAAATCGCTCTAGGCTCGCCTTAGCTGCGCTCGTTCAGCCATTTGCCGATGGCGGGGGTGACCTCTTTCTGGGCCTTGCCGCTGACGTAAATGCCGATGTGTCCGCCTGGGAAGGCCAGTTCGGTGTAGTCCTCTGAACCGGTGAGCCCGTTTAACGCCTTGGAGGCCGCCGGCGGCACCAGGTGGTCTTGCTGGGCGTAGATGTTGAGCACCGGGCAGGTGATCTGCTTCAGATCGACGGGGCAGTCGCCAACGCGGGCGGTGCCGGCCATGAACGCGTTCTGTTGGTAGAACTCTTTGATGAACTGTCGGAAGGTCTCGCCGGCCTGGTCCGGGCTGTCGAAGATCCATTTTTCCATGCGCAGGAAGTTCTTGACCTTGTCCGGGTCATCCAAAAGGTCGACCATGTTGACGTACTTCTGACCGGTCAGGCTGAAGGGCTTGAGGCTCAAGAAGGTCCAATTGAGCAGCTCGCCCGGGATGTTACCCATGGTGTCCACGGCCAGGTCCACGTCGATGTGCTGTACCCAGTTGGAGAGCATGTTGTCCGGTGTCTTGAAGTCCACCGGTGTCACCATGGTGACGAGGTTTTGCACCTTGTTCGGGTTCAGGGCCGCGTACATGAGGCTGAAGCTGCCGCCCTGGCAGATACCCAGGATGTTGATCTTCTCCAGGCCATGTGTCTCGCGAATGTGGTCTACACAGCCGTCGATGTGGCCGTTGATGTAATCATCCAGCGTTAGCGAGCGGTCCGCCTGGTCCGGATAGCCCCAATCGATGAGATAAACGTCCTGCCCGGTGCCGAGCAGGCCCCGGATGGTAGAGCGGTTCTCCTGGATGTCGGTCATGTACGGGCGGTTCACCAGCGCGTACACCACCAACAGCGGGATCGTCTGCTGGGCCACATCGGCCGGGCGGCGGTACCGGTACAGCGTGAGCTTGTCGTCGTGATAGACGGCATCCTTGGGTGTCACACCGGTGTCGATGTCGCCGGCGTTGATGAGGTTCTCCATGCCTTGACCCAGCTTGCGGCTGTAGTCGAGCATTTCCTCGCCGAGCTTCTCGGGGCGGATATCGATCGGGAACATGAGCGGATGTGTCCTCGCAGGTGGTGTTTTTTGGCTAACGGCTGGGGCTGAGGCTAAAGGGCGTGCAAGACAAAGCTGAGAGATCGACGAGCAACCGGGTTATGGGCGCGACAGCGGGTCGTTAACTGGCGAGGGCCGAGTGCCGAGGGCCAAGAAGCGGGCTCGCACCCAGGCGTCTGGCGTTTCGCCTCTGCATCTGGCCCCGGCCCTGGCCCCGGCCCTGGCCCCGGACCCGGCCCTCGAACCTGGACCTCCCCGGCGCCTGGAACAGGCAGGCGCATCGAACACTCGGCGTGTCTGCGAACATCGGGCGCCGTCAAGTACACTAGCGCCCTGGCCCTTCCTTCACGGCCGCCTTCTTGCGCGGCGTGGCCTTCTTTTTCGGCGCTGCGGCGGTGGTTGCGCTGGTGGGGGCAGGAGCGGGGGCAGCGGGCGCGTGGCTCGCCGCCGGCGGGCGGCCCTCGGCGAGCTGGCGGCGGATCAGCTCGACCTCGCGGCGCAGGCGTTTGTTTTCACGGCGGGACTCCTGCGTGCGGTCCTGCAGGGTGCGCAGCTCGCTGCGGGTGGGCATGTTCAAGGCGCCCAGCGACTCGTCCACCATGACGGACATACGCTTCTTGAGCGCCATCTGCGCATTCACCAACTGACCGTGGATGCGGGCGTACTCCGGCGTGTTGACCTCATCGGCATACACCGCCTCGCAAGAGGCCACCCAGCTGTCATAGAGCTCACGGGCGGACTCGATGGGCTTGCCGTCATCGGCGCGGGACTGCACCAAACCCCGCAGCCGCTCGACGGACTTGATGCCGAGCTTGGCGAAGAAGCCCATGTAGTCCTGGAAGGCGCGCTGGTAGTCCATGGTGCGGCGCGTCAGATCTTGATACTGGGCCTGTTCCTCGCGCGTGTAACCGAGACCAGGCGCCGAGAGCATCCGATCGAAGCGCTCCTTGACCTGCTCGTGCGGCATGTTGCGCAGCATGTCCCCGGGCATCATCGGTGATAGGGACGACATCATGCGCTGCCAGTTGTCGAGGGGCATCTCCCAAAAACCCAGCATGCGGTGCATGGCGTCGTCGGCAGCGCCGGTGTTGCCGGCGGCAAAGGGATTGGCCCCGAACCCGCCTTTGAGGGTGTCGGTGAAGGCGCGCTGCATGTCGTCGAAGGTCTTGTTCAGGGCATCCCAGCCGGCGCTACCGCCGTCGGCACCCGCAAGCCCGCGGGTGAAGCGCTCCACCGTTGCGAAGTAGGCCTTGCCTTGCTCCATGAGCCGATCCATGAACTGGCGGGATGGATCACTCGCCGCCGGCGAGACGGCCCGCCACCATTGATCCATCGCGGCTTCCCACGGCGTCTGCTTGGGCGCCTCAAGGCCCATGGCCTTGCGGCTCATGTCGGCCAGGTTTTCCCAGTATTGTTGTTGCAGCTTGAGCCAGTCGTCGTTGAACCAGGTGTCGTTCGCCATGCGTATCGCGGCGCTTGCCGGCCTCCTCTTCGTTGGTATACAACCCACGCTAGCACGGAAATTTGTGCACTGCAACAAAAGGCCGTAAGCTAGGGCGGGACCGAGTCCTCGGCCACCCTGGCCTGCCAGGGGCTCGGCGCCAGATCCTTCCCCGTCCCGCCTTGTCCGTATAATTGGCTTGCGCACACCCTGCCAGCTGGCCTGCAATCAAGAAACCACCCCAGAGGAGACGTCATCCATGCCCCAAACAGCCGTCATCGTCGCCGCAGCCCGAACCCCCGTCGGCAGCTTCGGCGGCAGCCTCGCGTCGCTGCCCGCCACAGCGCTCGGCACCGTCGTCGTCAAGGCCTTGCTCGAGCGCACCGGACTCAAGCCTGAGCAAGTCGACGAGGTGATCCTGGGGCAAGTCCTCACTGCCGGCGTCGGCCAAAACGCTGCCCGCCAAACCACCCTCCAGGCAGGCCTGCCCCATACGGTGCCGGCCATGACCATCAACCAAGTGTGCGGGAGCGGCCTCAGGGCCGTGCACCTGGCCATGCAGGCGGTCCTATGCGGCGATGCCGAGGTGGTGATTGCCGGCGGGCAGGAGAGCATGAGCCAATCCGCGCACGTCGTCCCCGGTTCACGAGACGGCAAACGCATGGGGGATTGGAAGATGGTCGACAGCATGATCGTCGACGGTCTGTGGGATGTCTTCAACAACTGCCACATGGGCATCACCGCGGAGAACATCGCCAAGCAATACGATTTCTCCCGCGAGCTGCAGGATGCCTTTGCGGCCGAGTCGCAACAAAAGACCGAGGCCGCACAGGCCGCTGGACGCTTCGACGACGAGATCGTCCCGGTGGAGATCCCGCAGCGCAAGGGCGACCCCATCGTCGTCGCCAAGGACGAATTCCCGCGTCCCGGTGCGACCGCCGAGAAGCTCGCCAAGCTGCGCCCGGCCTTCGACAAGGCCGGCTCAGTGACCCCCGGCAACGCATCGGGCATCAACGATGGTGCGGCTGCCGTGGTGGTGATGAGCGAGGCCAAGGCCGCTGAGCTGGGCCTGACGCCGCTCGCGCGGATCAAGGCCTTCGCCACCGCCGGGGTCGACCCGGCCATCATGGGCACCGGACCCATCCCCGCCTCCACCAAGTGCTTAGAGCGTGCGGGCTGGAGTGTCGCCGACCTGGATCTCATCGAGGCCAACGAGGCCTTTGCCGCCCAAGCCTTGTCCGTCAACAAGGACATGGGCTGGAATACCGACAAGGTGAACGTCAACGGCGGCGCCATCTCCATCGGCCATCCCATCGGCGCCTCCGGCGCCCGGGTGCTGGTGACCCTGCTGCACGAGATGCAGCGACGCGACGCCAAAAAGGGCCTCGCAACGCTGTGCATCGGCGGTGGCCAGGGCGTGGCCTTGGCGGTGGAGCGGGATTGACCGCAGCTGGCTCAACCCTCCTACCGGTGGGTTAGACTGGGGGGACCACTCCGCTGTCCCCCGGCTGCCATGCCCACCGAGCGCATCATCAAAAAGTATCCAAACCGGCGTCTCTACGACACCGAGCTCAGCCGGTACATCACCATCGCAGACGTGCGCGACCTGGTGATGCGGGGCATCCCCTTCCGCGTACTGGATACGGCGAACGAGGCCGACCTCACGCGCTCGATACTGTTGCAGATCATGCTGGAAGAGGAGTCCGGCGGTGAGCCGCTCTTCTCGGCCAGCATGCTGGCGCAGATCATCCGCTTCTACGGCGGCACGCTCCAGGGGGTCTTTGCGCGTTACCTTGAGCACTCGTTGGACGCCTTCGCCGACCAGCAAAAGCAGCTGGCCGAGACCTGGGGCGAGACACCGTTCGATGCCATCAACCGCATGACCCAGCGCAACATCGAGCTTTGGGCCGATGCCCAGAACACCTTCCTGCGCGCGGCTGGACTGGAGCCCAGGAGCGCGGCCAGCAAAGGCAAGGGCAAGGACGCCCCCGCCGACGACCAGCGCGGCGACGGCGAGGGCTGAAGCCACTGTCACCTCATCGCGGCGCATCACCTCCCAGGCCAAGCTCGAGCCCCGCTCGCCGCGCGGGCGCCCGCGGCGCAGCGGGGCCGCCTGCACAGCGCCTTAGCCCGCTCCCAGGTACGCCCGCGCCGCCATCGCATCCCGGCCGATCTGCGTCTTTAGGGCCTCGAACGACGCGAAGCGCTGCTCCGCCCGCAGCTTGAGCCGGAATTCCACCTCCAGGTGAGCACCGTAGAGGTCGCCATCGAAGTCGAACAGATGCACCTCCAGGCGCACGTCGCGCCCGTCCACCGTGGGTCGGTGGCCGACGTTGGCGACCGCCGGCCAAAGCTTAGGCCAGCGCTCAGCCCAGCCGGCGGGCCGGGTCATGGGCAGCCGGCCGCCGTCGAGGTCGCGCACCACCACGGCATAAACGCCGGAGAGCGGGCTGACACGCCGATGCAGGGGCAGATTCGCGGTCGGGAAGCCAATGCTCCGCCCCCGCTGATCGCCGTGCACGACGCGCCCGCGCATGGCGTAATGGCGGCCGAGCAGATGGCGCGCCTGCGCCAGTTCGCCGCGGGCGAGCGTCTCACGGACCCGCGTGCTGCTGATGCGCTCTTCACCGTGGGTAATGGTGTGTAAATTCTCTACGTCGAAACCGCGCTGAGCGCCGGTGGCCGCTAGTAGCGCGAAGTCCCCACCGCGGTTGCGCCCGAAGCGGAAGTCGTCCCCCACCAATAAGAAGCGCACACCCAGGCCCCGCACCAGGAGCTGCTCGATGAAGGCATCCGCGGGCATCGCCGCGAAGCGCGGGCCGAACTCCAGCAGCATCACGCGGTGGATGCCGTCGGCGCGAATGGCGGCGAGCTTTTCGCGCAGCCGGGTGAGCCGCGCGGGTGCCGCATCCGGCTGAAAGTACTCCATGGGCTGCGGCTCGAAGGTGATCACGGTCGCCGGCAGCCCAAGCGCATGCCCGCGCTGGAGCAGGCGCTGGAACACCGCGCGATGGCCCAGATGGACGCCGTCGAAATTGCCGATGGTGGCGACACAGCCGCGGTCTTGCTGACGCAGGTTATGCAGGCCCCGGATCAGTCTCATCGCACTCGGTTGCTCGTGCAGCGGTCCATGGAAGACATCGGCAGCGGAATCGTTGTCGGGATTATCCTAAAAAGAGCAGTTGGACGGTCGTCAGGGTGCGTCCCGCGGGGTGGCTGGCAAGGCACGACGACGAGGAATAGTCGCTCTATTGCGAGGCGTTGTAACGCAGCCAGGCGCCCCGCGGGGCATGCCATGACGGCCGTCGCGCGGCGCACCCAGTGGGTGACGTGCGGAGCGCGCCAAACGCGCAGGCGGCACAGAGACTTGAAAACAGCCTGAAGCAGTCAGCCACTCTTTTTAGGATTATAGGCCCCACCCTGCGTTGATTCGCGCATCCGCGCTAGGCGGCGCCGGCTCCCTAAAGTGCCTTGGCCGCAGGCCCAGCGCCAGCAGACTGGCGCCGTAGATCAGCCCACTGGCCGCGATGAGGGCGGCGAGCCGGAGCACCCGCATCGGCCCGTCGGCGGCGAGCCAGGCCTCGATTCCGCCCGCGAGCCACCAGAGCGCCAGCGCCAGCGCCAGGTTGCCGATCAGCACCCGCAGCAGCAGCCCGCCCCAGCCTGGCGCGGGTCGGTAGACGCCGGAACGCATCAGCCCGACAAGCAAGAGTCCGCCGTTGACCAGCGCGGCGACGGACGTCGCCAGTGCCAGACCGCCGTGGCCGAACGGAGCCATCAACGCCAGACTCAGCACCAGGTTCAGCAGCATGGCCAACAGCGCAATCCGCACGGGCGTGCGCATGTCCTGGCGGCTGTAATAGCCGGGCACCAGGGCCTTCACCGCCATGAAGCCCGTCAGCCCTGCCGCGTAGGCCACCAGACTCTGCCGCGCCATGGCCACGTCGTGGGGTCCGAAGCTGCCGGACAGAAACAGCGTCGTCAGCACCGGGCCCGCCAGCAGCATTAGACCGATGCTCGCCGGCAGCCCGAGCAGCAAGACCCAGCGCAGCGCCCAGTCCAGGGTGCGGGAGAACTCAATGCCCCCGCCGCGGCCGCGCCGCATGCCCCCACACCGTGCGAGCCGCGGCAGAATCACGGTCCCGAGCGCGGCGCCCAGAACACCCAGCGGGAACTCCACCAGCCGGTCCGAGTAGTAGAGCCAGGAGATGCTGCCGGTGGCGAGGAACGATGCCAGTAAGGTGTCGATGAGGAGCGCCAACTGACCGACCGACACGCCGAACAGCGCCGGCCCCATGATCCGCCCGATGCGCCGTACCCCGGGGTGCCGAAAGCCCAGCCGGGGCCGCGGCAACAGCCCGAGCCGCGCCAGAAAAGGCAGCTGAAACACCAGCTGCACCAGCCCCGCCATCAGCACCCCCCAGGCCAGCGCGGTCACCGGCTCTGCGAGCCGGGGCGCCAGCCACAGCGCACAGCCGATGAGCACCACATTCAGCAGCACCGGCGTGAAGGCGGGCACGCCGAACCGCTCATAGGTGTTGAGGATGCCGCCAGCGAGGGCAGTGAGCCCGATGAAAAAGAGATACGGCAGCGTGAGGCGCAGCATGGCCGCCGCCAGCTCGTGGGTGTCGGCGTCCGCCGCAAAGCCGGGCGCGAAGGCGAGCACCACCAGCGGCGCCCCTAGCACGCCGAGCGCGGTGACGCACACCAGCACCAGCGCCAGCGTACCCGCCGCCCGGTCGACGAAGTCCTTCAGGTCCGCCGCCGAGCGTGCATCCCGGTACTGCTGCAACACGGGCACCAGCGCCGTCGCGAAGGCCCCTTCCGCGAACAGCCGCCGCAGCAGATTCGGGATCTTGAAGGCAACGAAGAAGGCATCGGTGGCCACATCGGCGCCGAAGAGGCGCGCGATCAATAGGTCTCGGGCGAACCCAAGCACCCGCGAGAGCAGCGTGGTGCTGCCCACCTTGGTGATGGCGGTGGTGAGCCCGGCCACGGCAGCTCCTGAAAAATCCGCAATTATCCTGGAAAGCGCAGCGGCTGGCTGCGCTTGCCTCCGTCGCAACTGGGCTCGCCACCGCCATGCACGGCGCTTGCGCCCGACAGGGGCCTGTCGATGCCTCCCAAGTCGGCCGGCGCTGTCTCATCGACATTGGCACTCCCGGCGCGCCCCACGCATGGGTGCGGGATACGCGCCTCACAGACCGGAAGGCACCGGCGGGACAGGTATACACTGCGGGCCCTGACGTTTCTTGCCGGTCCGCCCCAGGCCCGGCGCCCACCGATAGGTGATCCATGCACAACCCGATCGGTATCTACACAGTGCTGCTCGCGGCCCTGGCCCTCATTGGCACGGAGACGACTATGGCACAACCGCCCGCTGAACCCCCGCAGCCGCCCGTCCCTCCGTCCGCCTCGCCGCCCGCGCCGATGCCGGACCCGGACCAAGCGCCAGCTTCGGCTCAATCGCCCACCCCTGCCGCCGACACCAGCGCCGTCATCACGGAGCAGACCAGCACCCTCGAGCAGCAAACCGCGGTGGCGGTGACCATCTATAACCGGGACCTGGCGCTCATCAAGGACCGCCGCCGGCTCACGCTGCCTACCGGCCGGGTGGACCTGGCCTACCGTGACGTCAGCGCCCGCATCCGCCCAGAGACAGCGCTGCTTCGCGCCGTCGCCGGAATCGCCGACGCGACGGTGTTGGAACAGAATTTCGACTTCGACCTCCTCACCCCGGCCAAGCTGCTGGAGAAATACGTCGGCCGCGAGGTAGGCGTGGTACGCACCCATCCCACCACCGGCGAGGAGACCGAAGAGACCGCCACCGTGCTCGCCGCTAGCGACGGCGTGGTGCTGCGCATCGGCAGCGGTGCAGAGCAGCGCATCGAGGCCAGCCGCAACGGCGCGCTCCCGGGGCGCATCGTCTACCGCGACATTCCGCCCAGTCTCCGCGACCGGCCAACGCTGGTGCTGGCCCTGGATAGCGCCGCTGCCGGCGAGCGGGAGCTGGAGCTGTCGTACCTCAGTGGGGGGCTCAGCTGGGAGGCGGATTATGTCGGCGAGCTGACCCCGGACGAGACCGGGCTCGACCTCACCGGCTGGGTCACGCTCACCAACCAGAGCGGCACAAGCTACCACCAGGCCAAGCTCCAGCTCGTCGCCGGCGAGGTCAACATCGCCGAGCAGCCACAGGCGGACATGATGATGATGGAGGCCATGCCGCGGGCCGCGGCGGCACCGCAGATGCGCGAGGAAAGCTTGTTCGAGTACCACCTCTACACGCTCCAGCGCCCCACCACCATCGCCGACAACCAGACCAAGCAGGTGTCGCTGCTGGATGCACCGGGCGTCATCGTCGGCAAGGAGCTCCTGATCCACGGCAACCCCAGCAGCTATCGCAGCGCCCGCGGCCAGCTCACCGAGGCACTGGACGTGAGCGTCTTCGTCCATCTCACCAACGACGAGGCATCGAACCTGGGCATGCCCCTACCGGCGGGCACGGTGCGCATCTACAAGCGCGACACCGACGGCAACGCCCAGTTCATTGGCGAGGATCGCATCGACCACACGCCGAAGAACGAGACCGTGCGACTCAAGCTCGGCGAGTCGTTCGACGTGACCGCAGAGCGCAAGCAGACCGCCTTCGACAAGCGCTCCGGCACCGGCCCCTGGCAGTACGAGTTCGACAGCGCCTACGAGGTGCGCGTACGCAACGCCAAGCCCGAACCGCAGGCCGTCACCATCCAGGAACGCGTTCCCGGCGACTGGGAAATGCTGGAAGAAAGCGCCCCACATACGGTGGGCAACGCCAACACCGCCGTCTGGCAGCTCACCGTGCCCGCCGAGGGCGAGACGGTGCTGACCTACCGGGTGCGGGTGCGGTTCTAGCCTCGCCGATGCGGTGCCGCTGCCGGTACCGGTGCCGGTGCCGGTGCCGGTGCCGCGGAGCAGCTGTTCACGCGCCATGTCATCTGCCCGCCGGCCCAAGGCCCAGGGGGTTCCCTGTCAACAGCTTTCGTTAGGCTGCCGCGGTGTCCGTCGAAGACATCAAAGTCAAGCTGCCAGCGCTGCTCCAACAGAACCAGACATGGCACGAGCAGCAGCGTTGCAACCAGCGTAACCGTTTAGCCCCCCCGCCAGATCGGCCAGGACGTTGTCGCGACGAGAGATCAGCGGCTTGCAA
>CAZGCI010000054.1:0-27473 GCA_964524185.1 uncultured Thiohalocapsa sp. | reverse complement strand
AGGCCTGCCAGGATACCTACACCGCCATCGGGGCATTCCTCGGGCGCTGACGCCGGCCCAGGCAACGACGCTTGGGCGACGCTCGGACCACAAGTGTCGACTGCATGAGGGGGATCAGGACTTGAACAGGTCCTCGGCAGCGTGGCGCAAGGCATCGGCATCCGGTGCCGCGGAGCCCGCGTTCGTGGGGGCGGTCGGCTCGAAATAGCCGCAGAAGTTGGCGCGGTCCTTGTGGGTCACGTGTTCGGCAACGGGCTCAGCACAATCGTTCGGGCGGCCCGGTGCAAACCAGCGGCAGTTACGGCAACAGTGGGTGTGCTTGCGGCAGCTTGGGCAGGTGGCCTCGCGGGCGTAATCCAGCACTGTGAGCGCAGCGCCACAATGCCAGCAGGCGCCGATGATGGGGTGGTGCATGGGGCCGGTCTCAAGGTTTGGCCTGTACGGTGGCCGGTGGCGCCGTCGCCGCATCCCTTGCGAGGCTGCGCCTCGGAACGACGAGCGGCCGGGTTGCCGGTGCGCCGGCGGGGTCGAAGGTCAGGGCCGAGGGCCGAGGGCCGAGGCGCGGACACAAACCCCTGGTGTCAGCGGCTGCTCGTCGGGCCTTCTGCCTGTGGCAGGTGTCAGGATTCCTGGCTCGCGCGCAGCCGCTCAGTGAGTTTAGAAAGCTCGCGCTGCATTTCCAAATTCTGGAACGGGCGCAATGCTGGCACCTGGCGGCGAAGCAGGCCGTCGAGGAGTTGTTGGCTGGACTGCACGAGGTCCACCAGCTCCCCGGACACCCGCACGGTCTCATAGGTGTTGCGGGCCGTGGCGATGTCCTCCTGGAGCGCGGCCCGGGCGGCGGCGACCTGGTGCCCTTGGTCTTTGAGGTAGCGTCGGTAGACCTCCGCGGCCTCGCGGGTCAGCTGTTGGGCCTCGAGGTTGGCGTTTAGAATAGCTGCCCTGTCTGGATGCCTGCGCTTGAGCGTTTGCGTCTCTGCCGACAGCGCCTTGGCCCGCTCGGCGATGGCGTTGATCTCGGGGATGTAGCGCTGGTCGATGGCCTGCTCCACGTCCAGGTGCATTTGGTTCAAGGCGCGCAACAGCACGAGATACATCCCGTAGTAGCGCCGCGCGCTGGTCAGGTCCTCGCCGCTCTCGCGCATCAGTATTTCCAGTTGCGCGATGATGGCCTTGACGTTGTCAAAGACGATACCGAGGTCGACGATGTTGTCGCCAACCACGGTGGACAACAAGAACTCCAGCTGCTCGTCGCTGAGCGCCAGCCCCAGTCCGCGCAATTCCGCCGCAAACTGCTGCTTGATGGCCGCCAACTCCTGCTCGGCGCGGGCGATGGTGTCCTCCCGCTCGCCGATGAGCCGGTCATAGTCGCCGACGGTGCGCTCGAGGAGCGATTTGTTGGGGGCCGCGACGCGCGCCTTGCGGAAGTCGCCGATATCCGCACGCGCCTTGGCAATGGTCTGCTCCAGTGCACTGATGCGCTGCCGATACTGCTGGACGGGGGACGTGGATAGGACCTCTACGGCGGCATTCAGTAAGGCGTCGATGTCCGCTTGGACATCGGTTTGGTCACGGCGGAACCAGGCCTTCTCAGGCAGGTCCCGCTGGACCTCTTCCAGGGCGACGGTCTTCTCCAGCTTCGGCACGACGTTGGTCCAGACGTCACTGAAGGCGTCGCGCTCCTCCGGCGTCAGGGAGTCGCGAGCGCGGTCCCAGGCCGTGCGGGAGCGTTGCCACCAGTCGCCCGCCGTATCGCGGGAGCGCTCCCAGAGCGAGCCTGCCTGCTCGGCGGAGTGCTGCCAGAGCTCCCGGGCCTTGCCGGCGACGCCGGGGTCTGCAGTTGCCGTGGCTGCAACATCGGCTGCCGACGTCTCTTCGCCGGCTGCAGCCTGGCCCGCCGCGCCCGCAGGCAACGTGAGCAATGCAAGAGAAAGGATGCAGGCAGGGTAGCTGGGCATAATCCTAGCGAGGCGCTGCCTCAGGCCGACGAGCGACCAGCGCGCCGGCACGCCAGTGGGTCGTTCAATGGCCAGGGCCGAGGGCCGAGGGCCAAGGCGCGGATGCACACTCCCGGCGTTAGGAGTTGCGCCTCGGCCCTCGGCCCTCGGCCCTTGTCCCCCTGCCGGCGCCTGGCACCGGACGCCGCGTGGGACAGTTGACGCATCTGCAAACATCTGGCGCAGTCAAACAATCGGGGCATAATCCTAGACAGAGCGGTTGCAGCGCCGCTTCGTTGCAGCGCCACCCTTGCCCCCGGCTGGGGCACGTGTGCGACGCCCCCAAGCGTACGTTGTGCCGGCAGGGCCGCGGTCCAGGGGCAGTGATGCGCATCAGTAGGTCCCGATTCTACGCCATGGCGGCGCCGTTTCGGTGGCGGACAGCAGTGCCTCAGGTGCTCCTGCCCGCGGCGCGACTTGTAGAGTGTGGCGCTGTTTGCTAGTTTGCCGGGCTCCGCTCGGTGCTGTCCGGGCGGCCACTCAATGGTGGGCACCGTCGGTCCCCCCGCAACGCGAAGCCGTGAACCCGGTCAGGCCCGGAAGGGAGCAGCCGCAGCGGTCATAGTGTGTGCCGGGGTGTGGCTGGCGGGGCTCGCCGCCCTTTCGTGAAAGCGTCGCCCATGGCCTATCAGGTGCTCGCCCGCAAATGGCGCCCGCGCGCCTTCGCCGATCTGGTGGGGCAGGAGCACGTGGTGCAGGCGCTCTCCAACGGCTTGGAGCGCGGTCAACTGCATCACGCCTATCTGTTCACCGGCACCCGCGGTGTCGGCAAGACAACGCTCGCGCGCATCCTTGCCAAGACGCTGAATTGTGAACAGGGTGTGGGACCGACCCCCTGCGGCGTCTGTGCGGCCTGCACAGAAATCGACGGCGGGCGCTTCGTCGACCTCATCGAGGTGGACGCGGCGTCTCGAACCAAGGTCGAGCAGACCCGCGAACTGCTGGACAACGTGCCCTTCGCCCCGGTACGCGGGCGCTACAAGGTCTACCTGATCGATGAGGTGCACATGTTCTCCGCCAGCAGCTTCAATGCCTTGCTCAAGACGCTGGAGGAGCCACCGGCGCATGTGAAGTTCGTCCTCGCCACCACAGACCCGCAGAAATTGCCGGCGACGGTGCTTTCACGCTGCCTGCAGTTTCACTTGAAGCGCCTGCTGCCGCAGCAGATCCAGGGCCGCTTCCGCCAGGTGCTGGCGGCGGAGGCGGTCGAGTTCGACGAGGCCGCCTTAAGCCTGCTGGCCCGCGCCGCCGACGGCAGCATGCGCGACGGCCTGAGCCTGCTGGATCAAGCCATTGCCTTCGGCGGCGGCCGGCTCACAGCGGACGACGTGCGTCGCATGCTCGGCACCCACACCGGTGACCTGGTGCCAGAGCTGGTGGGTGCGCTCAGCAGCGGTGACGGCAAGCGCCTACTGGCCGAGGTGGATCGCCTTGCGGAGCTGACGCCCGACTTCGCCGCCGTGCTCACGGAGCTCATGACCCTGCTGCATCGTCTCGCGCTGGCACAGCAGGTGCCCGGCACGATTGCTGACGACGACCCGGAGGCCGATACGCTGCGCCGCCTTGCCGAGCAAGTGCTGCCCGAGGATGTCCAGCTCTTCTACCAGGTGCTGCTAACGGGCCAGCGTGATCTCCCCTTGGCGCCGGACCCGCGCACCGGCTTCGAGATGGTCCTGCTGCGGGCGCTGGCCTTTCGGCCCGCCGTCGCAGGTACTGTGTCCGGCGGCGGGGCGACACAGTCGGCACCCGGCGCCGCCGTCGGTTCCCGCTCAGGCCAAGTACACCCAGGCGCCGGTGCACGCGGCGGTGCCGGCGCCGGGGGTAATCGGCCTGTGGCTGCTACCGCGGCGGGCGCTGCCGGTCCCGCCGCCGAGGTGGCCGCCGCCCAGAGGCGTGCGCCGGCGCCGAAGGCCGCAACGCGGGCGCCGCACTCGCGGAGTGCCGGCCCCGATGGCGTGGCGGATAGCGCGCCGCCCGAGTTGGCAAGCGCCGACGATTGGCACCGGTTGGTGGCAGCGCTGCCGTTGGAGGGCCTCACCCGGCAGCTCGCGGCCCATTGCGCCCTGGTCGACTGGGACGGCAAGACGCTGCGGCTCGCGCTTGCGCCTTCGCTTGGCAATCTGCGCGCTGCTGGTGCCGAGCAGCGCCTTGGTGCTGCGCTGGCGGCGGCACTGGGCTTCGAGGTGGCGCTGCGCATCGACACGGGCGCCCAGCCGGACACCCAGAACGGTGCGCAGCCGGCGGCGCAGCCCAGCCACCAGGCTCAGCTCGCCGAGACCCCCGCCGGCCGCGAGGCCCGCAGTGCTGCTGAGCGTGTCGCCGCTGCCGAGGCCACCATGGACGCGGACCCCATTGCCGAGGCACTGAAGCACCGGTTCGAGGCCGACTGGGTGCCGGGCAGCATCCGGCCGACGGACTAAGCGCTGAATCGAGCACGACGCGGCTGCGCCCACGCAGCGCTGGACGCAGGCGCGGCATGGGCGCATAACGTGCATAAATACCGGGCACCGGCTTGATCGGTGCCCTTCCTGAGCAACGACCGAGAGGTGGCGACATGAAAGGCGCATTGGGCGACATGCTGAAGCAGGCACAGAAGATGCAGTCCGAGCTCAAAGAGGCGCAGGAGCGCCTGGGCAAAGAAGAGGTCACCGGCGAGGCCGGCGGTGGTCTGGTGCAGATCACCATGACCTGTCGGCACGAGATCAAGCGCGTGCAGATCGACCCGTCACTGATGGGTGACGACAAGGAGATGCTCGAGGACCTCATCGCAGCCGCCGCGAACGACGGCGTGCGCCGCGTCGGTGAGCGCACCAAAGAGCAGATGGCAGACATTACCAGTGGCTTGCCCTTACCCCCCGGCATGAAGCTGCCGTTCTAACCCGAGCCGTCCGCCTGGGTGAGCCAACGGCCGGCAAAGGACCGCACTGAAATCCCACCATTCGCAACCATACCGCGGCCGCAAGGAGTCTAACGCCCCGGCAACTGCCGGCGGCAGCCTGCCATGTCCGACTCGAGCCTGCTGGAGCAACTGGTGGAGGCCCTGCGGTGCCTTCCGGGGGTTGGGCCCAAGTCCGCCCAACGCATGGTGTTCCACCTGCTGGAACACGACCGGGACGCGGGCCGTCACCTGGCCGCGGTGTTGGGCGAGGCCATGGACCGCATCGGCCACTGCCGCGAGTGTCGCACCCTGACCGAGCACGAGATCTGCATCCTGTGCGCGAGTCCGGCGCGGGATGCGGCACTGCTCTGCGTGGTGGAGCAGCCCTCCGACATTGCCGCCATCGAGCAGGCCACGGACTACCGTGGGCGCTACTTCGTGCTCGGTGGTCGGCTCTCGCCGTTGGACGGCATCGGCCCCGATGAGCTGGGCCTGCAGCGCCTGGGCGAGCGCCTGCACGGCGGACAGGTGCGCGAGGTCATCCTCGCCATCAGCCCCACCGTCGAGGGCAGCGCCACAGCCCACTACATCAGCGACCTTGCCGCCGGCAGCGGCGTGCGGATGACCCGCATTGCCCACGGGGTGCCCCTGGGCGGCGAGCTCGAGCTCGTCGACGGCGGCACCCTCGCGCACGCCTTCGCTGGGCGCACCAGGCTCTGAGCCGAGGCGGCGCCGGCGCTGCGCAAGGGGCCGTTTGCGGCCGCGGACCGGCGCGGTTGCGCCTGCAGGCGACTGCGCCCAACATGCGCCCCGGACGCACCCAACCTGCGCCCAGTCAGTGAGGAGGAGCCCATCCGCCATGTCCGACGACACCATTTTCGCCAAGATTGCTCGCGGTGAGATCCCCGCAGATATCGTCTACGAGGACGAGCACCTGGTCGCCTTCCGCGACCTCAATCCGCAGGCGCCGACCCATGTGCTGGTGATCCCGCGGAAGCCCATTGCGACCTTGAATGACGCCGCCAGTGAGGACGCCGAACTCATCGGCCGGCTGTTCCTCGCCGCCGCCAAGGTGGCCGCGCAGGAGGGCTTTGCGGAGGCCGGCTATCGTACCGTCATCAACTGCAACGCCGACGGCGGTCAGACCGTTTACCACTTGCATGTGCATCTGCTCGGTGGCCGGCCCCTGCAGTGGCCGCCGGGTTGAGCAGTCTGTACTCTCGGGTCGCTGAGCCAGTGCGGTCCAGGTATCGCGGAGCCGTCGCCGGCGCGGCGTGCGCAGGTGGAACGCCGACATCCTGCCGGACGGTCGTCGATTTCCACCCGCGATGGCTTTCAGGTTTTCCCCCCAGCGGTTAGCATGCCGCGATCTGCGCTGGCGTTAGCGCCCGGCGCCCGTCACGGAGTCCGAAAGGAGTAGCAGTCCTCGCCGATGGCCGTCCACATCTCTCCCGACACCGCTGCCGACACCCCAGCGGCCCCCGCCTTCGAGCTCAGGGCAGCCAGCTTCACGCTGCCGGTCATCCGGCTCCTGGCGCTGGATATGGACGCCGTGGAGGCGCAGCTTGCGCCGAAGGTGGAGCAGGCACCGGGCTTCTTTCGCAATACGCCCGTCGTAATCGAGCTCGGCGCGCTGCTGCGGGATGAAGGCCATATCGCGTTTCCCCAGCTGGTGGGACTGCTGCGGGGGCTCGGCATGATCCCCATCGGCGTGCGGGGGGGTAGTGCTCAGCAGAACGAGGCAGCCCGGGCCATGGAGCTCGCGATCCTCGGCGACAGCACCCGCGTCGGCCGAGGGGCGGCTGAGCCGCCGGCGTCTGGCGCGCAGTCCGGGCCATCGCAAAAACAAAGCGCAGACGGTCAGGCTGATACCGGCGCCGACGCCGGGGCTGCCACGCACGCCAACGACGGCGGCGGCTCGTTGCTGGTGGACCGGCCGGTGCGCTCCGGACAGCGACTCTATGCGGCGGGCGGGGATCTGACGGTGGTGGGGCCGGTGAGCTCCGGCGCAGAGCTGATGGCGGACGGCAACATACACGTGTACGGCCCACTGCGGGGGCGGGTGATTGCCGGGCTGCAAGGGAACCTGAGTGCGCGCATTTTCTGCCGCGACCTCCAGGCGGAGCTGGTGTCCGTCGCCGGGCATTATCGGGTGAGCGAGAACATCCCGACAGACCTGAAGGGCCGCAGCGTGCAGGTCTTCCTAGACCACCAGGTGCTGCGCATTGAGCCCATCGGTTGATGTGGCTCGGCCGCCCGGGCGCTCCAAGAGCCCGTGCCGACACTCGGCACATGCGTCGGGCGCGCCGCGCGTGCCGGCTCGCCTCGGGGCCGGATGGGGCAGGGCCGCCGTGCACGGACGGCGTTTTGAATCGATCCTAACAATCGGCTTCTCATTAGACCTTTGGGAGAGACGTCTTTGGCCAGAATCATCGTCATCACCTCGGGTAAGGGCGGGGTCGGCAAGACCACAACGGCCGCCGCTATGGCTATGGGCCTGGCCCAGCGGGGGAATCGCACCGCGGTCATCGACTTCGACGTGGGCCTGCGCAACCTTGATCTCATCATGGGCTGCGAGCGTCGTGTCGTGTACGACTTTATCAACGTCATCAACGGTGAGGCCAACCTGAACCAGGCCCTGATCCGCGACAAGCGTTGCGACAGCCTCTATGTCCTGCCGGCCTCCCAGACCCGGGACAAGGATGCGCTGACCCAAGAAGGTGTCGGCAAGGTGCTTGAAGAGCTGGGCAAGGGTTACGACTACATCGTCTGCGACTCGCCGGCGGGCATCGAGCACGGCGCCACCATGGCCATGTACTTCGCCGACGACGCCGTGGTGGTCACCAACCCGGAGGTCTCCTCGGTGCGCGACTCCGACCGCATGCTCGGCATCCTGGCCAGCAAGTCCCGGCGTGCAGAGGCGGGGGATGAGCCCATCAAGGAGCATCTGCTCTTGACGCGCTACGCGCCGGAGCGGGTGGAACGCGGTGAGATGCTCAGTGTCGATGACGTGCAGGAGATCCTGTCCCTCAACCTCATTGGCGTGATTCCGGAGTCGCAAGCCGTGCTCAATGCCTCCAACGCCGGCATCCCGGTGGTACTCGACAACGAGTCCAATGCCGGCAAGGCGTATAACGACATGGTGTCGCGCTACCTTGGCGAGGATCTGCCAATGCGGTTCCTGGAGACGGAGCGAAAGGGTATCTTCAGCCGAATCTTCGGAGGGTGAACCGTGGGTCTACTCGACGTCTTCCGCTCCAACCGCAGCAAAGGCTCGGCATCGATTGCGAAGGAGCGGCTCCAGATCCTGGTGTCGCACGAGCGCGCCTTCCGCAATCGCCCCTCCTATTTGCCCAAGCTCCAACAGGAAATCCTCGAAGTCATCCGAAAATATGTCGAGGTGGACCTGGACGCCGTATCGGTGAACTACGAGCAGGACGAAGATCAGGAGCTTCTCGAGCTCAACATCGTGCTTCCGGACGCCGCCGGACGGCCCTAGCGCGGCCGCCTTTGGTCGCGGCTGGACGCCTGCCGCATAGAACCTGCCCCCAGAGAGCCTGCCCCCAGAGAGCCTGCCTCCGGAAAGCAGGTCACTGGAAAGCTTGCCCCAGCCCGCGGCGGTTGGGCGGGTTCGCTGCGTAGATCCGTCACAGGCCCCCCTCCCGGCGTACGCCTCTCGCACCCGGTCGCGCCGCGACGAGCCCCCGCCATCGTGCAGGCGATGGTGCGTCCTCGTGCCTTGCGCTCGTGCATGCGCGGCGCCCCTCCGCTTCCCGAGTCCTCATGCGAAACGGCTGGCGAGGCGATGCCTCAGGCCGACGCGCGACTAGGAGCCTGTCCGACTTTGGGGGGGGCGTGGCGAGGGGTAGCGGTGCCGGCAGGCCGGATATCACACCGATGCGATCAATCCGCCACAGGACGCTGCATCCATGCCACGCCGGTCCGAAAATGTGCCATACTCAAGCCGCTTTACCTTGTAAAACGGCACTCTGGCGGGAAGACCTCAGATGATTTCGCAAACCAAGGCACGCCGCATCCTGGTTGCGGCCGTCGCGGTCTGCACGCTGCTCACCGGTGGCGCGGCGCTCGCGGCTCCAGACATTCACTCCGATGTCGCACTGATCATCGACCACAACGGCAATCGACTCTTCAGTCGCAATGCCACTGAGGTCCGGCCCATCGCTAGTATCACCAAGCTCATGACCGCGATGGTCGTGCTGGATGCCGATGTGCCGCTGGATGATCCGGTCACCATCACCGAGGAAGACCGAGATCGCATGCGTTGGAGCCGCTCGCGTTTGTACACCGACGAGGCGACGCTGTCCCGGCGCGACATGTTGCGCGTTGCCCTCATGTCGTCAGACAACCGGGCCGCGCATGCACTCGGCCGCACCACCTTCGCCGGCGGCACACCCGCCTTCGTTGCAGCCATGAACGCCAAGGCGGAGGCGCTGAGCATGCGCGACAGCCACTTTGCAGACACCTCGGGCCTCGACGCCCGCAATGTCTCCACCGCAGAGGACCTCGTGCGTTTGATCCACGCCGCCTCGCAGTACACGCTGATTCAAGAAATCACCACCACCGGTGAGTTCACCGCCAATCCCTACCTCGCAACCAAGCGCGGCCCAGTCGAGTATCGCAACACCAACCCCTTGGTGCGCGACAGCCGCTGGGAGGTGGAGCTCAGCAAGACGGGCTACATCCATGAGGCCGGCCGCTGTCTGGTGATGCAGGCGGTTGCCGCAGGACGGCGCCTTTACATCGTGTTGCTCAACGCCCAGGGTAAGCTGACGCCGATGGCAGACTCCAACCGGCTGCGGGACTGGCTGCGCAGCGGCGGCGAGCCAATGACGGCAGGGTTGGACTCGCGCCACCGTTAGCCGGCACGCGTGCAGCTCCTCATCGACATCGGCAACAGCAGTGTCAAATGGGCGCTGCGGGCAGGGCAGGGCGCGGCGCTCACCGGCTTTGGCTCGGCCCTGCACGCCGGCGCCCTGCCGCTGGATCTGCTCGCCATTTGGGATGAGCTCGAGGGCATCGATGCCGTCATTGCCGCCGGGGTCGGGCCAGAGCCCGTCAAGGCTGCCGTGGTGCAGGTGTGCCAGGCCCGCTTCCAACGCAAGCCACGCTGGGTCGAGACGCAACCACAGGTCCACGGCGTCCGCATCGCCTACGCGGTGCCGGAGCGCCTCGGGGTGGATCGCTTCCTCAACCTCATCGCCGCCCACCGCCTCGCCCAAGGCCAGCCCGCGCCGGCACCGAGCCTCATCGTCGACGCCGGCACCGCCGTCACCTACGACCTGCTCCAGGCCGACGGACAGCACCTGGGCGGGCTCATCCTGCCGGGCATGCGCATGATGCGCGACAGCCTCTTCGCTGGCACACAGATCCCCCGTTACGAGCCGGCAGAAGCCGACCTTGCCTGGGCGGCAGACACCGGCGAGGCCATCGCCGCCGCCAGCATCCAGGCCCCCGCTGCCCTCGCCGAGCGGCTCCACGCACGCCTGGCCCGCCAAACCGGCGCCGCGCCACGGCTCCTCCTCACCGGCGGCGACGCCGAGCGCCTCGCCGCCGCCCTCCAGCTCCCGGCCGACCATCTCCCGGACCTCGTCCTCCGCGGCCTGTCGGCCTTTGCCTAATGCGCTCGGCCTGACGCCCTTTCCGGATTGCATTGAGCGAGCCCCGCCACTCCCCTACAATGCGTTGCACGGTGCTGGCGCCCCACGGCGGCACCGCCCTTTCCCTCCGCTGGCGTAGCTCAGTTGGCAGAGCAGCTGATTTGTAATCAGCAGGTCGTCGGTTCGAATCCGTCCGCCAGCTCCATAAAATCACCTGCTTGGTGAGATTCTCACGGTAGCCGTTTTCGGTTTTCTCCGCCCCGGTAGCCACGTGTCGCGGCTAAGGTAAGCCACCGGCTGTCCGGCGTAGCTGCCGTTCAGTGGGTGGCGGGCTTCGAGCGAGACGCGGACGAACGAGACTTTACGCGGACGGTCGTCGCCGGTCTCGCTGGCCTGGATGCTGGTCGGGTAGTATCGCTTGCCGAGCCAAGTGCGGGAGTCTCGATCGGTATATGGACGTAGAGAGATACAACATGGGGTTTACGACAGGTGGTCTCCTGCTGCATGAATCTGTTCAGGTTGCTGCGCTGTTTCGTGATCTTAGTGACTGGGATGCGGTTCGCGCCCAGGTTCTCCGAGACAACCTTCTGCAGACCCGCAAGGCCAGCAGTGCGAAGCGTTTGGCCCGCGAAGTGGTCTTGCGCCTGCAGCAGCTTGGCCGTCAAGAACTCGACCTGCTCGGTTCGGCTGGTGTGCAGGACCAGGTAAACCTTATCTGGATTGCCATCTGCCGCCGGTTCGCGTTCATCGCCCATTTCATGGCGGAAGTTGTCCGGGAACGGTACCTGGCCTTACGCAATGATCTGGCCTATCCCGATTTCGACTCGTTTCTCGAAGCCAAGAGTGGTCAGCACCCTGAGTTGGCCGAGATCTCGCCGTCCACCAAAGCCAAGCTGCGGCAGATCTTGTTCCGAATGCTTCGCGAGGCGCACCTGCTGAGCAACGACAACCAGATCCTGACACCCACGCTAAGCCCGGAACTGGCGACACTGCTCTTGGCAAAGCGCGCGGCAGAAGCACGCTACTTTCCCATTGCCGAGAGGGATCTCAGGAGTCTCGCGAAATGACGTCCGACATTGCATCCATGCCCATGCAGGACCGCTTTAACCATCTCCTCGGGGTCATCGCGGGTCAGCGGTTCCTCAACAAGCAGGGGCTCGGCAACGAGGTCCCGTTCTTCATCTGCCCGTTCAGGCCGGAAGAGGCGGTTGCGATGGCCAGGTTGCAACGTCAACTCCAGAACAAGCTCGACCAGACAGGTGTGCGCACGCTCGACATCAATCTCTACGACCTGTCCATTGCGTTACTCAAGGAACGCGGCATCTTGGACCAGATTATCGAAATGGAAGCCTCTGTGTCGAAAGCCGAACTGAAGGAACTGCTCCAGGGCGTGCTCGATCCGGAGGCCCATCTGGTCCCGGCGATCTCAAGGCGCATGCAGGATGCCGAGTTCGACGTGATGTTCATCAGCGGCGTGGGCGAGGTATTCCCGTACATCCGTTCCCATAACGTACTGAACAACTTACAGAGCGTCGCCAAAGAAAGGCCGACTTTGATGTTCTTTCCCGGCGCCTACACGCATTCGCTGGAAACCGGTGCATCACTCGACTTGTTCGGCCGATTGCGCGACGACAAGTATTACCGAGCCTTCAACATCTACCACTACGACGCTTGATCAGCAGAGATAGCCAGCTATGACGAGACTTAGGGACATTTTCGCCAAGCCGATCGATCGTGCTATCGAAGGCGTCATCAAGGCCGATGACGACGCCAGCCTGCGCTTGGAGGTCGAAGAATACGTCCTGACCAACGAGGTGGAGAAGCGGCTCGAGAGTTTTCTCGATGCCTACAACACTTATGAAGGCGCGAACGGCGTCTGGGTGTCCGGCTTCTTCGGTTCTGGTAAGTCGCACTTGCTGAAGATGTTGGCGTTGCTGCTGGAAGACCGCGAGGTCGGTGGGGCCTCCACCCTCGATCTCTTCCTCCCCAAATGCGGCGACAACGAGATCCTGCGCGGCGACATCAAACGGGCCGTGGCCATCCCGTCCAAGAGCGTCCTGTTCAACATCGATCAGAAGGCCGATGTCATCAGCAAGACCCAGATCGATGCGTTGTTGGCCGTCTTCGTCAAGGTGTTTGACGAGATGTGCGGCTACTACGGCAAGCAGGGGCACATCGCTCAGTTCGAGCGTGACCTGGACGGTCGCGGTCTCTATGCGGGTTTCAAGCAAGCCTACGAAAAGATCGCCGGCCGCGCGTGGGATACGGGCCGTGAGCAGGCGTTGCTCGAATCCAAGAATATCGCGAACGCCTATGCCGAAGTCACGGGCGGGGAAGCGGCCGAAGCTACCGGTATCCTCGACAAGTACCGCAGTGAATATCGCGTCTCCATCGAAGACTTTGCCGAGAAGGTCCAGGCCTATCTTGATCAACAGTCCAAGGACTTCCGATTGAACTTCTTCGTGGACGAGGTCGGGCAGTACATCGCCGACAACGTCAAGCTGATGACGAACCTGCAGACCATCGCCGAGAGCCTTGCCACCAAGTGCCGTGGCCGGGCCTGGGTGATCGTCACCGCCCAGGAAGACATGAACACTGTCGTCGGCGAGATGACCCAGCAGCAGGGCAACGACTTCTCGAAGATCCAGGCACGCTTTGCCAACCGGATGAAGCTGACCAGTGCCGACGTCGCCGAGGTGATCCAAAAGCGTCTGCTGGCCAAGAACGAAGCGGGCGTAGGCCAGTTGTCGGACACCTACCACGCCGAGGTCAACAACTTCAAAACCCTGTTCGGCTTCGCGGACGGCTCCCAGACCTACCGCAACTTCCAGGATCGCGATCACTTCATCCACAGCTACCCGTTCATCCCGTACCAGTTCCCGCTGTTCCAGGCCGCGATCCAGAACCTGTCCCAGCACAGTGCCTTCGAAGGCAAGCATAGTTCGGTTGGCGAACGCTCGATGCTCGGCGTCTTCCAGCAGGTTGCCGTGCAGATCGGTGACCGCCCGGTCGGCCAGCTGGCCACCTTCGACCTGATGTTCGAAGGCATTCGCACGGTGGTGAAGGCGAACATTCAGCGCGCCATTCTCCAGGCGGAACACCACCTCGACGACGCGTTTGCCATTCGCGTTCTCAAGGCGCTGTTCCTGGTCAAGTACGTCAAGGAGTTCAAGCCGACCATCCGCAACCTCTGCGTGCTGATGCTCGAAGACCTGGATGCCAACCTGCCCAAGCTGGCCAAGCGAGTCGAGGGCGCGCTGAACCTGCTCGAACAGCAGACCTACATCCAGCGCAACGGCGAACTCTACGAGTACCTGACCGACGAAGAAAAGGACATCGAGCAGGAGATCAAGAACACCGAGGTCGAAACCACCGACGTCGCCGATGAGCTGCAAAAACTCATCTTCGACCAGGTACTGCGAGCCAAGAAGATCCGTTTTGATAAGAACGGCCAGGACTACGCCTACTCACGAAAGCTGGACGACCGCCTGCATGGCCGCGAGCAGGAGCTGGCCATCCACATCGTCAGCCCCTTCCATGAGCATGCCGACAACGAGCAAATGCTGCGGACCAACTCGACCTACAAGCAGGACGAGCTGTTCGTTGTGCTGCCCCAGGAAGATCGCCTGATGCGCGACATCCTGATGTTCAAAAAGACCGAGAAGTATATCCAGCAGAACGTCTCGGTCACCCAGCAGGAATCCGTCAAGCGAATTCTGACTGACAAGGGCTTTCAGAACCGCGACCGCTACAACCAGCTCAAGGACCTGGTCGGCTCGCTGCTGGGCAAGGCCAAGCTGCTGGTCGCAGGGGCGGATGTCGAGGTCAGCTCGGAAGACCCTGAAAGCCGCATCAACCGTGGCTTCCACGAACTGATCGGGCGTGCTTACCCCAACCTTCGAATGTTGCGCGGCATCACGGTGACCGAAGCCGACGTCGGCAACTACCTGCGGCACTCCAAGGACGGCCTGTTCGGCGGCGATGCCACTAGCCTGGCCGAGTCCGAGCAGGAATTGCTGGCGTTCATCCAGAGCAACAGCCGGGGCGGCGTCCGTACCACGCTCAAGGGCCTGATCGAAAAGTTTGAGCGCAAACCCTACGGCTGGTACTACGCCGCCATCCTGTGCAACCTCGCCAACCTCTGCGCACGGGGCAAGCTCGAAGTGCGGGCCGACAGTACGCTGCTAGAAGACGACGCCCTGGAACGGGCACTGCTCAATACCCACGGGTACAACAACGTGGTGCTCGAACCGACCGTCGAGTTCACTGCCGCCCAGGTTCGACGGCTCAAGGAGTTCTTCGAGGACTTCTTTGATGCGCCGCCGTCATCTAACGAGGCCAAGGCGCTGGGCAAGGAGACCAATGCGAAGGTCCAGGACCTGATAACCGAACTCGACAGGCTCCACGCCCAGGCGGACCGCTACCCGTTCCTGAACGGCCTCGAACCGGTCCTCGCCAAGCTCAAGGATCTCGCGTCCAAGCCCTACACCTGGTACCTCACCGAGATCTCCCGCGAGGAAGACGCGCTGCTGGACATCAAGGAGCAGCTCATCGACCCCGTCCGCAAGTTCATGGGTGGCTCGCAGAAGGCCATCTACGACGAGGCGAAAATTTTCCTCAGGGACCAGGAATCAAACTTCACCTACGTCGAGAGCCCCGAGCTGGACGAGGTCCGCACGACGCTCTTCGACCCGCAGTGCTTCAAGGGCGGCCGCATCCAGCAGCTCAAGGCCAAGCTCGATGCGCTCAAGCAGCGGGTGGAGCAGCATGTAGATGAGGCTCGCACCAAGGCGCAGGGCATCCTCGAGGACCTGCAGCGACGCCTGCACAACATGCCCGAGTACAACAAGCTTCCAGCCGAGCGAACAGAGGAACTGAATGCGCCGTTCAAAGCGCTGAACGACCACCTGTCCCAGCAGAAGCTCATCGCGGTGATCAACGATAGCCTGCGGTATTTCGAGGATCAGGGCTATCAGAAGCTGCTCGACAGGATGTTCGAGCTGCTGACGCCCAAGCCAAGGCCGGAGCAGGGCAGCGATGGGGGCGACCCCAACTGGGTCAAAGAACCACGCCCGGAGTACGTCGCTGCCAAGCAACTGCGGGTGCCGTTCGACAAGCCGCTGCTGACCACGGCCGAAGACGTCGAGGCGTATCTGGAAGCGTTGCGAAATGCGCTGTTGGGGCAGATCAGCGACGGCAAGAGCATTCGGGTCTAGAGGTAGCTGGTGACCGAATCAGAACGCCAACTCGAGGAAATCATCCAGCAGGGTGAAAACCTGATGGTGGAATTCAAGAGCGATCTCAAAAGCCTGTCAGATCGCGAACTTGTGGCGGCCGTGGTCGCCTTGGCCAACACCGAGGGCGGCGACCTGTTCCTTGGCATCGAAGACGATGGCACCGTCACCGGCCTTCACGCAAACCATGTCAATCTCGGCGGGCTGCCCGCTCTGATTGCAAACAGGACCAACCCGGCGATCGCGGTCCGGGTCGAACCCGTCATGATCCAAGATCGCCAAGTCGCGCGGATCACTGTTCCCAAGTCCCGGCAACTGGTTTCCACCTCCGAGGGCCTATTACAACGCCGCCGACTGAAGCTAGACGGCAAGCCGGAGGCGGTCCCGTTCTATCCCCACGAGTTCATCCAGCGGCAATCCGGGATGGGTCTCGCCGATCCATCAGCCATGCCGCTGGCGGATGTCGCCGTGGACCAGCTCGACCCGTTGCAACGCCTGCGCATCCGCAACGCGATCAAGAAGCACGGCGGCGAGCAGCCTCTGCTGCCCCTGAGCGATGACGAACTGGATGGCGCCCTGGGACTGGTTACCACCGCAGAGGGCGAGCGTCACCCGACCGTTGCCGGGTTGCTGTTGTTGGGGACAGAAAGCCTGTTGCGCCAACATCTCCCGGCCTACGAGGTTGCCTTCCAAGTCCTGCGCGGCACCGAGGTTCGGGTCAACGAGTTCTACCGCAAGCCGCTGCTCGAGACCTTCGAAGAGGTCGAGCTGCAGTTCAAGCCGTGGGTGGTGGAAGAAGAACTGGAAGTGGGCCTGTTTCGCGTGCCCATTCCCAACTATGATCGGCGCGCCTTTCGTGAAGCCCTCGTCAATGCCCTGGTCCATCGTGATTTCAGTCGCCTAGGCGCGGTGCATGTCAAGCTGGACGACAGCGGCCTGAATATCAGCAACCCCGGCGGATTCATCGAAGGGGTCAGCCTCGACAACCTGCTGGTAGCGCCGCCGCACTCCCGTAACCCGCTACTGGCGGACATCATCAAGCGCATTGGGCTGGCGGAGCGCACCGGGCGCGGCATCGACCGCATCTACGAGGGGATGCTGCGCTACGGCCGGCCAGAACCGGACTACACCGGCTCCAACCCCTATCTGGTCAACCTGTTCATGGCGCACGTGGCCGCCGATCGGCAATTTCTGAAGATGGTTGTCGAACAGTCCGACAAACTGGGCGACCCGTTGGTCGAGCCGCTAATCGTGCTGATTCACCTGCGCGATGAACGCCGCATGACCACCAGCGAATTGGCCCCTGCGCTCCAGAAGAGTGAATCGCAGACCCGCGTCCTACTCGAGCGTCTGCTGGAGGCGGGGTTGATCGAAGCCCACGGCAACAGGCGTGGACGCAGTTACACCCTCAGCGCCAAGGTTTACCAGAAGGTGGGGCAGGAAGTGGCCTATGTGCGGCAGGTTGGTTTCGACAAGATCCAACAGGAGCAGATGGTGCTGAAATTTATCGACATGCACGGAAGGATCAAGCGGGCGGATGTCATGGAACTCTGTCATCTCGATCGGAATCAGGCCTACCGACTCATAAGCAAAATGAAAGAAGCCGGTCAAATCAGGCAGCTAGGTGATCGCAAGGCGGCCGTTTATGAGCGGGTTTGAAGGCGATCGCGCCCATTTGCGCGCGCCGAGCATAAATATGCTTACCGAGCATAAGTTGCGCGCATATCCAGCTCCAACCCTGCTCAACTCTGGTGCACCACGACTTCCCTGATATGGAAACCGGAAAACTGAAAAAATTCGCCCAGACCGCCCGCCGTTCACTGCGCGAGCAGGTCACCGCGAAATTGGCGTTGGTCCTCGGAGCGGAGAGTGCAGCACGGCGGGAACGCCCCGAGGCCGTCAAGAAACTCGAAGAGGCGATCAAGAACCACGGTAAGGATCAGGTCATCGAGCGGGTGGCGTACATCTGGTTCAACCGCTTCTGCGCCCTGCGTTTCATGGACGTGAACCGTTACACCCGCATCGGCGTGGTATCCCCAGCGGAAGGGCAGTCGCAGCCCGAGATCCTGGCCGAAGCCAAGATGGGCCATATCGACGAGGATCTGGCGGACCAGAAGACCCGGCAACACATCCTCAACCTGCTCGCAGGCAAGGCCCCGAGTTCCGACCCGCAGGGCGAGGCGTACCGCATGCTGCTCGTGGCCTCCTGCAACCACTGGCACAGGGCCATGCCGTTCCTGTTCCAGCGCATCGCCGACTACACCGAGCTGTTGATGCCGGACGGACTGCTGTCGGCCAACTCGATCCTGGAGACTACCCGCGAGGCGATGACGCCCGACGCCTGCGAGGATGTCGAGGTCATCGGCTGGCTCTACCAGTTTTACATCTCCGAGAAGAAGGACGAGGTGTTCGACGGACTGAAGAAGAACAAGAAGATCACGCCCGAGAACATCCCCGCCGCCACCCAACTCTTCACCCCGCACTGGATTGTCCGTTACCTGGTGGAAAACTCCCTCGGCCGCCTGTGGCTGCTCAATCGTCCCGGTTCAAAGCTGGCCGAGCAGATGGACTACTACATCAAGCCCGAGCAGCAGGAAACGGATTTTCTGAAGATCAGCAGCCCGGAAGAGATCAAGATCTGCGACCCGGCCTGCGGCTCCGGCCACATGCTCACCTATGCCTTTGACTTGCTCTACGCCATCTACGACGAGGAAGGCTACGAGCCCGCCGAGATCCCGGAGAAGATCCTCACCTACAACCTTTACGGCATCGAGATCGACGAACGTGCCGGGGAGCTGGCCGCCTTTGCCCTGACCATGAAGGCCCGCGCCAAGCAACGCCGGTTCTTCAACAAGGGGGTCAAGCCGAACATCTGCGTGCTGGAAAATGTCCACTTCGACGGCAATGAGTTGAAGGACTACATGGACTATGTCGGTCGCGACCTGTTCACCGCGCCGCTGCAAACCACCCTGCGCCAGTTCGAAGAGGCCGACAACTTCGGCTCCCTGATCCGCCCCGACGTCACCGACTTGGGCGGCATGCTCGGGATTCTGGAGTCAAAGAACGTCTCCGGGCAGTTGTTTATCAGCATGACGCATCAAAAGGTTCTGCAAGCCCTGCGGCAGGCCGATTACCTGAGCCCTAAATATCATGTGATGATTGCTAATCCGCCGTATATGGGTAGCAAGGGGATGAATGGACGTTTAGGGGCATGGTCAAAGGAGAATTATCCTGACAGCAAATCCGACACATTCGCTGCTTTTATTGAGCGTGGCCACGACCTGATCAAGCGCAATGGCTTCAGTGCGATGGTTACTATGGAAAGCTGGATGTTCCTTTCATCATTTGAAACCCTTCGGGATAAAATTCTTCATAACTCCACCATAAAATCAATGGTGCACATGCCGTACCTTGGAAAAGGTGGAACAAGCATGGGCATAAATTTTGGCACATCTGCATTCGTCTTAAATAAATCATCTCACCCTGACTCCCCAGGTACATTCTGCTGTGTCCGGTATTACGAAACTGATGATTTTGGCGTTCCTCTTGAATTTCCGCCAAAGAACGAGCGTCTAGCACTGGCTTCAGCATCAGATATACGAAAGATCCCAGGATTCCCAATTGCATATTGGGTTAGTGAAGCGTTGCGCGGTGCGTTCCCAAATTCAACTTTGTTGGGTGATGTCTGTGATTTCAGAATTGGCATGGCGACCGGAAAGAACGATTGGCACGTTCGTCAATGGCATGAGGTTAGTCAAAGTCGCGTTGGGTTTGGTTGTGGATCGCGCAGAGAATCTGCTGATTCTGGTAAGAAATGGTTCCCTTACGCAAAGGGCGGCGACTTCAGGAAATGGAGTGGAAACGAGGAAAGCTTGGTAAATTGGGAGGCAGATGGACTCTTACTTCAGACCACCAAGCACCCCGCAAGTGATCGTATTTGGGCGCATAACTTTAATTTGAATAACATATTCAAACCAGCAATATGTTGGACTGTTGTAACCACAGGAAGAATTGGTTTTAGATGCCACCAAGATGGGTTTCTCTTTGACGCTGCTGCTGGCTTGTGCCAGCCAAAGAAAAGTGTGTCTTATGACTACCTGATTGGACTGTTAAACTCAAAGGTCACTGAAACAGTACTTCCGCTAATAAATCCGACAATTAACCTTCATCCCGGTTATCTTTCATCTATCCCGAGCAGGCCAACTGAAAGTCTCTCGCAGATAAAAGAACTTAGCACACTTGGTAGGGTGGACTGGGATTCCTTTGAAACCTCCTGGGGCTTCACTGCACCGCCGCTGCTAAATCCCGACTACCGTCAGTCAACCGTGAGGGCCACCTTCCAGAAGCTCCGCGCCAACTGGCGGGAGATGACAATGGAAATGCAGAGGCTGGAGGAAGAGAACAACCGCATATTCATTGACGTCTATGGTCTGCAGGATGAACTGACACCCGATGTACCGCTCAACGAAATCACCCTTACCTGCAACCCGCACTACCGCTACGGCAACGACAAGAGCGAGGAGGAGCTGGAGGCCCTGCTGCTGGCCGACACCATGCGCGAGCTGGTCTCCTATGCCGTGGGCTGCATGTTTGGCCGCTACGCGCTGGACAAGCCGGGTCTGGTCCTGGCCAACCAGGGCGAGACCATCGAGGACTACCTGCAGCAGATCCCGGAGCCGAGCTTCCCGGCCGATGACGACAACGTCATCCCGATGCTCGACGGTGACTGGTTTACCGACGACATCGCCGAGCGCTTCCGCAAGTTCCTGCGCGTGGCCTTTGGCGAGGAACACTACGAGGAAAACCTCCGGTTCGTCGAGCAGGCGCTGAACATCAAGGGCAAGCGCAACTACGGCATCCGCGACTACTTCCTCGGTGAGTTCTACACCGACCATGTGAGGCGCTATAAGAAGCGCCCCATCTACTGGCTCTTCTCAAGCCCCAAGGGCAGCTTCAACGCGCTGATCTACATGCACCGCTACCGCCCGGATACGGTCAGCGTGGTGCTCAACGACTACCTGCGTGAGTTCCGCGGCAAGCTCAGCACCCGCCTCGACCACCTGCGCGGCGTCGAAGCCAGCGCCGACACGACCAAGGCCGAAAAGACCAAGGCGCTGAAAGAGATCGAGAAGCTGAAAAAGATCATCGACGAACTCGATGCCTGGGAGCGCGACGTGATGTATCCCCTGGCCACCAAACAGATAACCATCGACCTCGACGATGGGGTGAAGGTCAACTATCCAAAATTCGGTGCCGCGCTGAAAAAGATCGTTGGCCTTGATGCACGGGGGGATTGAGTATGGCGACGATGAACTTCAACACCACGAACTCTACCTTCCGCCAGTTGCTTGGCAATGGATTGAGATATCGGGTCCCGCCTTTTCAGCGGGACTACTCCTGGACCGAAGACGAGTGGGATGATCTTTGGCAGGACATGGTGGCGCTTTTTGAGCCTGACGGAGAACCCGCCCATTACATGGGCTATCTTGTGCTCCAGTCGTCGGACAGCAAGCAATTCGATATCATCGACGGCCCGCAGCGCCTCACGACCATCAGTGTCATGATCCTGGCCGGCCTCGGGCACCTCCAGGACCTGATCAATAGCAAGCTCGATGCGGAAAATAACGCGAAGCGTAAGGAGCAGCTCCAGAACAGCTACATTGGTTATCTGGACCCCGTCAGCCTGGTGCCTCGTTCTAAACTTGAGCTTAATCGGCACAACAACCGGTTCTATCAAACCTACCTTGTGCCGCTGGATAAGCTGCCGCAACGTGGGTTAAATGCCTCTGAACATCAACTGCGCAAGGCGTTCAATTGGTTCAAGGACAGGATAAAGACCCGCACCGGGAACCTGGTGGATAGCGGTAAAGCACTGACGGCCTTTATCGATGCGCTGGTTGATAAGCTCTTTTTTACCGTCATCACGGTGACCGATGAGCTGAATGCGTTCAAGGTCTTCGAGACTTTGAATGCGCGCGGCGTCAGGCTTTCTTCGACTGACCTGCTTAAGAACTACCTGTTTTCCGTTATTAGCACGCAGGAAACCCATGAAACGGAACTGCGCGCGCTGGAGGAGCGATGGGAGCGGATCGTGGGCCTGTTGGGTAGCGAAAGCTTTCCGGAGTTTCTGCGCGTATTCTGGAACAGCCGAAACAAGCTTGTGCGCAAGTCCGACTTGTTCAAAACCATTCGCAGGCGTATCACCACGCGGGATGCGGCATTCGAACTACTGAGGGATCTCGATCAATCAGCCGCCGTTTACGCGGCCCTTCGAGACCCGCAAGATCCATCCTGGGTTGCCGACGAGCGTCGAACGCTTGAGCAACTGGTGATGTTCAACGTACGGCAACCACTGGCCATGCTCTTGGCCTGCCATGGCAAATTCCACGAATCCGATAGGACGGGGTTCACTCGTATCATGAAAGCTGTTGCCGTTGTGTCGTTCCGATACAACGTGATCTGCAATCTGCAGACCCATGAGCAAGAGCGTCTCTACAACGACATTGCCTGGAAGGTATCGGCCGGGACGTACGCGCGTGCATCGGACGTGATCTCCGCGTTACGCGAGGTCTATCCAGACGACAGCCAGTTCAAGGCGGCCTTTTCGGAGAAAGAACTGCGCACCACCAATAGTCGGAACAAGAAGGTGGTTCGCTATGTTCTTTTTGAGATTGAACGACAGCGCTCCGGCAAGAGCTTCGAGTTCGAAAGCGCAACCTATAATCTTGAACACATCCTGCCAGAGCACCCGTCAGGTGCATGGTCATACATTGAGGAGTCAAAACAGGACCGGCTGATTTATCGCATCGAGAATATGACGCCGCTGGAGACCAATCGGAATCGTGATCTTGGCAATGCGGACTACCCAGTCAAGAAGGCGGTCTATGAGCAGAGCGACTTTCAGATTACTCGGGCCGTTGCAGAACACTACGATTCCTGGGACGAACAAAAGATCGAGGCGAGGCAAAAGCAGCTGGCAACGAGCGCCGCGGGAATCTGGAAAGTCGAGTTCGGGGCTTGACGTTGGAAAGCCGCATAGCCCAAGCGCTGAGTAGACTGTTCGAAAAGCACCGCATCGTCTTCTGGTACGACGCCAAGAGCGAGCTGCGTGCCGATTTCGAGGCCGTAACGCTGGAGGACGTCGAGAAGATCGAGATCGCGAACAACGAGTTCGGCATCAAGCACCGAGTCCTACGCGAGCAGCCGGAGGGCAGGTTCCTGCTGTATCGGGACGGGCGGCAGCCGGAGGATCTGGACAACTGGCTGCTCGACGTGCAATTGGCCCATGGGGAGTTCCGAACCGACCAAGTTGCCATCTGGTTGGCGGAGCTGGATCTGGGGCTGGAGTTCGCCGATGTCGTCCAACAGCACGTGGAGTTCTTCCACGCGGCAAAGCGCAAGGACGCGCTGAAGAAGCTGCTCAAGCCCGACGATACGGCCGGTTTGATTCGGCTGAAGATGGTCGCGGTTTGTGCGGGTGCCGAGCCCAGGATGGACGCGATTCTGGAGAGTCTGCTGCAGGAACTCGCGGAGGGCAGCGGTGAAAAGTTTTCGCTGACCGAGCGATGCGGTCTCGACGATTTTTTCTGGACCCAGTTGACCCGGCACTATGGATACGAATCGTCCGAGCCGGGTATCCGTGACTTTGTGATCACGCTGTTCAAGGACTGTTACTTCCAGAATTTCACTGACCACTGGCCACTGACCACTGATCACTTGTCTTCCGATGCCTTGGTCTTCCTCAAGCGCTGGAAGGACAGTCGCCAGTACGAGGAGAGCTTCGAGAAGCTCTCGGAAGAGTGTGCAGGTGTCTTGGGCATCGAAGCGGATCTTGGCAAGCGTGATTTTCGGGATCTGGTCGAGGTCGATTACTTTGAGCTGATCGACCGCAAGATCCTCAGCGACCTGGTGAAGGCGGTGGTCGGCCGTACCGTCAGTGCCGGTGACGTGGCCTTATGGATTCGGCAGCGCAGGCAGGGCCATTGGTACGGTGAATATCGCGATCTGTATGAGGCGATCGAAGACGCCGCCGGCTTCATGCAGTTGCTGGGCGAGGCGACCCTGGAGATGGAGAGCCTGGCCGATGGGGTGCAGCGGTACTGCCGGTCTTGGTACCAACTGGACCAGCGCTATCGCAAGTTCGTTTTCCATTTGCGCAAGTCGGGGCAATCCTCGCTGCTGGAGGCGCTTGCCCAGCAGATCGAGAACCTGTACGCGACGGCCTATCTGCTCAAGGTCAACGATCGTTGGCAGGCACAGGTTGATGCAGCCTCAAGCTGGACTATCCCCACGCTCCAGCCGCAGCGGCGTTTCTTCGAACATTGGATACGCCCATTCCTGAACAAGGGGGTCAAGGTCTGCGTCGTGATCTCCGACGCGATGCGTTACGAAATCGGCGACGAGTTGCTGACCTTGATTCGCCAGGAGGACCGCTACAGCGCCGAACTCGAGCCTGCATTGGCGATGCTGCCCAGTTACACCCAACTGGGCATGGCCGCGCTGCTGCCCAATCGTGAGCTGGCTATCGGGGACAACGAGACGGCCAGTGTGCTGGTCGATGGCCAGAGTTCCCAGGGGACGGCAAATCGCGACAAGATCCTCAAGGCGGCGCTGGATGGATCGGGTGCAGCGGTGACAGCAGAAAGCTTTATGGCGATGAATCGCGACGACAGCCGCGAACTGCTCAAGTCCAACAGCGTGCTGTACATCTACCATAACCGCATCGACCACACCGGCGACAAGATGCACTCCGAGGGCCAGGCGTTCGAGGCGGCGGAGCAGACGCTCGATGACCTGTTGCGCCTGGTCAAGAAGCTGACGGCGGCGAATGCGTCCAACATCCTGGTCACCGCCGATCACGGCTTTATCTACCAGCACCGAGCGATCGAGGAGAGCGACTTCTCGGCCACAGAGGCAGAAGGCGACACTATCGGCTACCGGGACCGCCGCTTTGTCATCGGCAAGGGATTGAAGCAGAAGCCGGGCCTGCGCCATTTCAGCTCGCGGGAGCTCGGGCTCGCGGGGGATCTGGAGATCCAACTGCCCAAGTCCATCAACCGCCTGCGCCTGAAGGGGTCCGGCAGCCGCTTTGTGCACGGCGGCGCCTCACTGCAGGAGGTGATCATTCCGGTGCTGAAGGTGAACAAGAAGCGCCAGAGCGACGTGACCAACGTCGAGGTGGAGATCCTGCGGGGTTCCAGCTCGGTGATTACGTCCGGGCAGCTCGCCGTTGTCCTCTACCAGGCCCAGCCGGTCACAGACAAGGTGCAGTCGAGGGTGCTGCGCGCAGGGATCTACACCGAAGCCGGTGAGCTAATCTCGGATAGCCACGAACTGATCTTCGATCTGACGTCGGATAACCCGCGCGAACGGGAGCTACAGGTGCGTTTCGTGCTGTCGCGTGCGGCTGACGACGCCAATGGGAAAGAGGTGGTGTTGAAGTTCGAGGAGAAGCACGCGGGCACGACGCATTACAAAGAGTACAAGTCGGTGCGTTACCTGATGCGCCGGTCGTTCACCAGCGACTTTGATTTTTGACGGGACGCCTGTCCGATGAACGAACTGGACAAGAAGATCAATATCCATTTTCCCGGCCTCGTTGTGCGCAAGGACCTGGTCAAGGCAGTCAAGGGCAACGCGATTGTCCCGTCCTACGTGCTGGAGTACCTCCTCGGTCAGTACTGCGCCACCAGTGACGAGGCCACCATCCAGACCGGCATCGCGACGGTCAAGGAGATCCTGCGCAAGCACTACGTCCACCGGAACGAGGCGGGGCTTGTCCGTTCCAACATCAAGGAGAAGGGGCGGTACAAGGTCATCGACAAGATCAGCGTTGCGCTGAATGAGAAGACCGACGCCTACGAGGCCGAATTCTCGAACCTCGGCATTAAGAAGGTGCTGGTGGATTCGGATACCGTCAAGGCGCACCCGAAACTGCTGGTGAGCGGGGTTTGGTGTATCTGCGACATCGAGTACCAGTTCACCGAGGATAAGAACTCCACGCCTTGGGTTCTGTCCACGCTGAAGCCGATACAGCTGTCGCACTTCGACTTCGAAGCCTATCTGGAGGCGCGTAGGAAGTTCTCGCTCGATGAGTGGATCGACCTGCTGGTGCAGAGCATGGGTTTCAACCCGGCGATGTTCGGTCGGCGCAGCAAGCTGATCCAGCTTGTCCGACTGATTCCGTTCTGCGAGCGCAACTACAACTTGATCGAATTGGGGCCAAAGGGTACCGGGAAGTCACACATTTTCTCGGAATTCTCCCCGCACGGCATCCTGATCTCGGGTGGTGAGGTGACGGTCCCGAAACTCTTCGTCAACAACTCGACCGGCAAGATCGGGCTGGTTGGTTATTGGGATGTCGTGGCCTTCGACGAGTTCGCCGGAAAGCAGAAGCGTGTGGACAAGGCGCTGGTCGATATTCTGAAGAACTACATGGCGAACAAGTCGTTCTCACGGGGTATCGAGACCTTGGGAGCCGAGGCGTCGATGGTCTTCGTCGGCAACACGCGCCACGCCGTCCCTTACATGCTGAAGCACTCGGATCTGTTCGAGGAGCTTCCGGAAAAGTTCTACGATTCTGCCTTCCTCGATCGCCTGCACTTCTACATCCCCGGCTGGGAAGTGGATATCATCCGCAACGAGATGTTCTCGGATGGCTATGGCTTCGTGGTCGATTACCTCGCCGAGATCCTACGTTCTTTGCGTGACCACGACTTCTCAGACCGCTACAAGGACCGTTTCACTCTGTCTTCCGACATCTCGACGCGTGACCGCGACGGCATCCACAAGACCTTCTCCGGGTTGATGAAGATCCTGTTTCCGCAAGGCGGGGCAACCAGCGACGAAGTCGAGGAGTTACTGCGCTTCGCGATGGAAGGCAGAAAACGCGTCAAGGATCAGCTGATGCGCCTCGACTCGACCTACGCCGATGTGGCCTTCCACTACAGCGACAACGACGGTAAGGACAAGGTCGTCACCACACTGGAAGAGGTCGAGTATCCGCACCACTACCACCGGACTATCGCGGAGGCGGAGCCGGATGTCGCGGGAATGCCAACCCAAGCAGGGGAAAGGGCTGGAGCGTCGGAAGAGACACCCGCAGTCACCGAGCAAGTGGAGGAACCAAAGGAGGGGCATCTAACTTTCAGCGAGAACCAGAAGGGCGTCTCATACGACATGCTGTTCGGCCCCTATTTGCGTGGCGCTGGCCGGATCACCGTCACGGACCCCTACATACGGCTCTTCTACCAAGTCCGGAATTTCATGGAGTTCGTGGAGACCGTTGTCCGCTACAAGGAGTCTGGCGAGGAAGTGGCGATTCAGTTGGTCACCACTGAAGACGATTTTAAAGGCGACCAGCAGCGGGGCAACCTCGACAAGATCAAGTCCGCCTGTGAAGCGGTCGGGATCGAATTCGAGTGGGAGTTCGACCAATCCAGGTCGATCCATGCCCGTCATATCGTCACCGACACGGGATGGAAAATCTCCCTCGATCGCGGTTTGGACATCTTCCAGCACTACGAGATGAACGAGGCCTTTGCCTTTGCGAACCGCATGCAGCAGTTCCGACCGTGCAAGGCATTTGAGGTGACCTACCTTAGGCACGGCGACACGGTAACTTAAGTGGGGTGTTGTCGAGGTCATTGATTAGAAAAATGGGATAATCAACGGGCTTCGGGCACACAGGTTACGTAACCGTTCACGGGGCGACGCGCCCTACCGGAGCGGGGGGTGGGGATCTGGC
>CAZGCI010000053.1:622-27487 GCA_964524185.1 uncultured Thiohalocapsa sp. | reverse complement strand
CAGTCCCCATCGTCTAGAGGCCTAGGACACCGCCCTTTCACGGCGGCAACCGGGGTTCGAATCCCCGTGGGGACGCCATCCGCGCAAAACGGGGCGCCGGAAGTACCGGCGCCCCGTTTTTTTTGCTCAATGTCTCGCCGAGCGTGTTGTGCTCGCCCGATGCTGCCGCGAAGGACCGATCGGCAACGCCACCGTTAGGCAGGAATTGCTCTGCGCAGAGCGACTAAAAAACCGCCCGGTGCAGCAGCAGCGGGCGGTTTTGGAAGGCCTTCCCCGCGTGAGCGGGGGCAGTCCGTCAGCCGGCGAAGTTTGCGGCGACGAAGTCCCAGTTGACCTTGTCCCAAATCGCGTCGAGGTACTTCGGACGGGCGTTCCGGTAGTCGATGTAATACGCGTGCTCCCAGACGTCGATGGTCAAGAGCGGCGTGAGACCCTCGGTGATGGGGTTGCCGGCGTTGGACGTGTTGTGGATGTCCACGCCGCCGTCGGCTGTCTTGACTAGCCAGGTCCAGCCGGATCCAAAGTTGGTTGCGGCGGACTGGTTGAAGGCCTTCTTGAACTCATCGAAGGAGCCGAACTTGGCCTTGATGGCGTCGCCGAGGGGGCCGGCGGGCTCGCCGCCACCATTCGGGCTCAGGCACTGCCAGTAGAAGCTGTGATTCCAGACCTGGGCGGCGTTGTTGAAGATGCCGCCGGAAGCGTTCTTGACGATGTCCTCGAGGGACATGGACTCGAACTCTGTGCCCGGAATCAGGTTGTTCAGGTTGTTGACGTAGGTCTGGTGGTGCTTGCCGTAGTGATACTCGAGTGTCTCCGCGGAGATGACGGGCTCGAGGGCATTCTTTTCATACGGTAGGGCGGGAAGCTCGTGGGCCATGTGGCGTCTCCTGTTGATTGTGTGGTGAGGAATCGGCTGGTGGCCGGTGTTGTCGCTCGGGTCGAAAAACTTGTGCCCGGCCTGGGGTATCTCAAGGTGCAAGCCTGCACGCGCCGCGCTGGCCGCCTGGCGCCCGTCTGAGCCATGCGCCTTTTGTGGCACGCCGGTACCGTGTGAGGATAGATTGATGGTCGGTCCGTACCAAGGCGACGTCGCAGACCGACGAGCGATTGGGGGGCGGGACGCCAGCCGCGCGTTCACTGACCAGGCCGAGGGCCAAGGGCCGAGGCACGCATGCGCAGCCCTGGCGTCAGCGGTTGCGCCTCGGCCCTCAGCCTTTGGCCCTTACCCCGCAATCATCTGGTGCGGTCGAGCAATCTAGCGGCCGCGGCGTCGCGAGTCTGCACTGTCGCTCCATCAATGAATGCCATTCAGCTCAGCCTGTTCGTGAACCGCCTCAGCGCCGTCTGTGACGAGATGGCGGCGGTGCTGCGCAACGCCGCCCTGTCGCCGAACATCCGCGACCGGCTCGACTTCTCCTGCGCCGTGTTCGACGCCGACGGCGCCCTGTGCGCGCAGGCGGCGCACATCCCGGTGCACCTGGGCAGCATGGCCTACGCGATGGGCGATCTCGTGGCGCGCCTCGACTGGGCCGAAGGCGACATGGCCATCGTCAACGACCCCTTTTTGGGTGGCACACACCTGCCCGACGTAACCCTGATCGCGCCCGTCTTCGCCGATGGGGCGAGCGGGCGCCCGGTGCTGGTGGGCTTCGTCGCCAACCGCGCCCACCATGCCGATATCGGCGCCAGTACCCCCGGCTCCATGCCCATCTCGGGGCGCCTGGACGAGGAAGGCGTGGTGATCCCGCCCCGGCTGCTGGTGCGCGCAGGCGTGCTCGATGCCGCGACGCTGGCCGCCATCACCGGGGCGATCCGCAACCCGGAGCATGCCCGCGGCGATTTCTTCGCGCAGATCGGCGCCAACCGCGCCGGGGCCGCACGGGTGGCTGCGCTCGTCGCCGGACAGGGCATCGATGCCTTTCGCGATGGGCTCCGCGCAATGAACGATTACGGCGAGCGCCTGGCCCGTGGCGCCGTTGGCGCCATCCCAGATGGTCGCTATGCGTTCGAGGATGTGCTGGACGATGACGGCCGAGGCCAATTTGACATCCCCATTCGCCTCGCCCTCACCATCGCTGGCGACGGCGCCCATTGTGACTTCAGCGGCACTGCGGCGCAGGTGCCGGGCAACGTCAACTGTCCGCTCGCGGTGGCCGCAGCGGCCGTGTTCTACTGCTTTCGCTGCCTGATGCCGCCGCAGACGCCGGCCTGCGCCGGCGCGCTGCGCCCTATCACGCTGTCGGCGCCGGCGGGGTGCGTGATCAACGCCCGACGCCCGGCCGCCGTTGCCGCCGGCAACGTCGAGACCAGCAGCCGTATCGTCGATGTGGTGCTCGGCGCTTTGGCGCAGGCCGAGAACGCCCACTGGCAAGGCCGCATCCCAGCGGCCAGCCACGGCAGCATGAACAACGTCGCCATCGGGGGCCAGCACGACGGCGAGCCCTGGGATTACTACGAAACCATCGGGGGCGGCATGGGCGCCGGTGCCGCCGGCGGTGGGCTGAGTGGCGTACACACCCACATGACCAATACCCTGAACACACCGGTGGAGGTCATCGAATCCCGCTTCCCACTGCGGGTCACCCGCTACGCCATCCGGCGCGGCTCCGGCGGTGCAGGCGCGCGTCCCGGCGGCGATGGCCTGATTCGTGAGCTGCAGTGCCTTGCGCCGGCCCATGCCACCCTCATCGGTGAGCGCCGCCGCCATGCGCCCTGGGGTCTGGGCGGCGGCGGCGATGGTCAGCCTGGCGCACAGTGGCTCAACGCGCGAGCGCTTGCCGGCAAGGTGGCCCTCGACTTGGCGCCGGGCGACGCCCTGTGCATCGAGACACCCGGCGGCGGGGGCTGGGGTTGCGAGGAGGGATGACGCAGCCGTCGGGCTTTGCGCAGCGCCCCCGCCGGCCCGTATCTCAATCGGATCTAGGAGACTCAACATGTGCGGCATCTGCGGTGAGCTACGCCTCGACGGCGCCCCAGCGGACCTGACGGCCATCGGCCGAATGCTCGGGCCCCTGGTCCGGCGGGGACCGGACCATGGCGGCAGTTACAGCGATGGGGTGCTGGGGTTCGGCCATCGCAGGCTCTCGATCATCGACCTGTCGGTGCGGGCCAATCAGCCGATGGTCGATCAGGGGCTCGGGCTCGCGCTGGTGTTCAACGGCAGCATCTACAACTACCCGGCGCTGCGGCGGGAGCTGATCGGGCTCGGCTACAGCTTTTTCTCGGAGGGCGACACCGAGGTCATCCTGAAGGCCTGGCATGCCTGGGGAGAGGACTGCGTTGCGCGGCTGCACGGCATGTTCGCCTTTGCCATCTGGGATGCCAATCGCAAGTGCCTGTTCTTGGCACGGGATCGTTTCGGCATCAAGCCGCTGTATTGGACCGAGGACGCCAAGCGCCTCCGGTTTGCGTCCAATACGCAGGCGCTGCTCGCCGGCGGCGGGGTGGATACGAGCATCGACCCGGTGGCGCTGCATCATCTGTTTACGCTGCATGCCGTGGTGCCCGCACCGAGGACCCTTTTGAACGGCGTCCGTAAGCTCAGGCCCGCCCACTGGCTGCGCATCGACGCCGACGGCCGTCGCCAGGAGCGTGCCTATTGGCAGCTCGACGCCACGCGCCCGCCGGCGGGCGCCGGCTGGCCCACCAGCGATGCAGCGTGGGTGGAGCTGATCCATGAGCACCTGCAAAGGGCGGTGCAGAAGCGCCTGGAGATTGCCGACGTGCCGGTGGGTGTGCTGCTCTCCGGCGGTTTGGACTCGAGCCTGCTCGTGGCGCTGCTCGCCGAGAACGGTGCCTCGGGCCTGCATACCTTCTCCGTGGGCTTTGAGGACACCCCGGAGGAGGCGGGCAGCGAGTTCGAGTTCTCCGACCCCGTGGCGGAGCGCTACGACACCCGCCACCACCGCTTCCGGGTGCCCAATGCGCAAGTGCTGCGCCGCCTGCCAGAGGCCGTTGATGCCATGGCTGAGCCCATGTTCGGGCAGGACGCGGTGGCCTTCTATCTGCTCGCTGAGCAGGTGTCCCGCGACATCAAAGTGGTGCAGTCGGGGCAGGGGGCCGATGAGGTCTTCGGCGGCTATTTCTGGTATCCCCGCATCGCCGCGGACGCCGAGGGCAGCCCCGCCGACAAGCTCCGGCGCCACTACTTTGACCGCGATCATGATGAGTATCTGACGATGGTCAGCGATGGCTACGGGGGGCCGGATCATACGGGTGCCTATGTGGCCGAGCGACTGGCGGAGCCGTTGGCGGACGAGGTGATCGATGCGGTCCTGCGGCTCGACGTGACCACGCTCATCGTGGATGACCCGGTGAAGCGCGTGGACAACATGACCATGGCCTGGGGTCTGGAGGCGCGAGTGCCCTTCCTCGACCACGAGCTCGTGGAGGTCGCCGCCCGCTGCCCGCCGGCGCTCAAGCTGCGTGATGGCGGCAAGTGGCCGCTCAAGGCCATGGCCCGCGGGCGGCTGCCCGACGCCGTCATCGACCGGCCAAAAGGCTACTTCCCGATGCCGGCGCTCAAATACGTGCGGGGCGAGTTCTTTACGTTCATGCGGGATATCCTTGACTCCGACGCCTGCCGACAGCGCGGGATCTACCGCCGCGCCTATGTCGATCAGCTCCTCGACGCACCGGATCAGCACCACACCCGCATTCAGGGCAGTAAGCTCTGGCATCTGGCGCTGCTGGAGTACTGGCTGCAACGGCAGGTGGATGGGGCGCACGCTTGAGCCGGCGGCTGGGCGGGCCGCCGCGCGGTGCCGCAGTGCCCCGAGGGGCTCGGTTGGGCTCTCGGCTGGGGGCGCCGCATGCTCAGCGCGATTGCCTGGCGTCGACACGCGCGAGATAAAACCTAGTAAAATACTCGGAGGCTTGATAAGCCCTAGGCCAATCCCACTTCCCCCCGCACGTAACAACGCTCCTGCCGAGGTATTGCTATGGACGTGCTCGAACGCATCGACCAACAGGTCAAGAACAACCCCGTCGTTATCTACATGAAGGGGACGCCGCAGATGCCCCAGTGCGGCTTTTCCATGCGGGCGGCGCAGGCCCTCGGCGGAACCGGGGTACCATTTGCTTACGTCAATGTGCTGCAGGACCCAGAGATCTTCGAGAATCTGCCGCGCTACGCGGACTGGCCCACCTTCCCGCAAATCTACATTGGCGGGGAGCTCGTCGGCGGTTGCGACATCACACTTGAGATGTCCGAGAGCGGCGAGCTAAAGACCCTGATGGAGCAGGCTGCCGCCAAGGCCGAAGGTAGCGACAGCGCCGCTTGAGCGCAGCGCCCCGTTGAGCCGGCGTGACGCCGGTCGTGGCGAGCCACGACCGGCTGCGTCCCTCCCCCTCATTTCCCCGCCCGCGGCCGTTGTTCCGCTTGTCCAAAGCGGGTCGCGCCTGTCCCGGGATGCGTCGACATTCAAACTACCATCAGGCCGAGACCCAGTGCTCCGTCGTCCAGCCAAGTGCGCATGGCGGTCAGCGAACGGGTGCAGTGACCTCCCCCCAGCGATTGACGATGCTGCAAAACAGCGCCGCTGTTTTCTCCGCGTCATAGACCGCCGAGTGCGCTTCACCGTCCTCCCACCCGAGGTCCGCTGCCTTGGCGGCCTTCGCCAACACCGTTTGACCGTAGACGAGTCCCGCCAGGGAGACGGTATCGAACACGCTGAAGGCGTGGAACGGATCCCGCTTGAAGCCGGTGCGCTCGATGGCGGCCTTCAAGAAGCCAAGGTCGAAGTGGGCGTTGTGCCCCACCAGGATGGCCCGCGTGCAGCCCTGGCTGCTCACGGCTTTGCGGATCGGATTCAGGATGTCGCGCAGGGCATCGCGCTCCGAGACTGCATCGCGAAACGGATGTTCCGGGTCGATCTTGTTGAAGGCGAGTGCCCGCGGATCAAGCTCCGCGCCGAGGAAGGGCAGGACGTGGCGGGCCAGCGTCTGCCCCGGCTTCAGCTCACCGTGCTCGTCCATGCGGATGATGATCGCCGCGATTTCGAGCAGGGCGTGCCGACGGGCATCGAAGCCAGCGGTTTCCACATCGACAACGACGGGCAGGAAGCCGCGAAAGCGCTCGGCGATGCCGCGAGGGCGGCCCAGCTCCGCGGGCGGGTCGCTGAGGGATGGCATGTTCTGATCCATGCGCTGAGCATACGGAGTCGGCACGCCGGACGCCAAGCCGGATTGCACGTTGCGAGCGCCGCAGTGACGCGGCGCGACGGCCGGGGAGGGGCGCACACCGCCGCAATGCCGTCCAGCGGAGCGCGCTGGGCGCTGTGCTAACATCCCCGAGGCCGCCGCAGGGAGCGGAATGAACCCGGGAGACAGAGTGCATGCACAGAGCGCCGATCCGCGCCGTGACCGTACTGATGGTGTCGCTCGCCGCCGGCTGCGCCTCGGTGCCGCCGGAGGCCCGCGACCCGCGCGATCCCTGGCAGCCGTTCAACCGCGCGGTGTTTAAGTTCAACACGGACTTCGATAATGCCTTCGTGAAGCCCGTGGCCCAGGCCTACCAGGCCGTGACGCCGCAGCTCCTCAACGAGGGCATTACCAACTTCTTCAATAACATCGCCGACATCAACTCGGCGGTGAACAACACCCTGCAATTCAAGCTGTCGCGCACCGGCAGCGACATTGGGCGCCTGTTCATCAACACCACGGTCGGCTTCGTCGGCTTCATCGACGTCGCCAGCAATGTCGGTCTGCCGAGCTACAAAGAGGACTTCGGGCAGACGCTGGGCTACTGGGGCTTCGGTGCTGGACCCTTCTTCATGATGCCGCTCTTGGGTCCGAGTAGCGTCCGTGACACCTTCGGCTTTGCGGGCGACGTGGTTGTGGACCCGTTCTTCAGTCTGGGTGAAGAGGAAATCTACTGGGGCTTCGTGACGCTGCGGGTGGTGGACCGCCGGGCCGGCCTGCTCGACGCCATCGAGCTTGTGGACGAGGCAGCCATCGATCCCTATACCTTGGTGCGTGATGCCTACCTGCAGCGGCGAGAGTACCTGGTGCATGACGGTAATCCGCCGGAGGCCGAGGACGACGCCATCATGTGGGAAGACTCGCCGCCGGCTGAGCCTTAGGGACCGCCCGCAAATAACCTGCACACCTTGCTTGCACTTTCGCCCGCTTTCTTTGTCGCGGCGAGGCTTACATAGCCCGGCTATGCGCCCCTCGCCGCTTCGCGAAAGCGAACGCAATTGCGGCGCAATCTGCACAGGTTATTTGCGGCCAGCCCCTTAGCGTCTTCAGACGGGGCTCGCCCCGTCGCCGCTGCGTGGGTCACCACCTTGGCGCTGATGTCCCGTTGCCCGTCGGGACAACACCCGCAAGGCGCGCTAAACTGTCTTTATTGACAGTTCTGCTGCCGCCGCTGCATGACCCCCGCCGTTCCGTTGCACTATGCGGAGCTGTATTGCCGCACCTGTTTCAGCTTCCTCTCGGCGGCCTCGCAGCCGCAGGAGCTGGTGCGTACCGCGGCCCAGCTCGGCTACCGCGCCCTGGCCATCACGGACCTCTGCTCCCTGGCCGGGGTGGTGCGCGCCCACGAGGCAGCCCAGGCCCATGCGCTCAAGCTCTTAATCGGTAGCGAGCTGCCCCTGGACGGCGGCCCGCGCCTAGTGGTGCTGGCGGCGGACCTGGCGGGTTATCGCAACCTTTCCCGACTCATCTCCCGCGCCCGGCGGCGAGCGTCCAAGGGCCAATGGCAACTGCTAGTTGAAGACCTGGACGACGGGCTCGCCGGCTGTCTGGTCCTGTGGCTTCCCGACCCCGACACCCCGGTGGGCACTCAGGACGAATGGGGCCACCGCCTGGCGGCCCGCTTTGCCGGGCGTTGCTGGATCGGCGTGGCGCTGCATCGCACCGGTGACGACGTCGGCCGGCTCCAGCGGCTGCGCCAGCTTGGTGCACGCATCGGTTTGCCGCTGACGGCGGTGGGCGGTGTGCTGATGCATGTGGCCGAGCGTCGGGCGCTGTTGGACGTGATGACCGCCATCCGCACCGCGAGCAATGTCGCTGCGGGCGCCGCCGAGCGCCAGAACCGGGAGCAGTACCTGCGGCCCTTGGACGTGCTGAAGCGTTTCTACCCGCAGGACCTGCTGGCCGAGACCCACCGCATTGCCGCGCGCTGTGCCTTCACGCTGGATGCCGTGCGCTATGAGTACCCGGAGGAGCTGGTGCCGCCCGGCGAGACGCCGAGCTCGCATCTCCGCGCCCTCACCGAGCAGGGCGCCGCTCGGCGCTTTCCGGATGGGCTCCCTGCCAAGGTGCGCCGGCAGATCGAGCACGAGCTCGGCCTCATCGCGGAGCTGGCCTATGCGCCGTTCTTCCTGACGGTGCACGACATCGTCCGCTTTGCTCGCAGCCGCGGCATCCTGTGCCAGGGGCGGGGCTCGGCGGCCAACTCGGCGGTGTGCTATTGCCTCGGCATTACTGAGGTGGACCCGGCGCGCATGGACATGCTGTTCGAGCGCTTCGTGTCCCGTGAGCGCAACGAGCCGCCGGACATCGACGTGGACTTCGAGCACCAGCGCCGCGAAGAGGTTATCCAGTATATCTACGCCAAATACGGCCGCGACCGGGCGGCGCTGGCGGCCACGGTGATCTGCTATCGGCCCAAGAGTGCCGTGCGCGACGTGGGCAAGGCGCTCGGCTTCTCCGCAGACCAAGTAGACCGCCTCGCACGCAACATCAACTGGTGGGACGGCCAGCAGGTGCCGCCGGAGCGCCTGCGCGAGGTCGGTCTCGACCCCTTCAACCCGCAGATCCTCACCCTGATGCGGCTGGTGCACGAGCTCATCGGCATGCCGCGGCACCTGTCGCAGCATGTCGGTGGCTTCGTCATCGCGCGCCGGCGGCTCGATGAGCTGGTGCCCATCGAGAATGCCGCCATGGACGGTCGCAGCGTGATCCAGTGGGACAAGGACGACCTGCACGCGCTGGGCCTGCTCAAGGTGGACTGCCTCGCGTTAGGCATGCTGAGCGCCATCCGTCGGGCGTTGGACATGGTAAACGGCTGGCGCGGCAGCGCACTAACCGTCGCCGACATCCCGGCCGAGGATCCAGCCGTCTACGCCATGATCCAGCGTGGCGAGACCACCGGCGTGTTCCAGATCGAGTCCCGGGCGCAGATGGCCATGCTCCCGCGGCTCAAGCCCACCCGCTTCTATGATCTGGTCATCGAGGTGGCCATCGTCCGCCCCGGCCCCATCCAGGGCGACATGGTGCACCCGTACCTCCGGCGCCGGCAGGGGCTGGAGCCCGTGACCTACCCGTCACCGGCGGTGGAGTCGGTGCTCGGGCGCACCCTCGGCGTGCCCATTTTCCAGGAGCAGGTCATCCAGGTGGCCATGGTGGCCGCCGGCTTCGACGCCGGCGAGGCGGACCAGGTGCGTCGCTCCATGGCCGCCTGGCGCCGCCGCGGCGGCATGGCGCACATCCGCGGGCGGCTCATCGACGGCATGCTGCAGCGCGGCTATGGCCGCGAGTTTGCCGAGCAGATCTACAAGCAGATCTTGGGCTTCGGCGAGTACGGCTTCCCAGAGTCCCATGCCGCGAGCTTTGCACTGCTGGTCTATGTGTCCGCCTGGCTCAAGCACCACGAGCCCGCGGCCTTCTTTGCGGCACTGATCAACAGCCAGCCCATGGGCTTCTACGCCCCGGCGCAGCTGGTGCGCGAGGCGCGCCGGCAGGGTGTCGAGGTGCTGGCGGTGGACGTGCGCGCCAGCCATTGGGACTGCACGCTGGAGCCACGCGCATCCCCAGCGGGACAATGCCGTCGGGGCCAGCCGGCGCTGCGGCTGGGCCTGAGGCTGGTGAAGGGCTTGTCGCAGACCGGCGCCGCGCGGCTCGTGGCCACCCGTATCGATCCCGGCTGGCAGACGCTCGACGAGCTGCGGGAGCTGGCGCAACTGGACAAACGCGACCTCAAGGCGCTGGCCGGCGCCGATGCCCTGGCCGGGCTCGCCGGCAACCGTCACCAGGCGAGCTGGCGGGTAGCGCGGCAGGGCGTTGCGGCGGGGGCGTCGCGCCCCGGTGCTGGGGCCGCCCAGCAGGGTGTTTTGTCCCTGCCGCCGCCGGTGGAGCCGGCCCTGGCGCTGCTGCCCAAGCCGACGGAAGGCCGGGACATCATCGCCGATTACGCGAGTCTGGGCCTGAGCCTGCGCCGCCACCCGCTCGCGCTGTTGCGCGGACGTCTGACGGGGCTCGGCCTTGGCGATGCACAAGCTGTGGCCGCCGCTGCCCCCGGCGCGCAGGTCAGCACCGCCGGGCTGGTCATCAATCGCCAGCGCCCGGCCAGTGCCAACAACGTCACCTTCGTGACCTTGGAGGACGAGACCGGCCAGGTCAATCTGGTCGTCTGGCAACAGCTCGCCGAGCACCAGCGCCGCACCCTCATCGGCGCCCGGCTCATGGGCGTGGAGGGCGAGGTCCAGCGCGAGGCCGGCGTCACCCACCTGGTGGCCAAGCGGCTCATGGATTACTCACACCTGCTGGGCGCACTGGTGGTGACATCGCGGGACTTTCATTAGCGCCCGACCCGTCGGCCTTATCCCTGGACTTTGCACGTCCTCGCGGCGTCGGCTTCGGCTACTATCGTCGCATCCCGCCGCCAGTCGCGCCCATCGGCCACTTGTTTTGAAAACCGCCAGCATTGCCCACCGGGTCATGGACTTCCTGCGCCGGTGGCCGCCGTTTCAGTATTTCGACGACGACGAGCTGTTTGCACTGGTGAGCAGCGGCCGCGTCGTCTTCCACGAGCGCGACGAGCTGGTGTTCACGCAGGGCCGTCACCGCAAACCCTATGTCTATGTGATCCAGCAGGGCGCAGTGCGCCTGTGCGAGCAGAGCGAGGGCGCCACGGAGCAGTTACGCGATGTGCGCGGGGAGGGGGACCTGCTCGGCATCGGGCGCTATCTCGGCTTCGGTGAGCATGTCTACACCGCCCGCACGGACACGGATGTGATCCTCTATGCACTACCCGCAGCGGCCTTCTGGGAGACGGTCAAACGGCACCCGCGGGCGAGCCGATTCCTGGCTACGTATTTCTCCGCGGCCATCGTGCCGCCGGCGCTGGAGGTGGGTGAGGAGCGCAGCGAAGAGCTCCGCTTGGGCCGCCGGCCAGTGGACTGGATGGCTCGCCCGGTGGACCAACCATCACGGACCGTGACCTGCCCGCCGGAGATGCCGGCCCGCGAGGTCGCGCGGCTGCTGGCCGAGCGGGACGGCACAGCAGCCGTCGTCATCGACGCCCAGGCCGCACCGCTCGGTGTGCTGACGCCGCGCATCTTGAGCGACAGCATCGCCAGCGGTCGGGAGCCGCCAGACACGCCGGCGCAGCGACTGATGCGCCGCGTCTGCATGGTGGCTGCACCGGGCCTGCAGGCGGGCGATTACCTCATGCGCATGCTGGAGCAGCAGACCGACCAGCTCGTGCTCACGGCCAACGGCCGCCTGGATGGTCCCTTCGCCGGCGTGCTCACCCGTCGCGACCTGACCCGCGTGGAGGGTGCCGCACCGCTCGCCATCATCGACGATATGGTCCGGGCGCCGCGCATCTCGGAGCTGGCCGCGCTGCGCAAACAGGCCGAGGCAGTGCTGGCGGCCGGACTCACCGACCCCGATGCCACCCGCTGGCTCGCGCCCATGGCCGGTGCCTTCAACGCCGCGGTTCTACGGCGGGTGGTCACGCTGGTGGAGGGGGCGCTGGCACAGGAGGGGCTGGCGTCGCCCAACCTAGCCCACTGCTGGGTCTTCTTCGGCGCCGCCGCGCGCAATGAGCTCTTCACCCGCCACGATCTCGACTGCGGCCTTGTCTACGACGACCCGGACCCCGGTCATGCTCGCGAGGCCCGGGCCTATTTCCTCGAGCTCGGCCGACGGGTAAGCGCCGCTTTGGCTGCGTGCGGCTTCGTCACCAGCATCAAGGCCATCAGTCCGGGACACCCGAGTGCGTGCCGCGCGGTGGGCGAGTGGGAAATGGCCTTCTCCGACTGGATCTCTCAGCCCATCGAGAGCTGCGTCTACCGGGCGACCTCGATCTTTGACCTGCGTCCGGTTCACGGTGACTGCCGACTGGTGGAACGCCTGGCACAGCACATCCACGGCGAGGAGGCGCGCAACCCGAGCTTCGTGCCGCTGCTGCTGGAGGACTCCTTGGCCAACCTGCCGCCGCTGACCTTCTTTCGCGGCCTGGTGGTGGATGATGAGGGCGGCTACACGGACGTGCTCGACCTGCAGCGGGCCACCCTGCAGCCCGTGGTGGACATCGCCCGGGCGCTGGCGTTGGACGGTGGCCAGCAGGCGCCCACGACCCTGGATCGACTCCAGGTGTTGAGCCCGGAAGACGACGCGGCCGCGCGCCTGATCGACGAGACGGGAGCGGCCTTTCGCAACGCCCTGTACCATCGCGCCCGCACCGGGCTGACCACCGGTACGGATGGGAGCCAGGTGGATCCCACTAAGCTGACCCGCCTGGAGCAAAATGTGGTGAAAGCTGGCTTCCGGACGGTGCTGCGGCTGATGGAGTACACCGGCAAGCGCTACGGCCTGAAGCCGCGGCGCTGAGGCCGACCCACGGCCAGGGCTGCTGTGGGCGCCCGAGCCCTGGGGCGATACCCACCCAGCGGCGGCATGGATTACGATCCCGATGACAAAACGGAGAGCAGTATGAGTCCGTTGGCCTCGGCTCTAGCCGCCTACCGCGCAGCCTTCACCGATACCTGGCCGGAGACCGCCGCGCCCCAGGACGTGCGCTTTGTGGTGCTGGATTGCGAGACCACCGGGCTCGACCCCAGACGGGATCGCATCGTCAGCATCGGTGCCGTCGCCGTGACCGGCGGGGAGATCGATCTCGGTGACACCTTCGAGGCCCTGCTGCGGGTGTTGCATAACACCGCCGCCACGCTGGTGCACGGCATTACGCGCGATGAGACCCGCGAAGGTATCGGCGAGCCTGAGGCCCTCGCGAGCCTGCTCGATTACCTCCGCGACGGCGTGATCGTTGGCCATCACATCGACCACGATCTGGCCATGATCGATGCGGCACTCGCACGCCACAACGCGCCGGGTCTGTTGAACCGCCAGCTCGATACCGGTCAACTCACCCTGCTGCTGGACGCGGACGGCGCCTTCGCCGAACACGGGCCCCTCACCGATCTCTCGCTGGACGCGCTCTGCCGCCGCTTCGAGATCACGCCCTACGATCGGCATACTGCTCCGGGTGACGCCTTTCTGACGGCACAGATTCTGCTGCGGCTGCTGCGGCTTGCCGCGCATAGCGGCCGCGACAGCCTCGCGGCGCTGCTCGAAAAGCCGGTGCGGGCATGACGGTGATTGCGGCTCGGGCAAACGCCTGCTGCCCACAAGCCGGTTCATCCTGACGGCGCGCGCAAACAAGTTCCGACAGCTCCAGGCGGTCGATCACGTTTTCTGGATTTAACCTGGCACCTTGAGACATGCGCACCTTCTCCTGCCAAATTTGCAGCCAACCGATCTACTTCGAGAACTCTCAGTGTACGCACTGTGGCGCCACACTCGGCTTTCTGCCGGACCGCCTGCGGCTATCTGCGTTGGAACAGGGCGATGACGGCCTGTGGCGTGTGCCGGCACCGCAGCCGGCGGCCGCGGAGCAGGCGGCGGCGCCGACCCTGTTTGCGCGCTGGTTCGGCCGGCGGCCCGCGGCGGCAGGGGCGGTGGCCACGCCGCCACCGGCGCCGCCCGCCTATCGCAAGTGCGGCAACTATGTGCAGCACGATGTCTGCAACTGGATGGTGCCCGCGGACAGCGACGAGGCGTTCTGCGTCGCTTGCCGACCGAACCAGATGATCCCGAACCTGGCCCGGCCGGGCAATCTGGAGAAGTGGTATCGCATCGAGCGCAGCAAGCGTCGCCTCGCCTACGCCCTGCTGCGGCTTGGGCTGCCGGTGCGCACCAAGGTCCAGGATCCGACCGGCGGGCTCGCCTTCGCCTTCCTGTCCAGCGTGGACGCGGCGCCCAACGGGTCCGTGATGACGGGCCACAACAATGGGCTCATAACCATCAACATCGACGAGGCGGACCCGGCGCTGCGTGAGCGCATGCGGCTCGACATGGACGAGCAGTACCGCACCCTGCTCGGGCACTTCCGCCATGAGATTGCGCACTATTACTGGGATGTGCTCATCCGCGACGGCGGCCGGCTCGACGGCTTCCGCGAGCTGTTCGGCGACGAGCATCTCGACTACCGCGGCGCGCTCCGGGCGCACTATGCCAACGGTGCACCCGCAGACTGGCAGAACCGCTTCGTCACCGCCTATGCCGCATCCCACCCCTGGGAGGACTGGGCCGAGACCTTCGCCCACTATCTCCATATTGTGGACACCCTGGAGACCAGTGAGCACTTCGGCATGCAGGTGGAGCGGCGCCTGCCAGACGGCGGCGTGCACCGCTCAGCCCCGGATTTTGATCCCTACACCATCGACGATTTTGCGCCCATCATCGATAACTGGCTGCCGCTGACCTTTGCGCTCAACAGCCTCAGCCGCAGCATGGGCCAGCCGGATCTCTATCCCTTTGTGCTGTCCGGTCCCGTGATCGCTAAGCTCGGCTATGTCCACGGCGTGGTGCGGGAGAGCCGGGCGGCGGCTGAGACGGCGCAGACGGTGGCCGCCGGCGCGACGGAGCCCGTGTCGCCTCAAGCCTGAAACGATTCAACAACAAGCGGTCCATGTTCCCTAAACGACGAAACACGCGAAAAGCACGAAAATTCCGGAGATGCGCGCGAGATTCGGATTACTTTCGCGCATTTCGCGCTTTTCGTAGTGCGTTTCCGTCTGCGAGTATGTTCATGTTGTTTCTGAACTGTCACTCAGCAGCACATCCCCGTTGCCTTCTGCGCCGTTACCACAGGCCGCGCGGCCACCCAAGATCCTGGCCACGGTGCCGTCCCTGGCGTTGCCAACCTTGCCCAGGCGTGCGGCGTGCTTGACGCCCGGTGGCCTGTCCCCCGTTGCGCTGGCGGCTCGGGTCAGCGCGCTTCAGCCGTGCTGCCGGCGATGCTTTGCTCAGGCTCAGCGCGCCCGCCGAGGTGCTCGGCGAGGAAGCGCTCGATGCGCGCGTTGGCGTCGAGGCGGTTCTCGGGCCGCGCGAAGCCGTGGCCCTCGTCCGGGAAGACGATGTAGGTGACGGGTAAGTCCTTCTCGCGCATGGCCTCGACGATCTGATCACTCTCCGCGATCTTCACCCGCGGATCATTGGCGCCCTGGAGCACCATCAGCGGGTCGTCGATCTTGTCCACATGGAATAGCGGTGAGATGCGTTGGTTCAGCGCGTCGTCGTTTTCGACGTTGCCGACGCGCAGCACCAACTCCTGCTTGGCCGGCGCCCAATAGGGCGGGATGGATTCGAATAGGGTCCGGATGTGGGAGGGGCCGACGATGTCCACCCCGCAGGCGTACAAGCTCGGCGTAAAGGCCAGCCCGGCGAGGGTCGCATAGCCGCCGTACGAGCCGCCCATGATGCAGACCTTCTCGGCGTCCGCGATGCCCTGGTCGATGGCCCAGCGGACGGCGTCGGTGAGGTCGTGTTGCATGGCGCCGACGCCCCACTCGCCGTTGCCGGCGTTGAGGAAAGCCTTGCCGAAGCCGGTGGAGCCGCGGAAATTCATCTGGAGAACAGCGTAGCCGCGGTTGGCGAGCCATTGGGCCTCGGCGTCATAACCCCAATGGTCCCGCGCCCACGGGCCGCCGTGCACCAGCAGCACCATGGCGAGCGGCGCCGGCGGCGTCTCGCCCTCGACGTTCGCCGGCAGCGTCAAGTAGCCCGGCAGCGTCAGGCCGTCGCGGGCGGTGATCTCCACCGGGCGCATGTTGGTGAGCACGTAGTCATTGAGCTCCGGGCGGGTGACGAACAAAAGCTCCGCGTTGCGCTCGCCGTCATCGCCGGCGCGACGATACAGGTAGTAGCTGGTGGGACCGTCGTCTGGCTGATAGGCGACAATCCAATGGTCGTCGGCCAGGGTTCGGTCGGCGATAACCAGCTCGCCGCGGGCAACGCCGCGCAGGTACTCAAAGTCCGGCGCCAGGCTCGCGTCCAGCAGGGTCCACTCGGGCTTCAGGTAGTCGAATTTCACGGCCTGGATGCGGTGCTCGGTGGGGTGGACCATCACCCCCGCCACATCGCTCCTGGCGTCTTGGGCCAGCGTCCGTTGCAGCTCGCCCGTTTTGCTGTCGATGGCCAGTAAGCGGGTCGTATCACTGCCGAGCGAGCTGGAGATGAAGAGCGCCTCGCCGGTCTGATCAAAGCCGTAGGCGCCGCCGTTCTCGCCGAAGGGAAAGCGCTTCAGCTCCCGCCATGCCGCGTCCTCGCTGTCGCGCACGCGAATGATGTCATCGCCGGTCGCCGGGTCCTTGGCCTCGGCGGCGCGGATGCGGAAGTCCGCATCGGTGAGCCAGCCGACCACATCACCGGGATTCTCCGTGTCGAGGGTCACTTCGCCACTGGCCAGGTCGATACGGTACATGTCGAAGACGCTCGGATCGCGCTTGTTCAAGCCCACCAGCACCTCGCCCGGGTGCTCTGGGTCGGTGATCAGATTCTCTGCGCGCACGCCCTCGAAGGGCGTGAGGTCGCGGGTCTTGCCATCCTCAAGGTCCACCGTGTACAGGTGCCAGTTCTCGTCGCCGTCTTGGTCCTGGACGTAGAACACCCGCTTGCCATCCTGGGACCAGCCGTGGAAGCGAATGCCGCGGACGGTGTCGTTGGTGATCTGCCGGGGCTCGGCGGCAGCTGCCACGGGGCTGCCCGCGACGCCTTGCGCGGGCTGCACCCAAACGTTCAGCACCCCTTCTCTTGAGGGCGCAAGCCAGCTCAGGTGCTCGCCGGTGGGGGCGATGCGGGCCTGGGTGCGCGCGGGGTTGCCGAACAGGACCTCGAGTGGGATCAACGGTGGCAGCTCGGCGGCGCCGGGTGCTTGGGTATCGGCTGGGGCGGCGGTGCTCATGGGGATCAGTGAACTCAAGGTCAGGAGGATGGCAATGAGGCGCATGGATGGCATGTGAGACGGCAGCTGTGCAGGGGATCGTTTCGCCGGGGCCTGTACCGGCCGGGCGCAGGCATACTAACCCGCGCCCGGCCGGCTGCAAGCTTTGCGGCCGACGGCCGGCGCTCTGCTGTGCTGAAGCCTGACGCTGAGGCGGCTGGTCAGGACGGACGTGGGATGGCCTGGCCGACGGCCGGGGCACTCGGGGTGGCGTTGAGTCAGGCGTTGAGTCAGGCGCTGAGTCAGGCGTTGCTCAGGGTGTTGGCCGGTCATGGGGCCGGCGCCCATGCAGGGCCCGCTTGCGATGCTGAGCTGAGCACGGTCCGCGGATCGGGTTTGGCGCAGGCGTGCTCGCCCGGTTGCGGCCACCGCACCGCGCGGGGGTCAAGTCATGTAGGCCAGCGCCTCGGCACCTGGGTTGGGCAGACCCGCGGTGCGCCAGGCGGCGCGGCAGCTGCCGAAGAGCTCCTTCACCCGGGCCTTGTGCATACCCTGCTCATGGCATAACTGCTGCACCGGCGGCATGGCGCCGTAGCTGAGAAAGTGCTCGCGCAGGTAGTAAATGACGGCGAGGTGCTCCTCGGTGAGCGTGCCGCGGCCGTCCAGCGCCGTCACGAGGCAGGCGAAGCTCTCCGACCACAGATGCGGGTCGGTGATGAAACCGTCTTCATCCAGCGGCAGCGGCTCGTGGATGGAGTTGAAACGCGGCTGGCTTGCAATCTGGGGCATGGCGAGTCTCCATTAGCGTATTCGTAAATGCTGTTTATGCGCGCCATAAAGCACAGGCGAATGGAGACTAACAGCAATGGCGGGGCCGTCAATCGGTATGCGCCCGATGGCCCAGTGGTTTGCTCAGGGATTGCGCTGGATCAAGGTGTGGCGCCTCACCCTCGACGTGGAGGGCGTTGGCGGGTCGGTTGACGCCTGCCGTCGGAACGGCGCGCCGCTGAGGGTGCAGCCCTGTGACCCAAAGCCCATCGAGAATGCGGTTGTCGCTGTTGGGGCGGCCAGGAAGAGATTTCTGGGCGGATCTGCAAAGGACACCGAGCACGATGCTCCGTCTCGACCTGTGAGCCTCCGCCCTAGCGCTCCGGGCGACTGGTGCTTCCCGCTCAAAGCCCCTCGAGCCACTGCGCCATGCGCTCGATGCCGGCCATGCTGTCGGCGCAGTGCTCGGCGAGGAAGTCCGCATCGGCCACGGCGTCGTCCGGCAGCGAGGCGGCGCCTGCCAATGCCTGGGTGCCGTTAAAGTTGACGTAGGCGAGCCGCAGTGACAACTCCGTCGGCGAGCGGCCGAAGTCGCTGCCGGGCAGCACGGCGACGCCGGTATCCTGCAGCAGGCGCTCGCAGAGCAGCCGGGCGTCGTGGATGCCGCGGGCGGCAAGGCGCGCGCGGAAGGCGCTCAGGTCGGGGAACAGGTAGAAGCCGCCCTCTGGCTCATCCAGGTCGCAGCCCGCCTCGCGCAGGCGTGCGGCGATGGCAGGGCCGATCTGCCGCAGCACCCGGCGCGAGCGCTCGAGGTAGCGCGCCATCTCCGGTCCACCGCTGAAGGCGGTGATGGCGGCATGTTGGATGGGCGCGCTGACGCTGGTGTAGCTTTCGCTGGCCACCACGGCCATGGCGTCCAGCACCCCACGCAGCTGCGGCGGAAAGGTGAAGGTGCCGAGCCGCCAACCGCCGGCGCCGGCCCACTTGCTGAGTCCACCGGAGATGATGGTGCCCTCTGGATACCAGCGGGCAATGGAGGCGTGACGGCCCTGATGGTGCAGCTCGCCGTAGATCTCGTCCGAGAGCACCACCAGACCGTAACGCCGCGCGACGTGGGCCAGGGCTTGGAGCTGCTCGGGCGCGTAGGTGACGCCGAGGGGATTCGACGGGTAATTCAGGATGAGGATACGCGGGCGATCGGGGTCCGCGCGGCAGACGGCATCCAGCGCCGCAGGCGTGAGGCGCCAGCCATCCTCGCGGCGGGTGTCGATCCAGTGGTGTTGGCGACCGGCAATGGCCGCCTGGGGCGCATAGGAGACCCAGCTGGGGGACGGCACGAGGAGCTCGCCGTAGAAGCACAGCTGCAAGATGAACAAGAGCTCTTTGGAGCCGGGGCCGATGAGGACATCATCGGCGCTGCGCTCGATGCCCTGGGCGCGGTGATGGTAGGCTGCCACGGTCTCGCGCAGGGCCTGCAGACCGCGCACGGGCAGGTAATCCTTTTGGTGCGCATTGGCCTTGAGGGCTTCCACCACCGTCGGCGGCACCGGGAAAGGGGATTGCCCCAGGCCCATCCGGAACACCCGGCGCCCGGCGCGCTCTAGTTGCGCGCTGCGCTCATTGATCGCCAGGGTGGAGGAGGGCGAGAGCCCACGGATGTTCAGGCTGATGTGCACATGGGGCTGAACCGGCTGATCGACCGCAGGCCCGTCGGTGGGCGCAAGGGATGAGGCCGGATGGACCGGCTGGTGTTCGGATGGGAGCTGACGACCGGCGATCTCTTCGACCACTTCGAGCGGAACGGCGCTCATTGCTGGGTGTCCTCGTGCTGTCTCTGCTGCTGGCTAGTCACTGAAAGACCGGATGACGATCGGTGCGGTTGCAGTGCTGCTGAGCGCGCAACAAGGCGGGTCCGGATACCGTCAGTAAGGGTTTTCCCTAGGGCCATAAGCAAATAACATGCCGTGTATTGAACATCGCCGTCGGCTTCGCTGCGGGCCGTCGTTGCCCTCGGTGGAGCCCCTGCGGGCGCCAGGGGTATCCGTGGGGTGGGCGCGGGTTACGGACCCTGGCGCGCGGGGCGGATGGCGCGCCGGTCCTGCACCGCAGCGGTGCGCGGGCTCGACGCATATCGCCAATGTGTGCTGGAACGGTGCAGGCCATCCCGGCAGGCGACCGCGGCACGAAGGAACGTCGAATGGGAGCGCCGGATGCGAGACCATCAACACCATGCTGCACGCGGCAGACCGGGCGTAGTGTCCCTGCGGGCAGGGCTGCACCTGTGCACAACATGGCGCCCTTCGGGCCCTAGCCGATGAGCGCGAAGGTCACTCTTCCGCAGCGCTTTGGGCTCATCGTCATAGGCGATGAAATCCTCAACGGCACTCGCTCCGACAAACACCTACCGGCGTTCCGGGCCATGCTGAACGCACGCGGGCATGCGCTCGGCTGGTGCTGGGTCCTGCCGGACGACCCGACGCTGCTCACAGCGCAGCTCAGGGCGTCCATGGGGCGTGGCGAGCCCGTGTTCTGCTGCGGCGGCATCGGCGCTACCCCCGACGACCACACCCGCGCCTGTGCTGCCGCCGCTGCGGGTGTGGCGCTAGAGCGACACGCCGGGGCATTGGCCCTCATCGAAGGCCGCTTCGGCGCCGACGCGTATCCGCATCGGGTGTTGATGGCCGATTGGCCGGCCGGGGCGAGCCTGGTGCCGAACCCGGTGAACCAAATCCCCGGCTTCGAGCTGCACCAACACTGGTTCCTGCCCGGCTTCCCGCGCATGGCCTGGCCCATGGCGGAATGGGTGCTGGATCAGCACTATCCCGCTGCAGCGCCAGCGCGAGAGGCCGCGCTGGCGGTCTACGGGACACTGGAGAGTCGGCTGATACCACTGTTGCGTGCACTCGACGGCACGCAGCCCGGTCTGAAGCTCTTCAGTCTTCCGCACCTCGGGGATGACCCCGCTGACCACCATGTGCTGCTCGGCTTCCGCGGACAGGGCGACTTGGACACGGCCATGCAAACACTGCGGGCTGCACTGGACGCCGAGGGTCTGGCTCACGGTCCACCGCCGGAGCGCGCCTAGGCGGCAGGTGCGAACGGCCATCATCGGGTGGTTAGAATCCGTGGATGTTCTTGTCAGGCCGAGAGTCAGCATGTCCCATCCACCAGACGCCGGCGCGACGGCGAGGGCCAGGCGCCGCATCCTGGTCCTGTTCGCCCACCCATCACTGGCCCGGTCTGAGGCCAATGCACCGATGCTTGCCGCGGCCCAAGCCTTGGATGGCGTGAGTTGTGTAGACCTGTATGCCGAGTACCCCGCTTTCGAGATCGATATCGAGCGCGAACAACGGCGTCTGCTGGACCATGACGTGGTTTGCTTTCAGCACCCACTGTATTGGTACTCGACGCCCGCCATCCTCAAGGAATGGCAGGATTTAGTGCTGGAGCACGGCTTTGCCTATGGCCCTGGCGGCACGGCGCTGCATGGCAAGTTGTTTTTTTGCGCCTGCACCGCCGGCGGCCCTGAGCCCGCCTACCGTGCCGACGGGTATAACCACTTCACCATCCGCCAGCTGCTGCAACCGCTGGAGCAGACGGCCTACCTCTGCGGTATGACCTATCTGCCACCGCTGGCCCTCTTCGGTGCCAGGGCTGCGGTGCGCGATGGGCGTCTCAACGCCCATGTGGCGGATTGGGTGCGGCTGCTTGCGGCGCTGCGCGACGGCCGGCTGGACATCCATGCCGCCGCTGCCCTGCCGCGGTTGAACGACCACCTGGATCAGCTCATAGCGGCGTCGGCAGCAGCCGAGGCGGGCGCATGAGCAGCGTGCTGTTTCAGGTGTTCGTCTACCTCTGTGCCGCTGTCGTGGCGGTGCCGGTGGCCAAGCGCCTGGGGCTGGGCTCGGTGCTGGGGTATCTCATCGCCGGCATCACCATCGGCCCGGTGTTCGGCATCGTCGGCGCCGAGACGGAACAGCTGCAGCACATCGCGGAGCTCGGCGTGGTGCTGATGTTGTTCCTGGTGGGGCTGGAGCTGAAGCCGCAGCTGCTTTGGCAGATGCGGGCGCGACTCCTCGGCCTGGGCGGGCTGCAGGTGCTGGCGTCCACCGGTGCCATCGCACTCCTCGGCGTGCTGCTGCTGGAGCACTGGCAGTCGGCGTTGGCGGCCGGGCTCCTGCTGACCCTGTCGTCCACCGCCATCGTGCTGCAGACGCTCTCGGAGAAGGGCCTGATGCACACCAACGGCGGCCGCGCCGGCTTCGCCGTGCTGCTATTTCAGGATATGGCCGTGATCCCGATGCTCGCGCTGATTCCAGTGCTCGCGGTGCCGGAGATGGCCGAGATCGCGCAGCACCTTGCGAGCGGCACGGCGGCGGGTGCGAACGGGCTAGAACTGTCTCCGGGCACCACCGGACACGCTGCAAGCGGACGCGACGGCGGCATGAGCTTGGTGGCGGGCCTGTCCGGTTGGGCCTATGCGCTGGTGGTGCTCGGAGCTGTCACCGCGGTGGTGTTGGGCGGCCACTTCCTGACCCGGCCGCTGTTTCGCTTCATTGCAGCCTCGCGCCTGCGCGAGACCTTTACCGCCGCCGCCCTGCTCCTCGTGGTGGGCATTGCGTTCTTCATGACCCTGGTGGACCTGTCGCCCGCACTCGGCACCTTCCTTGCCGGGGTGGTGCTGGCGGACAGCGAGTTCCGCCATGAGCTGGAATCGGACATCGAGCCCTTCAAAGGGCTGCTGCTCGGGCTTTTCTTTATTACCGTGGGCGCCGGCATCGACTTCGCTGTGCTCGTCGCGCAGCTGTTTACGGTGTTGACGCTGACCCTGGGCGTGATGGCCATCAAGGGCGCCATCCTCTACGGGCTGGGTAGGCTCTTTCGGCTGCGCGCAGCGGACCATTGGCTCTTCACGCTGTCGCTGGCCCAGGCCGGGGAGTTCGGCTTCGTGCTGCTGGCCTTCTCGACACAAAATGGCGTGATCCCGCCGGAGTTCGGCAAGCTCTTGTCGCTGGTGATCGCGCTGTCCATGTTCCTCACGCCCGTGCTCTTCATCGGCTACGACCGGCTGGTGTTGCCGCGGCTGCGAGGCGCCCCCGAGCAGGCGGCGGACAGCATCGACGAGCAGGGCACCGTCATCATTGCGGGCATCGGCCGCTTCGGGCAGGTGGTCAATCGGCTGCTCAGGGCTGCAGGCGTGCGCACAGTGGTGTTGGACCACGAGGCCGCCGTGGTCGAGCGCATGCGCCATATCGGCATCCGCAGCTTCTTCGGCGACGCCTCGCGGCCGGATCTGCTGCAGGCCGCGGGCATTGAGCAAGCGGCGGCCTTTGTTGTCGCCATTGACGACCGCGATCGCGCCGTGGCTGTGGTGGAGTATGTCAAACGCGAGTATCCGGGGCTCTGTGTGGTCGCGCGCGCCTTCGACATGGATCACCTGTATCTCTTGCGCACCGCCGGTGCCGACGTCGCTGTACGCGAAGTCTTCGCTGCATCGCTGGAGGTGGGTGCCGCAACCCTGCGCGCGTTGGGCCAGCATCCCTTCGCGGTGGAGCAGCTGAAGCGCGCCTTCCGTCGCCACGATGAAGACACGCTGGAACAGCTCTACGAGCTGTGGGACGAGGACGTGGAGCTCGCCAAGAACCGCGCCATGCTGGAGCGCGTCCGCGCGCGCACCGCGGCGGAGCTCGACCTCAGCGCCGATGACCGCACCGGGTTGCACGATCGCAGCGAGCGCGGCTGGACGCCGCCGCCCCGGGGTTATCCTGTGAAGGGCGATTGAACCTTCGCCGTTGACCGCTGCGTGAGCGCGGCCGGCGTAGCGCTCGGTGCAAGCGGTGCGGCTGCCGGTCCGGGGTCAGGGCGCGCGACTGAAGCCCGTGTTGGCGGCGCGTATCAGCTCATCCGGCTTCACCTCGCCACTGAACCGATATGGGATGGGCACGAAGCCCGCGACGGTGGCGGTGCCGGAGATCCGGTAGGCGATGGGGTCGCGCCGCAACGCCAATGTCGGCAGCAGACCGAGGGCCGATGCCGCGTTCGCGACCAGAGAGACTTCCACCGGCGCCTCGCCGAAGGCCGGGATCTGCTTATCCAACGCGCCGCCGCCCTGGGCGATCTCGTTGCCTTCCAGCGAGAGCTTGTAGGTCATGGCCTTGATGGGCAGCATGCGATCATTCGGGTTCTTGAGATTGAGCCCGACTCGGAGCGTTTGTTGATCCAGCCCGATCCGCTCTGGCGTGATGGACCGGAGCTGCACCTCCGGCGGCAGCCAGTCATGGGTGAGGCTGGCGCAGGCGCTCAGCAGCAGCGTTGCGCAGAGGAGGGTAAGTGCGCGCGTAACAGAAACGGCATGGGGCATGGCGGGGCGTCAGCTCGCGTTGGATTGACCGATTGGGAGCGTGGATTCTATACCCGTTACACAGCAATTGACCGCCGCGCTGCAGACCTCTGGCGCCCCGTCGCTGCGTGCCAACGCCTCGCCATCGGGCCCGCGGGGACGCAGCCTGTGCGCGCGGAGACGGCAAACGCGCCTCGGCAGCCGACACGGCCATCTGCAAAGGGTGTGCTTTAGAACCGGATCGGGGGCACCCTGCAGCGTCACTTTGCCTGGGGCTTTGAGTGCTGGTTGAGCCGGAACATCGAACGGCGGGGCCCAATCTCGGTCCCACTTAGCCTGCTCGCCACAGAACGAGCCGCTGGCGTGGCGGCGCCTGGTCGCTCGTCGGTCTGAGGCATCGCCTCGCCAGCCTTTAGCAACTGTCCGGTTTGTCGACCCTGTACAGCACCATGACTCCGAACCCCACGGCAAGGCGCGCCGGCCTGACCCAACGTGCCGCAGCGATGTTGGCCCTCCTCGCCCTTGCCAGCAGCTTTCCAGGCACGCTCATGGCCATCGAAGAACCCAGCCACCGCATCGTCCAGACCTACCCGGAATTCGAGCTGCGCCGCTATGCGCCCTACCTGGTGGCCGAGACCGTTGTGGATGCCGGCTTCGACAAGGCCGGCAACCGCGCCTTCGGCATCCTGGCCAACTACATCTTCGGCAAGAACCGCGGTGAGCAGAAGATCGAGATGACGGCGCCGGTGAGCCAGCAGCCGGCGAGCGGCGACCCGCCAAGAGGCCAGAAGATCGAGATGACCGCACCGGTCACACAGCGACCGGCAGGCGGGGCGTCGGCGACGGCCACGGACGCGGAGCGCCAGGTGGTGAGCTTCGTCATGCCGCAGCGCTTTACGCTGGAGACGTTGCCGGAGCCCCTGGACCCGCGGGTGGCGCTGCGCCAGGAGCCGGAGCGCCTCATGGCCGCGCGACGCTACTCCGGCGCTTGGACGAAGGAAAACTACCGCCGCGAGGAGCGCACGTTGCTTGAGGCCGTGCGCCAGCGCGGTTACGAGCCCATCGGTGCGCCGGTCTACGCACGCTACAATTCACCCTTTTCGCTATGGTTTTTGCGCCGCAACGAGGTGATGGTGGAGGTACGTGAGCGGGACTAGCCGGCTGGAGGTTGCAACAGACTTGCGCATGTGTTGGGCCTGACAATCTCGCTAGCGGCAGGGCCGATGGCCGAGGAGCGGCCGAAAACCCGACAACCGCCTTGCGCCCAGGCCCTGACGGTGCCGCGAGCGCAATGGGGCATCAACAATCATCCACAGACGGTGCAGTGCGGGTCGGCAGGTATCCGCAGGCTTCGCCACTCCATGGTCAGTGCATCGAGGAGCAGCAGACGGCCGAACAGAGGCTCGCCGAAGCCCGCGAGGATCTTGACGGCCTCCGTTGCCTGGAGACTGCCGATGATGCCGACGACGGGCGCGAGTACGCCCTCGCGGGCGCAGGTCTCACCAGCTTCGCCGAGGTTGGGGTAGAGGCAGCGATAGCAGGGCGCACCGGAGAAGCAGGCGATTTGGCCCTCGCTGCGGACGGCGGCGCCGGAAACCAGCGGGATACCAGCAGCCATGCAGGCCGCATTGACCGCATCCCGGGTGGCGAAGTTGTCGCTGCAATCGCAGATCAGGTCCACGCGGGCGGCGAGCTCGGTGAGGCGGCCGGCGGTGAGCGCGCCCCTGACGGGCACCAGGGAGACCGTCGGATTCAGCGCCGACAGGGTCGCCACCGCCGAGTCGACCTTCGTCTGACCGATGCGTTGGGTCGTGTGCAAGAGCTGCCGCTGCAGATTGGACAGATCCACGGCATCGAAGTCTGCGAGCAGCAGCTCACCCACCCCTGCTGCCGCCAGATACATCGCCACCGGCGAGCCGAGCCCACCGAGGCCGACGACGAGTACCCGCGACGCCGCTAGCCGCCGCTGGCTCGTCTCACCGAAGCCAGGCAGAAGCAGGTGCCGTGCATAGCGTTCCCGATCCGCATCCTGCAGCGGCCGTTCGGCAGCCGCCCCCGCCGCGGCTCGCAGCGGCTGATCCTGCTTCAACGCCTGCCTCAAAGGTAGCGCCGCCAATGCTCCGGGCGCGGGTCACGGCAGCCGTGCTCTAAGGCCTCATAGCGTCTGGCGAAGACGCGCTGGGTGCAGTTACTCCCGGCGCGCTTGCAGCCGCTGTTCTCGCGGAAGGTGTCTTCCGTGTAGTAGTACAGTCCGCGGCGCAGGCGAAATAGCAAGCCGTTGTCCAGGTGCAGCCCGAGCTCATCCAAAGCCTCTTCCAGTTCCTGGAGGCAGGTGCGGGTGAGGTCATAGCTGACGTTGAGCAGGATGGGTGATTGCGGCTCGGCGGCGAGCACGCCGTCCACTGCTGCCAGGAAGTCGGCGGCAGTGCGGGCGTCGTTGCGCTCCGGGTGGAGATCGCGGAAGTTGATCTGCCGGTGCTTGACGCGATCTGACGGGGGAATATCCATGAGCAAACCATGCTAGCGGCGTTGCGGCCGGTGTCAATCGGCGGATGTCTCAGCTCCATCGCTATTGGACCGGGGCCCACCCGGCGGCAACGGGACTGAGCCGCGGTCGAATGCTTCGGCGGCGCGGCGGGCCCCAGTGGCGCGCTCCAGGCCTGCCAGGTCGCGACGGGTCACGATAGCGCACCAGCCGCTGCGGCGCAGCAGTGCACGCACCTCGGCACCTTGCTGCCACCCGTGCTCCAGCAACAGCCAGCCCCGTGGCCGCAGCGCTCCAGCCGCCTGCGAAATG
>CAZGCI010000053.1:0-612 GCA_964524185.1 uncultured Thiohalocapsa sp. | reverse complement strand
GCGAAATGATCCGGCGCATGGCCGCGAGCCCATCCGCGCCCGCCACGAGTGCCTGCGGCGGCTCGAAGCGCAGGTCGCCGCGAGTCAAGTGGGGGTCGTCGATGCGGACATAGGGTGGGTTGGCGATGATCAAATCCACACTCCCGTCCGCGCAGCCGTCCAGCCAGTCCCCCCGTAGCAGCATCAGATTGGTGCACTGCAGCCGGCGTGCGTTGGCCGCGGCTACCGCGAGCGCAGCGGGATCTTGCTCCACGGCATACAGGGTCCAAGCCGGCCGCGCCTTGGCCAGGGCTAGGGCGATGGCACCGCTGCCGGTGCCGAGGTCGATGCAGCGCAGCGGCCTGTTGGCGGGCAGCGCCGCGAGTGCCCAGTCCACCAGCAGCTCCGTCTCCGGGCGCGGAATCAGTGCGCCCGGGGCGGCCTGCAGCTCGAGGTCATGAAACCCACGGCGGCCCAGGATATAGGCCATGGGCTCGCCGGCCAGGCGGCGCGCGAGCAGGGCGTCGAACGTTGCGCTTTGCGCAGGCGTCAGCGGCTGCTCGGGGTGGGCAAACAAGGCGGTGCGCGACAGGGCCGTGACCTCGCCCAGCAGCAGTTCGGCCTCTAGCCGTG
>CAZGCI010000052.1:0-27719 GCA_964524185.1 uncultured Thiohalocapsa sp. | reverse complement strand
GCCCATCTTGCCGCCGGGCACGACCATGGTGTTGCGCCGCGACATGAAGGAGTCGGGGATCATTGCCAGCAGATGCGGGAAGTCCACCTGCAGCGCGTCCGGGTCCTTGAAGCGGATGATGACGAAGCTCTCGTCCGGTGTCGGAATATCCCGAGCGATGAAGGGATTTGACGTATCCACCGTCGGCACGCGCTGGAAGTTGATATCGGTCAGCGAGAACTGCGGCGTGATGTGGCGGATGTAATCGGGCATCCGTCGCATGATGGTGTCCACGATCGCCTCAGCGGAGTAACCGCGCTCCGCGTTGTCCCGGAAGATCTTTTGGATCCATTCCAGATTGACGATGGGCACCACGCCGACGCCGAGGTCCACATGCTTGGCCACGTCCGCCTCCTCGGTGACGACGAGCCCGTGCAGCCCCTCGTAGAACAGCAGATCGGTGCCCGCTGGGACATCCTCCCAGGGCGTAAACTGACCCGGCTCGAGCTCGGTGCTGAGCCGCGCGTTGTGATGATCGGCCTCCGCTTGGCTGTGAATGTAATACCGCTTCTTGCCGCCACCGGACTCACCGTAGTTGGCGAACAGCTCGGCGAGCAGGTCGAAACGGTTGGCCTCTGGCCCGAAGTGGCTCAGGTTGCGGTGCTCGTCGGCCGCGCGGGCCATCTCCGCCTTCATTTCCTTGCGGTCGTAACGATGGAAGCTGTCGCCCTCGATGACGGCGGCGTTGATACCGTCGCGATAGAAGATATGCTCGAAGGCGCGCTTGACCGTGGTCGTGCCCGCACCGGAGGACCCGGTGACAGCGACGACAGGATGCTTCTTGGACATGGTGAACTCCCCGTCTTATTGACTGTGGCGCCAGTCCCTGCGGCGGGCCGGCCCCGGGACCAGCTTGCGAGCAGGCAACCGATTCAGCCAAGACGGCGGCAGTGAGTGTTGGCGGCCGCCGGCCGCTATCGGAGCGCCGGAAACTTACAGAATCGCCAATATATCACGCCGATACCCTGGAAACGCCGCCTTCCCAGCCACCGGGGCGCGCGCCCCGGGAGGCGAGGAAAGTGGTCGGAGCAGCACGACATGATGCGTCGTCAGCGCGTCGTCACCCGGACGCATCAAGCACTGATGCAGCTGTGCACGGGTCCTTCACGCCGCGGCTCTGAACCGAACCGTCGAGGTATGGCGGTCGTTGTCCCGGAGCCTCCGCAAGCCGACGTTGAGCGCGAGGCGCAATGCCCCTAACGAGGGCTGTTGGTGGCGGTTCGAGCGGGCCGAGCGATCGCCAGCGCCTTTAGCCCGCAGCGGGCTGGGGTGTGCCCTCCGGCGCCTTGCTTCGATGGTTAACGATGGCCTGCTTCAGACGCGCGGCACGCTTATCGATGACGTTTTTGAGCGCGATCAAAAAGCCGAGGCCGATGAAGGCGCCCGGCGGCAGGATGGCGAGCAGGGCCCCCTGGAAGCCATCCCCGAGCTCCAGCCCGAAGTCCCGCGCCCCCTCGCCCAGCAGCAAATGAGCTTGATAGAAGAGCGTGCCCTGCCCCAGCAGCTCGCGGATGCCGCCGAGGACCATCAGCACCAGAGAAAAGCCGACGCCCATGGCTAAGCCATCGACGATGGCCCGGTCCAAGCTCGTCTTGGACGCGAAGGCCTCCGCGCGACCGATGATGGCGCAGTTGGTGACAATCAGCGGGATGAAGAGCCCGAGCACCAAATACAGCTCGTAGAACGCCGCCTGCATGGTGAGCTCCACCGCGGTCACGAAGGATGCGATCACCAGCACGAACACCGGCAGGCGCACCTCCGGCCGCACCAGGTTGCGGATCAGCGAAATGGTGGTGTTGGAGAGCACCAGCACCGTGGTGGTCGCGAGGCCCATGCCGAGCCCATTGGTGGCCGTAGTGGTGGTGGCCAGTAACGGGCAGAGCCCGAGCATGGCCACCAAGGCCTGATTGTTGCTCCATAGGCCGTCACTGATCAGGCCGCCGTAGCCCCGCTCCGCCATCAGCCCGCCTCCACGCTGGACGCATTGCCGCTCGGCCGCCGGGAGGCCGTCGCCGGTTCCTGCGCCGGTCCCTGCACCGGCTCCGTGGCGCCCGGTACCGCTGGCTCCGCCTGGTTGGCGGGCGCCGCCGCGGGGGCATACAGCGCGTCGCCCTCGCGCTCGACGAACAACAGCGTGTTCTTCACGGCCTTGACGACGGAGCGCGGCGTGATGGTGGCGCCGGTGAACTGATCGAACTCGCCGCCGTCGCGCTTCACCTGCCATTCCTCAGGCGGCGGGTCGCTGAGGGACTTGCCGTTGAATTGCTCGATGATCCAATCGCTCTTCTTCTCGTCGATCTTGTCGCCGAGGCCCGGGGTCTCGTGGTGCTCCAGCACGCGCACGCCGCCGAGGCTGCCGTCGCGCAGCACGGACACGAGCAGGCGGATGGGGCCGGCATAGCCGTCTGGCACCACGGGCTGCAGGATGACGGCCACGGGCTCCGTCGCGTCGCGCACCCGGTACACCTCCGTTTGCGCCGAGCCGAGCAGATCCGGGGCCTGCACCTGGATGCGATCTTCCAGCGGGTCATTGGCCATGCGCTCGGCGGGTACGATGGCCTTGAGCTTGGCGAGCATCGCTTGGCGCTGGTTCTCCGCGATGCGATCTCCGGTGAGCTCATGGGTCATGGCCACCAGGCCGACGCCGCCGACGGCGAAGCTGCCGAGAATGAGAGCCGCGATGAGGATAGGTGCCTTGTTCATGCTGCGTGGTGAGTCCAACCTTGGGGTGATCAGGCGCGCCGCTTCTGGCCGAAGACGCGCGGCTGCGAGTAATGGTCAATCATCGGGGCGGCGATGTTGAGCAGCAACACCGAGAAGGCCACCGCATCCGGATACCCGCCCCAGGTGCGGATGACAAACACCAGGGCGCCGATGGCCGCCCCGTAGATCAACTGGCCGCGCTTGGTGGTGGCCGCGCTGACGGGGTCTGTGGCGATGAAGAAGGCCCCGAAGATTGCAGCGCCGGAGAACAAATGGAAGGCCGGGAACGGATAGTTCTGCGGGTCCAGCAGCCAAAAGGCGCCGGCGCTGACCAGCAGACCGCCCAGGAAAGCCACCGGGATGTGCCAGGTGATGACCTGCCGCCAGAGCAGGTAGAGCCCGCCGAGCAGGAACCAGTTGGCCACCCACTCCCAGCCGCGGCCGCCGAAGTCCCCCCACAGCGGGCTGGAGGCCCGAATCTCGTCAATGGTCATGCCCTGATCGAGCTTGGTGCGCATCTCATCCAGCGGTGTTGCCGCGCTGACGGCGTCCCACGTGTACTCGGCGGGCAGCGCGCCGGTAAAGATGAGGCGTGCCGAGTCCAAGAAGGACAACGCGGTCAGGTCCTGCGTCTGCAGCAGCTCGGGGATATTTGGTGGCAGCCAGGTGGTGGTGGCCACCGGATAGGAGATCAGCAGAAAAACATACCCGGCCATGGCCGGGTTGAACGGGTTGTAGCCGATGCCGCCGTAGAGCTGTTTGACGATGACGATGGCGAATAGGATGCCGAGCAGCGTCAGCCACCAGGGCAGTGTCGGCGGGATGGTGAGGGCGAAGAGTAGTGCCGTAACCACCGCGCTGTAGTCGCGAATCGCCGGCAGCGCAGGCCGCCCGCGGAGCTTGAGTACCAGGGCCTCGGCGACGACGGCGAACACCGTCGCCAGCGCCATGTTGATCAGCACACCCCAGCCGAAAAACCAAACCAGGGCGAAGGTGCCCGGCACCAACGCCAGACACACCTGGAGCATTACCCAGTCGACGCGGTTGACACGCGCCGCGTGGGGCGAGGAGACGAAGCCTGCCTGCGCCTGCATCAGCCCTGCCCCGCCGCTGCGCGGGACTGTCCCCGTGCGGCCTCGGACGGCTTAGCCGGCGGAGCGGGCTGCTGGTGCGGTCCCGGCGGAGGCAGATCGTCGGCGCGATCCGCGGCGGCGTGCGCCGCATCGACGGCGCGACCCTCGTTATCGGGCACGGGCTTCGGCACCCCACCCTGGGCGCCCTGATGCGCCGCGGTCTTGGCGGCGGCTGCTGCGGCCGCGGGTGCGCCCGCAGACTCGCTCGAGGGGGCCGTCGCGGCGCTGTCTGCCGGCTCGGCGTCGGCGGCCGGGAGCGCTCCCTGCTGCGCGGCCCGCTTCTTCTCAGCGGCCCGCGCACGTGCGGCTTGGATGGCAGCCTGCTTGTCATCGGCCTTGCCGCCCTTGGGCGCCACGGCCTCTTTCTTTTTGCGCAGCTTCGCCTTGCGCTCGCGCTCCAGGCGCTCGATGCGGGCCTCCTTGGCGGCATGGCGCTCGCGGGCATGCTCAGCGGCACGTTTCTCCCGCTCCCGGGCCCAGCTCTCGGTCTTGGCGTACCGGTAGTACTGCACTAGAGGAATGTGGGACGGGCAGACAACCGCGCAGCAGCCGCACTCGATGCAGTCGAACAGGTTGTAGTCCTGGACCTTATCCAAGTCCTTGGCGCGCGCGTGCCAATACAGCTGTTGCGGCAACAGGTTGGCCGGGCAGACCTCGGCGCAGCGCCCGCAGCGGATACACGGCTGCGGCTCACCAGGGTCTGGGCTCTCTGCCGGGTTCAGGGCCAGAATACAGTTGGCCGCCTTGGTGATGGGGACGGCGTCGGTGTCGATGCGGAAGCCCATCATCGGCCCGCCGATGACGAGCTTCTCGAGTTCACCGCTGTAGCCGCCGCTCGCGGCCACCAGCGCCGCCACCGGCGTGCCCACGCGCACGCGGTAATTCCGCGGCTCGGCGACGGCGCGGCCGGTCACGGTGACGTAACGCTCGATCAGCGGCCGGCCGCGCAACACTGCATCGGCCACGGCGCGGGCGGTGCCGACGTTCTGGCAGACGATGCCGATCTGCGCTGGAATGCCGTGGCTCGGGACCTCCTTGCCGGTGAGGATCTTGATGAGCTGTTTCTCGCCGCCGCTGGGATACAGGGTTGGAATCGCCCGCACCTGAATGCACCCAGTCGGATCCCCGGCCGCTGCCGCCGCCCGGATGGCCGCAATGGCATCGGGCTTGTTGTCTTCGATGCCCACCAGGCAGCGGCTTGTGCCGAGCACGCGCAGCATCACCCGAATACCGTCGACGATGTCCGCGGCGCGCTCGCGCATGAGCAGATCGTCGCAGGTAATGTAGGGCTCGCACTCGGCGCCGTTGATGATCAGCGTCGCGATGGGCTGATCTGGCCCCGGATTCAGCTTCACGCTAGAGGGGAACGATGCCCCGCCCATGCCGACGATACCGCTCTGGCGGATACGCTCGCGCAGCGCCGCTGGCTCCTGCTGCTCGAAGTCTGTCATGGGCGCCGGCAGGTCGGCCCAGGCGTCCTCCCCATCGGTGTCGATGACGACACAGGGCGCCGTGAGACCCGACGGGTGCGCGACCTGCCGCGGCTCAATGGCCACCACCGTGCCAGAACTCGGCGCGTGCACGGAAGCGCTAACGTAGCCCTGGGCCGCAGCCAGCAACTGGCCCTTCTTGACGTGATCCCCCACAGCGACACAAGGCTGGGATGGTGCGCCGATATGCTGTTGCAGCGGCACCACCAGCTGTGACGGCAGCGCCAGCGCGACGCTGGGGCCAGCGTTGGACAACGCCTTCTCGTCCGGCAGATGCACGCCGCCGTGGAAGTGCCAGAGGCGCTCGCGATGGGGGTTTAGGACAGAAAACAGCATGGTTCGCAAAACAGCATGGTTCGGGCTCAGATCACGTCGCGGGCCGTGTAGTGCCGCATGGCGCACCGAGCGGTGCGATTCGGACGCTGCGCCAATGGGCAGGCGCGGCAATCGGCTTCCGTCGACAACACGGCGGCTCGGACTAGGCCGCCTCGCGGTGCTCCACCGCGTCCTCGTGGGCGTCGCTATTCGCAGCACTGCCGGGCCGTCCGGACGCGACACGGGGCATCATCGGATACGGCCACTTCCAGGTGGCGATGGTCTGCGGTATCGGCACAAGATGGATGCAATCCACCGGACAAGGCTCGACACAGAGCGCACAGCCGGTGCACTCGCCGGCCAACACCCCATGCAGCTGCTTGGCGGCGCCGACGATGGCGTCCACGGGGCAGACCTGAAGGCACTTGGTACAGCCGATGCAGGTCTCTTCATCGATCACCGCGACGCATTTGGGCGTCTCGACAATCTCACCCACCTCCACCGGCTCGCGCCCGAGCAGGTCTGCGATGGCAAGCATGGTGCCCTCACCACCGGGGGCGCATTGGTTGATTTCCGCCTCGCCGGCGGCGACGGCCTCGGCGTAAGGTCGGCAGCCCGGATAGCCGCACTGGCCGCACTGGCTCTGCGGCAGCAGTGCATCGACCTGGTCAGCGATGGGATCGCCCTCGATGTGGAAACGGATCGCCGAATACCCCAGCAGCAGCCCGAAGACGGCAGCGAGTAACGCGATGGCGACGACGGCAGTCAGCATGGCCGAATCTCCCAATGTGGCGGTCGCCCGGGTGGCTCCCGGCGGCGGCCGCATGCGAATTTGTCCGCACCTTCGGGCGGTACCCGTTGGGCAGTCTCTGTGGCTGAAGCGTTCCAGGCACCGCCGCTCAAACCGAGACCAACCCCGCGAAGCCCATGAACGCCAGTGACATAAGGCCCGCGGTGACCAAGGCGATGGAGCTCCCCTGGAACGGCTCCGGCACGTCGGCAACGGCCACCCGCTCACGCATCGCCGAGAATAAGATGAGCACCAGCGAAAAGCCGAGGGCTGCACCCAGACCGTAGAGTGCGGATTCCAGAAACCCCCGCTGCTCCTGCAGGTTCAGGAGGGCCACCCCAAGCACCGCGCAGTTGGTGGTGATGAGCGGCAGGAAGATGCCGAGGACCTGGTAGAGCACGGGGCTGGTCTTGTGCATCACGGTCTCGGTGAACTGCACGACGACGGCGATAACGAGGATGAACGCGATGGTGCGCAGGTATTCGATGCCGAGCGGGACCAGCAGAAACTCGTTCACCACCCAGGACGTCACCGCCGACAGCGTCAGCACGAAGGTGGTCGCGAAGCCCATGCCGATGGCGGTCTCCAGCTTCTTGGACACGCCCATGAACGGGCATAGGCCAAGGAACTTCACCAGCACGAAGTTATTCACCAGAACGGTGCCGACGAGGATCAACGCGTACTCGGTCATGGGCTACAGTGGCGCTTTGCGATCTGCCTTGGGTCGCGGTGCGAGCATCCGGCCGGCTCGCCGCTCAATCCCAGGCTTTTACTTGGAAATATCAGGGTTAATGCCGACTCCAGGCATCATAATGCCAATGTTGCAGCGCAGCAAGATCACCACCGTACTGCGGCCACGGCCGTTACGAGGCGGGCCCGAGGAGCGCCTCGCGTGGGGCTCTGCCGAGCCTTGGCTGCTGCGCCAAAGTCGTTCTCTCTGCGTCGGGTCGTGGCGACACTGTAGCAGTGCGTCCCGCTTACGACGTTGACCGCCATCACCCGCGGCGCGACTATCCCGAGTTGTTTAGTCGGATAAAGGCGCTGCTCGCTTGACTCTGAGTCCTCGCGAGGCGACGTCTCGGACGGAAGCGCGACTGCGGCGCCGGCACCGCTGCGGGGCGTTCACTAGTCAGGGCCGAAGGCCGAGCGGCGCGCGGCCCGAGAACACTGAAGGTACGCGCACCGAATGTGCGCCCTTAAGCAGGCTTGGCCACGCATCTGTGCCAGTAAAAGAAGCCATGTCAATAGACACCATTTCGTATCCCCACGCCGCGCCGAGACCGCTCTCGCCCCCGGGCGACGCCCTGCGCCGCGTGCGCGCGCGCGCCCCGCTGGTGCAAAACATCACCAACTTCGTCGCCATGAACCCGGCCGCAAACATTCTCTTGGCCATCGGCGCCTCACCGGCAATGATCCACGCTCGCGAGGAGGCCGGCGAGTTCGCCCGTATCGCCGATGCGCTGACCATCAACATCGGCACCCTCTCGCCCGCCTGGCTGCAGGGCATGGTCGTGGCCGCGGAGGCCGCCGTCGCCCACGGCACACCGTGGGTGCTGGACCCCGTCGCCGCCGGCGCCACGGCGCTACGCCGGGATGCATCGGCGCAGTTGCTGCGCCTGGCGCCGACCCTCGTGCGGGGCAACGCCTCGGAAATCATTGCCCTGCAGGGTCAGGCTGCTCTGAGCCAGCGGTTGGACCAAGCCTCGGGTCAGGGCCGGGGCGTGGATGCCGCAGACCCAGTGGCGGCAGCGGAGCACGCGGCAGTGGACCTGGCGCGCCATCACCGGTGTGTCGTTGCCGTCACCGGGGAGATCGATTTCGTCACCGACGGCCGCCGCGCCGCCCATATTGCCAACGGCCACGCCCTGATGCCGCAGGTCACTGCGCTAGGATGCGCCCTGACCGCGGTCTGCGGCGCCTTTGTCGCCGTGACTGATGACCCCTTCGAAGCGACCGTGGCGGCACTTGGCTACTACGGCCTCGCTGGCGAGCGGGCCGCCAGGGGCGCTGAGGGGCCCGGCAGCTTTCTGCTGTGCTTCATCGACGCCCTTGCTGCCCTTAGCGCTGATGCCGTGGATACGGATGCCCGCATTGCACCGGCAGCACTGCCCACCGAGCCTGCGCTCCCCACAACAAGCTCCGCCACCATGAGCACCGACAAGCAACCGCCATCCCGATGACTCGCCCGACCAATCGCCCATTCGACCTCTCGCTTTATCTCATCACGGATCCGGCACTCTGCGCCGCCCGGGGGCTGTTGGAGACCGTGAGCGCAGCCGTGGCGGGCGGCGCCAGCATGGTCCAGCTGCGGGACAAGGCAGCCCCCGACCCTGTTCTGATCGAACAAGGGCGTGCGCTGCAGCAGCTCCTCAGGGGCACCGGCGTGCCGCTCATCATCAACGACCGTGTTCAAGTCGCCGCCGCGATCGGCGCCGACGGCGTCCATGTTGGGCAGGGCGACGCCGGCGTCGACGCCGCCCGAGCAGCACTTGGGCCGGACGCCATCATCGGTCTCTCCATCCAAAGCGTCGCGCAGGCCAGGATGGTCGCCGACCTGCCCGTAGACTACGTCGGCATCGGGCCCGTCTTCGCGACCGCCACCAAGGCGGATCACGCCGCGCCCCTGGGCTGCGACGGCCTCGCCACGGTGCGCGCGGCCACCGCGCTGCCCGCGGTCGCCATCGGCGGGCTCAAGAGCGACCACGCCGGCTGCGCGCTGGGCGCCGGCTGCGACGGGCTCGCCGTGGTCTCGGCCGTCTGCGGCACCGATGATCCCCGCGCTGCGGCCGTCGCACTCAGCCGCGCCATTGCCAGGCACCGCAGCAGCCTGGAGGCACGCCCGTGACCGACGCCCGCATCAGGCATGTGCTCAGCATCGCCGGCTCCGACCCCAGCGGCGGCGCCGGCATCCAGGCAGACCTGAAGGCCATTAGCGTCAACGGTTGCTACGCCATGGCCGCCGTGACAGCCCTCACGGCCCAGAACACGCAAGGGGTCAGCGGTGTGCAGTTGGTGGACCCGGCCTTCGTCGCTGCCCAGATCGACGCCGTCTTCGCAGACATCCACGTGGATGCCGTCAAGATCGGCATGCTCGGCAGCGCCGACATCGCGGCGAGCGTAGCCGATGCCCTCGCCCGCCATCGCCCCGCCCATGTCGTACTGGACCCGGTGATGGTGGCCAAAGGCGGCGACCGGCTGCTCGCGGCGGCGGCGATCGCCCTGCTCAAGGAGCGCTTGCTGCCGCTGACTACGATACTTACGCCGAACCTGCCCGAGGCCGCCGCGCTGCTCGACCTGCCGGAGCCGACAACGCGGGCAGGGATGCCGCCCATGGCCGCAGCGTTGCGCGCGCTCGGCTGCGCTGCGGTGTTACTGAAGGGCGGGCACCTACACGGCCCGAGCAGCCCCGACCTCCTCGCCACCGGCGACGGTGAGCACTGGCTCGAGGCCGAGCGCGTAGCAACCACAAACACCCACGGCACCGGCTGCACCCTATCCTCGGCGCTGGCCGCCCGCCTCGCCGTTACGGGTGATGTCGTCACCGCCGCCGTGCAGGCCAAGCGCTACGTCGCCGGTGCCATCGCCGCCGCTGACCAACTGCAGGTTGGCCATGGGCACGGTCCGACCCATCACTTCCATGCCTACTGGCGCTAACAAGGGTAGGGATTGACTGCGATCCCCTTAGGCGCCGCCCTTTAGCCGCTGGGTGAATGCCGCTCCGGCCGCGGGTACGTCTTCACCGCTCAGCCGTCTCTGCGAAGAAGAGTCGCTGCCGCTGTCAGTCTTTGCGCTCGACCTTGTCGGCCTCCGCTTGCTCTTCGCGGCGTTCGGCCTGGTTGCTGCCGCGCGGCTTTTGCTGCCAAAGAAAGAGCCAGATGACGAAGCCGAAAAAGAGGATCGTCTCGATGAGGGGCAGCGGACTGTCTTGCATCTTGGTGTTCCCGGTCGGTGAGGTTGAGGGGATGGCGACACCCCGAGGGCCGCTTGTTGAGACGCTGGGTCGAGGTCCGACAGACACCACAAGCATCGACCAGATCGGCACCGATTAGGCCACCGCCCGCAGCGGGCCCGGCTCGGCGGGCGCGGCTGGCAGGCCGAGCTCCAGGGTTTTGATGTCGGCGCCGGCGCGGCCGGCGAAGAGCCTGAGGTCGGTGGCGATGAGGGACCAGCAATAGGGGCCGATGCGCTCGGCATGGCCGCAGATCTCGGTCTCCACATGGACGCGCGGGGCCCGGTAGAGGAGCCGGACACCGAGCCGCAAGGGCTTACCGCGCTGGTCCTCGATCAGTTGCTCGGACAGGTTGGCTCCGCCGCCATCGCGCCGCGCACCAGGGTAAATGTCCACGGCCAATTCCATGAGGTTGGTGGTGATGCGTGGGGTGCCGGTCTGTACACGCTGCAGGGTGCAGTTCGGGTCACGGCAGCGCTCGCGGAGCGCGAACACGAACTCACGCTCGAAGAACACACAAAAGGCGTGCTCCACCTCCCGCAGCTGACGCTGCACCCGGCGCAAACGCTGCGGATACGGTTGTTGGTCGCGCATCTCCTCGCGAATGACCTTGCGCAGCCGGTCGAAGGCCTTGGGCAGCGCCCCGGAGTGAAAGCCGCGGGCCATGAGCGCCCGCACGGTCTCACCGTGGGCGCCGACGCCAGCGGGCTCCACGGGCAGCGGATCACCGCCTTCCGCGGGTAAGCGTTCGTCATCAGCGTAGTTGGCGTCCGCCAGGCCCTCGCGGTGGTTTGCTTGGTAGAGCTTCCAATTTTCCTTGAGCTCCCAGACGAAAAAACCGAAGAGTCCAGGCAGCAGTACGATCGTGAGCGTCACCAACGGGTAAGCGATGACCTTCGGCAGCACGGCGTCGCTCATTTCAATGAACGCCGCAGTGATGGCAGGCAGGAAGGGCAACAGGATTTTGTGGCCAATGCTGACGATGGGGAAGTGCTTGACCGGGTTGACCTGCGGCTCAACCAACACCGTTACGTAGAACTGGATCAGTGCCTCTGCAAAGCGCCATACCGGTGCCAGGATGGCCTTGATGGCCAGGCTCCAGATGCGATCGCCGAGATGATGGATGAGCGCCTCATCCACCCGGTGCAGCAATTGGGAAAAGCGCCGCGTGACCTCCTTGAAGAAATACAGCAACGACTGGATCAGCCCGATGAACAACGCCTGGTTCAGCCGCCGGAGATAGAGCCCGATGCGGGTACTCAGGTTATCCAGAAAGCGCCGGCCCGCGGGTGTGTTGCGCGCCAAGGTGCCGAGCGCAAAGGCGAGCCCCAAGAGCCAGAGTCCGGGCTCGATGGGCACCTCATCGATAAAGACCGCGAGCAGGATGATAGGTGCAAGCGGCAAGATGCCGATCAAGAGCGGCTGCACAAGATTGCGCCCGAGGCCGCGGATGAGGCCCGTACTGAGCAGCTCCGCCATGGGCCGCCAGCGCAAGACCTGCGTCAGCCCATCGTAGAAGATGAAGCGCAGGGTCGCCACCAGCCCTTGCCACAGCGTCAGCGCAATGTGCCGGCCGATGCCCGTGTGCATGACGATATTCACGAGCCCACCCAACAGCATGACATCGGTGAAGGTCGCCAGCTGAAAGGTCTTGTCGTGGTTCGGCAGGAACTCCATCAGCAGGTCGGCACTCTTCAGCGCCAGGTAGGCGGCTCCGAACGGCACCAGCATGTAGCGCGCGATGATGCGCCCCGGGCCAGTGCCGAAGAGCGGCGCACTGAGCTGCTGCAAGCCCTTGATGTAAATCTCGCCCGGGCGGTACACGCCCGGCAGTGCGTCGGCGGCGGTGCGGTCGAAGCGCGCCAATCGGTCACCGCGGAAGAACTCGGACAAGGTCGGGTCGGGCAGCCGCAGAATGTTGCGGGCGACGATGTCCCGCACGTCTGTGAACTTGAGGTGTCGGCGCTGCTTAATGACGTCCAGCAGCTCCAGCTGCATCTTCTGCGCGGCGATGTTCTCGCGGTGGTCTCGGGGCACGAAATCCGCCTTGCACATGGCCTGCTTGACGCGCGGCATGATCTGCTCATCGAGCCGCGCGTTCACGCGCGCGGTGAGCTGCTCTAGAACGCCGGCGAAACGCTCCAGATCCGTGATTGGCCAGGGTAACTCTTCGAGGCGGGCGCGGGCGGTATGCATGGCCCGCATGGCCTTCAGCAGCGCCTGAAAGGGCAACGGCTCCACCAGCCGCCTGCGTCCGCCGAAGCTGATCAGGCTTAGCAGCCAGCGCCCGACACGCAGTCGGTAGTAATCCCCCCGGCTCTCGGAGAGCACCTGCTCCAGGCAAGCCAAGAGGGTACGCGCCGGCGTGGAGCCGAAGCGCCGGCGATCTTCGGCGGCCAGGTGCTCGATGAGGTCGCGCAGCTCGCCGGCGGTCGCCAGATCCAGCTTCCATTTTGCCGCCAGCAGATCGACCAGGTGGCCCTCGGCGGCGCGCTCACGCTCGGCAATCACCACCTCCACACCGGCCGGCGCTTGACGCGCGGGGCGGCTCATGCGCTGGGCGAGTCGCCGCGCGTTGGCCCAAAACCGCAACTCTGTGGCGAATCGTCCTTCGAACTCAGCCCGCTGAGCACAGCCGACCGCGTGCTCGAAAAGGGCCAGTCCCAGCCGGTGCCAACGCATCGCGCCGCCGGGCGCCGGCGCAAAACCGATGTCGTCCAGACCCGGCAAGAACAGCAGCCGGGCCACCAGCCGGCGCAGGCCGTTACCCACATCGTCCCGGAGTCGCGCGAGCCAGCCCTTGCGCCGGCGCACCCGCAAGCCCCGGCGCAGCGCCTTGAGGTAGTGCCGCTCCAGCGAAGGCGGGAACTGGTCGTCCGCGGCCGGCGTCGCGTCCTGCGTATCAGATGCGTCCAGTTTGGGCTCGACGGCGGTCCCGGCGTCGGTCGGCCAGACTTGTGCGGCATCGGCCACGGCGATGGCCCTGTCTGGATCGGATGCGCCGAAGGGCAAACCTGTGGGTAACAACGGCGGCGGCGCCGGCAAGTCACTGCCGCCGGGGCGGCTCTTGAGCAGGAGCGGCGGCATCCGCTCGCCTTCCCCAGGCTCCGGCAAGTCGAGGCCGCTGGCGGCGAGCCACGCATCGACCTCGGGCCAAACGCCGATGCCGGGGAAGTAAAAGCCCCGCGCCCCGGGCGCGAAGTAGCGCAGACGCACCACCATGGCAGCGAAGGTGCGCGTGATCAGGTCATCGCTCCACACCGAAAGGGTCAGACCGTCGCGATCCAGCACGCCCCGTACTTCGGCGAAGGCGTGCTCGCCAATGAGGCCGCGCAGTGCCACGGCGCCAAAGCGTGCGGCATCGTTGTTGTCTTCTCGGGTGTTCTGCCAGGCACGAGCCACCTCGGCTTCAAAGCTGCGCGCCCAGTAGTCGTGCCGGAGTCGCGCAAACGCGTTCTCGCCGACAGACTGTGAGCTGGGGCTTGGCAGCAGCACCACGTAGCCCGGCAGCCGCAGGCCCTCGATGACCGACAGCGCCTCGGCGTTCTCGCTTTCCAGACCATAGAGAAAGGCCTCCCGCGGCATCAGGTAGTACGGGAGATCCGGGATGGGCACGCCGCGCGCGGCGGCGCCGAGTTCCTCTTCGATGAGGCGCTCGATGGCCCGCGCGTGGAATAGGAATACCCCCTCGGCGGGCTTTAGGATTTGCTGCCGGAAGGCCTTGGCGCTCAGTGGAGGCATGATAGAGGGAGTTTGCGACCCTGTCGCTTGGATCAACACCGCGCGGAGGGGCTGTTTCGGCGGCCGGCGACCAAATGTCAACATGGTAACGCCACCACCCTTTCCGCGGGTATGGCCATGTGCTGTCCGGCAGCTGCTCGGAGCCCAGCCGGGCTCGGCGTTCCCCAGGCATGCAACCGCGCGTCAGGCATGCTAGCGTGCCGCGCAATGGCGCCAGCAGCAGAGCGGGGCCGCTAGCAGAGCAGGCATTGCTGGGCAATCTTGGCTGCGCGCCGCGCAGACATCTCGCCCCCGACGGGCGCAAGGCAGCACCGCTGCGGACGTAGAGCAAGGATCTATCCATGGCCGGTTTTGACAATCACGCGGTGCTTGTCACCTTCCTGATCTATCTGGCGCTGATGCTCGGCATCGGCGCCTGGGCCTACCGCAGCACCAAGAGCTCGTCCGGATATTTTCTCGGCGGGCGTACCCTCGGTCCCTGGCCGGCGGCCTTGTCGGCGGGTGCCTCGGACATGAGCGGCTGGCTGCTGCTGGGGCTGCCAGGGTTCGCCTTCACCTCAGGACTCGAGTCCCTGTGGCTTGCGGGCGGACTGCTCCTGGGCACCTGGCTCAACTGGCTGTTGGTGGCCCGGCGGCTGCGCAACTACAGTTACGCTGCGGACGACGCGCTAACCATCCCGGAGTTCTTCGCCAATCGCTTCGGCGACCCGAAGCACATCCTCCAGGCGGTGGCCGCAGGCTTCGTGCTGCTGTTCTTCCTCTTCTACACGAGCGCCGGGCTGGTGGCGGCAGGCAAGCTGTTCGAAACGGTCTTCGGCTTCGACTACGAGCTGGCCGTCATCGTCGGCACCCTGTTCGTGGTGTCCTACACGCTGTTCGGCGGCTTCCTGGCAGTGTCATGGACGGACTTGGTACAGGGCCTGCTGATGGCCGCGGCATTGCTCATCGTGCCCGTCATCGCCATCAACGCGGACGGCGGCATCAACGCCATGCTGAGCACGCTGAACGAGCGCAACCCGCAGCTGCTGACCCTATGGCGCAACGACACGGGCGAGGCATTGAGCGTGGTCGCCATCGTCTCGCTCGCCGCCTGGGGGCTTGGCTACTTCGGCCAGCCGCACATCCTGGCGCGCTTCGCGGGTATCCGCTCCGGCACCGATGTGCCGGTGGCCCGGCGCATTGCGGTGAGCTGGACGGCGCTCAGTATGGGCGGGGCGGTGTTGGTGGGTTTGGCAGGCGCCGCCTGGGTCCAGGCCAATGCCGTCGGCGAGCTGGCAGACGCCGAGACGATCTTCATGGTGCTGGTGAACGCCCTCTTCCATCCGGTCATCGCGGGCGTGCTGCTGGCAGCCATCCTCGCCGCCATCATGTCCACGGCGGACTCACAGCTATTGGTATCGTCGTCCGCCTTGGCGGAGGACTTCTACCGCAAGCTGCTGCGCCCGGGGGCCGGCCAGCGGGAGATCGTGCTCGTGGGCCGTGGCGCCGTGGTGCTGCTGGCGTTGCTGGCCTTACTGCTGGCCTTTACGCCCGATAGCACCGTGCTTGGCCTGGTGGCATACGCATGGGCCGGCCTCGGCGCCGCCTTCGGGCCAGTGCTGGTCTTGAGCCTGTACTGGCGGCGCATGAACTGGGCCGGCGCGCTGGCCGGCGTCATCGTCGGTGGCGTCACCGTGGTGGTTTGGAAGCAGCTCTCGGGCGGTCTCTTCGAGCTCTACGAGATCGTGCCCGGGGTGCTCTTCGCAACCCTGGCAATTGTCGTTGCCAGCCAGGTCACCGCGCCGCCACCCGTCGAGGTGTGCGACGGCTTCGATCGCTATCGCAAGGGGTTGCGCTGACGTTCAAGCGCCATGGGGCGGCACCACCCCGCCGCCGAAAGCACCTCCGCCTGCTGCAGCACCGTTTGCACCGCCGCATCCTGTAGGTCGGGCGGGTAGCCGTACTTGCGCAGGATGCGCTTGACCAGCACGCGCAGCCGGGCGCGGGCCGACTCGCGGTGGGCCCAGTCGACGGCGACGTTTTCGCGCACGGACACCAGCAGTTCGTGAGCAATCACGCGCGGCTTGTCGTCGCCCATGACCTGGCGGGCGGATTCGTTCTCTGCGAGCGCGTCGTAGAAGGCGATCTCATCATCGGACAGCCCCTGCTCCTCGCCCCGACAGCGCGCCGCGCGGATGTCCCGGGCAAGCTCGATCAGCGCCTGCAGCACCTCGGCGGTGGTGATGGCGTTGGCGTGGTAACGGGCGATGGCGTCTTCCAGCCGTTCGGTAAAGGCGCGGGTCTCGACCACGTTGGTGCGGGTGCGCGAGCGGATGCTGTCGTTGAGCAGCTTGCGCAGCGCTTCCAGCGCGAGGTTCTTCTTCTCCATCTGCTGCACTTCGAGCAGGAACTCGTCGGAGAGGATCGAGATGTCCGACGTTTGGATGCCAGCCGCGGCCAGGATATCGGCGATCTCGGTGGAGACCACGGCACGGCTGACGATCTGCTGGATGGCCAGCTCGCGATCCTGCCTGGTGCGACCTGAACCACCCGCCGCCTTGACCAGCGCAGCACGGATCGCCTGGAAGAAGCCGACCTCTTCGCGGATGCCGCGTGCCTCGTCCGAGCTAGCGGCGAGTGCGAAGGCCTTGGAGAGCGCCAGCACGGCATTGCTGCGAAACAGCGCCGGGATCTGCTGCTTGTAGGTTTGCAGCTGATTGAAGGCGCCAGCCAGGGTGGCATTCTCGCCACCGGGCGCTTTGAGTTCGATCACCGCCAGCGGCAGGCCGTTGACGAACAACACCACATCCGGGCGACGCTTGGCTTGGCCCGCCACCACGGTGAACTGCTGCACTGCGAGCCAGTCGTTGTTGGCCGGACTGTCGAAGTCGATCAGCCGTACCCTGCCGGCTGTCAGCACGCCGTCGTCGCCGTAATACTCCACATCCGCGTCTTCGGTCAGCAGCCGGTGGATGCGGCGGTTTTCCTCCAGCAGGTTCGGCAGTTCTGATTGCGTCAGGCGGCATATCGCATCGGCCTGGGCCTCGGGCGGCAGCGTCGGGTTCAGCCGTGCCACGGCGGCGGTGAGTCTGGCCGTCAGCACCACCTCGTCGTAGGCCTCCCGCTCCGGTTGCTGGCCATCGGGGCCGATGAGCTCGTCCGAGGCGCAGGCGAAGCCTAAGCCCGCGAGCTGCTCCAGCAGCGCGGTTTCCAGTTGGGCTTCGGAGAGAAAGGCCATCGTCAATTCCCCTGCTGTTCGGCAACCACGGCACGCCCTTGGTCCGTCAACCGATAGCGCTGCAAGCGGCTGTTGGGCTTGTCGGGGATACTCATTGCAATCAGACCCTCGGCCAGCGCCGGCTTGAGATAGCGCTCACGGAAAGACTTGCGATCCTTAAGGGCCAGGGCCTGCTGCAGGGCCTCCCGGCTCATCTCGCCACGCAAGACTGACAGCAGGCGTCCCACTTGGGGTGTGAGTTGAGGGGCGACTTGGGGGGCTGATAGGGCGATGGCTTCCAGGATTCTGCCCAGCATGAACTCCACAAACGGGGCGGCATCGGTCTGATCGGTGCTGGCCTGCAGCGCCGCGTAATACGCCGTCTGGTGTTCATGCACCAGGCTCTCGACCGGGATATCGGCAAACAACGGATTCCAGTGCGACAGGATCAGCGTCTGCCACAAACGCCCCATCCGGCCGTTGCCATCACTGAAGGGGTGGATGAACTCGAACTCGTAATGAAACATCGAGCTGGCGACCAGTGGGTGAGCGTCGGTGGTGACCAGCCAGCCGAGCAGCTGCTCCATCAGCAGCGGCACGCGATTCGCCGGCGGGGCCATGTGGATGACCCTAGCTCCAGCCATCACCCCGACACCGCCCTGCCGCCACATCCCGACATCGTCCACCAGCCCCTGCATCAGGGTACTGTGCGCCGAGAGCAGGTCCTCCGCGCGTTCCGCCCGCCACCGGTTCAAGCGCTCATAGGCCAGCAGGGCATTGCGCACCTCCTGGATCTCTCGTGGCGGCGCGATCACTCGCCGGCCATCGAGGATGGCGGTGATCTGCGCCTCGCTCAGCGTATTGCCCTCGATCGCCAGAGAGCCGTGGATGGTGCGAATGCGATTGATGCGCCGCAGACGCAACCCCTGGCTGCTCTCCAACTGGGCCGTCAGCCTTCCCACGGCCTCGGCGATGCGCGCCACCTGGCCGACGATCGCCGGGGTGAGGGTGCAGGGTGGGTTGTAGGGCCTGCTCACCCGGCCACCAGCTGCGACGCATACTGCCGCCCGGATCTGGCGGGTGAGTCGTCCGGTTGGCGCAGGGTGGGTCGCCGCTCCCCGGCCCCCCACGCGTTGAGTTTGGGAACGCGCCCCGCCAGCGCGAGCGTATCCAGTCCGGCGCGCTCGCGCACCCAGGTCAGCAGCTCGGGGTTGACGGGGATGCGGGTCATGCGCGGATAACCTTGCTCTTACGCATGCAGATCATCCAATGTCATCAGGGTGAATCGTGGCCGCCCCTGGCCTACCTGCATGACGTTGAGCTTTACGGTCACCGGCTTATGCAGCCATTCCCGTTTGAGCAAGTCTGGATCTTCAATGGCCAGATCCACTTTTCCCTTGATCAGCCCCTGCTGATCGGCGAGCCGAAACTCGAAGGTCCTGCCCGCCGGCAGAACGCCCTGGAACTCGCCGCGATAGGTTTCTTCCGTCTCTTGAATGTTCTCATCCTTCAGGCGTTCGCAAGATGCCTTGATCTGATCAAAGTCGGCATAGCGGAAGAACCGGCCGCCGAATGCAAGTCCACACCACGCCTGCTGTTGCACCAGCAACTCGAGGAAGTCATGCACCTTCTTGACGGCACGCGGGTGCACCTCTTCGATCACCTCCGCCACCTCGTCGTCACTGCCTTCAGCCGCCAGCCTGAACAGCGCTTCGATCTTGGCCATGGCCTCCTGTGCCTTCTCCGCTTCGGGAAACAGAGAGGGCTCCGCTGCCGGCAACTCGAACTCAAAGCCGAACGAACCGATGGCGGTACCGGTAATCAGCAACTGGTTCTTGTTCCGGTTCGGTATCGGACCCATGTGCCGCAGCCCCTCGCTCAGCCCCGCTGCGACGGCGGCGAAGGCATCGGAAAAAGCACCAGCAGCCTTGCCGCCGAAATCCGCCGCCATGCCATGGCTGCCAAACACGGTCTTGCCGCGAAAGGTTAGCCGTGCCTTCGGCGCGACCTGCTGGGCCAAAGCTGCCAAAGCGGCCCTAGCCGATTCAAGCCGCGATTTGAGGCTCATGCGCTCGATGACATTTCCTTCCGGAATAGTGGCCAGCAGGTTCTCCAGTTCCCTAATCTCAGAGGCTAAGGTCACATAGTCATTAATCATGGTGAACCCCTCCGGCGAGATTCAGAATCGCCCGCGCATCGCCATCCTGCGGATGGGTCGAGATCAACCTGCACAAACCCCTTCCAGAGGCCGTCGCGGCGGTGCGACCACAGGCTGTACCAGTAGGCGATGTTCTTGACCTACCATTGATCTGTCGGCCGCCCGAGCACGGCGAAATAGGCATCCATCGCATAGGCCGCCTTGACGTGCTTCTGGTCGAACAGTGTTTCGTGCCGCTGCACCAGCGACCGCTAATCCAGCCCCTGGGGCAAAGCGAGAAAGGTCACCACGTCAATGTCGCGCGGTGCACGGCCTTCGAGTGCTTCCACCTGTTCGAGGAAGCTGCCGTCCAGCCACTGAAAGCCGGACGTGATGCCGGCCGCATGCAGAGCGGCGCGAAACCGCAGCAGGCCGTCGAGTATCGCCATGCGTTCCGTTGAGGTGGCAAAGCGATCAACCAGCACGGCCAGATCGACCACGTAGGGCGAACGATCCGGACTGCTTCCGGGCGCGTTCGGCCGAATCGGCGGCAGCACGCCCGCGCTGTTCCAGGCCGGAATACTGGCGGCACTCGACGTCATGACAGCCTCTCTGCTTGACTTGCCGCTTGGGCCTCTGCGCGTTCCATGAACTGCTCGGCATCGGCGATGCGCAGCTCGCCGGAGATCAGTTTGGGCAGCAGGGTGTCGCGGAGCTGGGCGAGGGTCTGGGATTCCTCTACGTTTGACAGGATGGCGTCAAACCACCCCGTGACCAGTCCTTCGCATGCCAAAAGGACAGCGGGCGGCGGCGCGGAACGCTGGATCGCTTCAAACGTCTGACGTGTGATTGTCGAAAACACTGAGCCGTGCGCCATGGAGTTGAGCTGATCGACCATTTGTTGCGCAGCGAGGTAAACGAAATAATCACCTGCATTGCGAGTTCCGCGCAGGCCATAGCAAGACTGATTAAACGTCATCTCTCGGCCAGCGATGGCAAGATTGTTTACGGTGCCCCGGGCCGAAATGATTGTTGTGCCCTTCGGGACCAATCGCGCAGAACTGCCCGCCAAACCGTTAGCCGTGACGGTTTTCTCCGTGGCGACGACGAACACATCGCTGGCGGCTGGTGTGTCCACCACCGAGAACCAAAGTATATCTCCGCCCCAGTAGTCCTCAACAGATGTCTTGGGGGTTCCGCCACCAATAATCGTCAGCAGTTCGCTTAGCGATTGTATTTCACACCCTTCCGGCTTGCCCTTATCATCAAGGCGGCCGGGGAAGAGCTGCCAGAGGTCGACGGGAAGGTCGGGTTCGCGGCCTTCCATCTTGGCGCGGACGCGGCCGAAGTCGACGAACCAGTCCTTGAACAGCGCGCGGGCCATGGCCTCCAGGGTCTGGTTGCGGCGGCGGTTGAGTTCGATCTTGTCGTCCAGCGTGCCGAGGATGTGGGCGATGGCGCGTTGTTCGGGCAGGCAGGGATGCGAGAGCTCAATTCGATAGAGATTGCCTTATGTTAACTTGGGCATCACCGCGCCAGTCAGATACCCGCTGATGTCCGCGTTCTGTAGCGCGTACATGAGGAATCGTGTGTCAGCGTTATCGTTCCCCGTAACGATATGGGCGTGGTTGTTGACCCAGAATTGCCCTTTTGCCATGAAGGCAATGGGTGTCTGTCTCGTTCGAAGATTCTCTCCATCCTCTGCAATCAGCAGATATTCGCCGTCGAACAAATAGCCATCAACATGGTCGACGACGCCCGAGGCGCCGTAGTACGGATAGGGGCCGGAACGACGATCCGACTCCTTAACGGGCTTCCGCCTGCCATCGAAGTTGGTCGTGAGCTCACCGAGATCGCTGGTTGTCCACTCACCCGCCATACCCAAGCTCCCTCAGGTTGGCCCCGATCACCACATCCCCCCGCGCCGCCTCTCTCTGCCGCTCGTGGCAAACCCGCCGCCCGCTTGCCCTGGTGCTCATTGCCGCTCCGCCCCTTCGTTGAGGATGTCGAGGTAGTGGGCGTAGGCGAACACGCGCTCGCGCTTGCGGCCGGTGATTTCGCGCACGATGCCGAGCCGTTGCAGTGCCTCCACGGCGCGGGCGGCGGTGGGGTAGGCGATGCCGGTCTGGATGGCCAGGGCGTCGATGCGGGCGAGCGGGCGGCGGCGCAGGGCTTCGAACACACGCAGGGTGTTGGCGGCGCTGCGGCCGAGGGGGTGGATGCGGGCGGCGTCGTCGCGGAACAGGGCGAGCAGGCGGTGGGCGGTGTCGACCGCGCCGGCGGCAGTCTGTTCGACGCCTTCGAGGAAGAAGTCGAGCCAGTATTCCCAGTCGCCGGTGTAGCGCACGCTGTCGAGCAGGCGGTAGTACTCGGCGCGGTGTTGTTTGAAATAGAGTGAGAGGTAGAGCAGCGGCTGGCGCAGCACGCCGTCGTCATGCAGCACCAGGGCGATGAGCAGGCGGCCGACGCGGCCGTTTCCATCGAGGAAGGGGTGGATGGTTTCAAACTGCACGTGGGCGAGCGCGGCCTTGAGCAAGGCGCCGGGGGCGTCGTCTGCGTGCAGGAAGCGCTCCAGCGCGGCCATACAGACCTCGACCTCCTGCGCGGGCGGCGGGACGTATTGCGCGTTGCCGGGCCGGGTGCCGCCGATCCAGTTCTGGCTGCTGCGGAAATGGCCGGGCTGTTTGTCGGCGCCGCGCCCGCGCGCCAGCAGTTTGTCGTGGATTTCGCGCAGCAGGCGGTTGCTGAGGGGAAAGTCCTCCCGCAGCCGTTGCAGGCCGTGTTCGAGCGCGGCGACGTAGTTGGAGACTTCCACCACGTCGTCGAAGGGCGCGCCGGGGGCCTGGTCGAGTTCGAACAGCAGCAGGTCGGACAGCGACGATTGGGTGCCTTCGATCTGGCTGGAGAGCACGGCCTCGCGCCGCACGTAGGCGTACAGGAACAGGTCGGGGTCGGGCAACAGGGCGGTGATGGCGTCGAGCCGGCCGCAGGCCAGCAGGGCGCGCTCGAGCAGGCGCTGGCGTGCCGGGGTGATCTCCAGCGGCGGGGTAGGCGGCAGTGGGTGGGGCACGAAGGCGCGAACGCTCTCGTTCCCCACGCTCGTTACCCGGTACTCTCCCGTCAAACCACGTTGCATGGATTCTCTCTTGAACGATCGCTGGCGTGAATAGCGCCGGGCATTAATAACACTTAGCGGGTTATTCGTAAATAGCGGCCATCAAAACCCCAGTGTCTTTAGGTTGGCCTCGATCGCCGCATCCAGCCGCGCCGCTTCCTGCTGCTGCTCGCGCCACTGGGCGCTCAGGCGCTGCATCTTGTCGGTGAAGGGTTCGCCGTCGTCCTCGGCGTCGGCCTCGACCATGGCCTTGCGGATCTCGCCTTCGCCGCTCTGGTTGGAGCTCATGGAGCCGTTGGCCAGCACCACGCCGGCGGTACCGAAGGGCGCGAGGTGCCAGTGGATGTGTTGTAGCCAGGCGGTGTTGGCGTTGCCCACCGGCGGGTCTTCGGCCAGCAGTTCGGCGTGGCGGGCCTCGAAGGCGTCGGAGATGAAGGAGCGTAACGCGGAGCAGTTCAGCCCAGCACCACCAGAAACGCGGTGCCCAGCGCCTCTGGGCACAGGTTGCGGCTGTCCTCCGGTGCGACTTGACCAGGCCTTGGCGCGGCGGGTGGCGCAGCATGCGCATGCGCACCCTGCATCGGCCCGAGATGCTATCAGGCGAGCGTCGTATCAGACAGTTACGGGTTTAACCAAGAAAGCGCAGTTGAACCGTCATTAAGGCAGGCCCCGCGCCGCGGGCGAGCGAGTCGCCGGTGAACGGACACAAAAAAAGGGGCGCCGAAGCGCCCCTTTTGTTGTGCCCACAGCCGGATTCCCGCGGCGGCGGGAAACCGGGCTTAGTTGACCTTGGGGTCGAGCTCGCCCTTGAGGTAGCGGTCGGTCATGGCCTCCAGCGACAGAACCTTGATCTTGCTGGCGTTGCCGGCGGTGCCGAAGGCCTCGTAGCGCGCCTTGCAGATGTCCTTCATGGCCTTGGTGGAGGCGGCAAGGTACTTGCGCGGGTCGAAGTTCTTGGGGTTCTCGGCCAGGTGCTTGCGGATGGCACCGGTGGAGGCCATCCGCAGGTCGGTGTCGATGTTGACCTTGCGCACGCCGTTCTTGATGCCCTCGGCGATCTCTTCGACCGGCACACCGTAGGTCTCGCCCATGTCGCCGCCGAACTGGTCGATGATCTTGAGCCACTCCTGCGGCACGCTGGATGAGCCGTGCATCACCAGATGGGTGTCCGGGATGCGCGCATGGATGTCGCGGATGCGCTGGATGGCAAGGATGTCACCGGTCGGCGGACGGGTGAACTTATAGGCGCCGTGACTGGTGCCGATGGCGATGGCCAGGGCGTCCACATGCGTGTCTTTGACGAACTGGGCGGCCTCTTCGGGGTCGGTCAGCAGCTGGCTGTGGTCCAACTGCCCCTCGGCGCCGGAGCCGTCCTCTTCGCCGGCCATGCCGGTCTCGAGGGAGCCCAGGCAGCCGAGCTCACCCTCGACCGAGACGCCGCAAGAGTGGGCCATGTCCACGACTTGCCGGGTGACGCTGGCGTTGTATTCGTAGCTCATGGGCGTCTTCATGTCTTCACCCAGCGAGCCGTCCATCATGACGGAGCTGAAGCCGAGCTGGATGGAGCGCTGGCAGACGGCGGGGGAGGCACCGTGGTCCTGGTGCATGACCACCGGGATGTGCGGCCACTCCTCGATGGCGGCGAGGATCAGGTGGCGCAGGAAGGGCGCGCCGGCATATTTGCGGGCACCGGCGGAGGCCTGGCAGATCACCGGAGAGTCGGTCTCGTCGGCGGCCTCCATGATGGCGCGCATCTGCTCCAGGTTGTTGACGTTGAATGCCGGCACGCCGTATTGGTGCTCGGCGGCGTGGTCCAGTAGCTGGCGGAGTGAGATCAAGGCCATGGGGCTCTCCTAGGTCGATGGGTGGGTTCGCAGTTGCAGGTCGGGCGGTGGTGTATCCGCCTCAGTCGCCGGCGAGCAGCTTGTGCTCGCCGACGCGCATGATCTTCATGATGTTGGTCTGTCCCTCGACGCCGCTGCGATCACCCTTGGTGATGATGACCAAGTCGCCGTCGACAACGGTGCCCTGGCGCAGCAGCTCTTCGATCACCTCACGGTTGACTTCGTGGATGTTCTTGCTAGCAACGTCGAAGTTTATCGGGTAGACGCCACGGTAAAGGGTCACTTTTCTTCGGGTTTGCACCATGCGCGTCATGGCATAGATCGGGATGCCCGTGTTGAGCCGGGACATCCACTTGACCGTGCTGCCGGACTCGGTCAGGGCCGCCACAGCCTTCACACCCAGGTGATTGGCCGCATACATCGCGGACATGGCAATGGCCTCGTCGGCGCGATTGAAACGCGTGTTGAGGCGGTGCTTGGAGGTGCGGCGATAGTTCTCGGACTCGGCGCAGATCCGGTCCATGGCCGCGACGACCTTGGCCGGGTACTTGCCGACGGAGCTCTCGGCGGAGAGCATGACCGCATCGGTGCCATCCAACACCGCGTTGGCCACGTCGAAGACCTCGGCGCGGGTGGGCATGGGGTTGTCGATCATGGACTGCATCATCTGCGTGGCGGTGATGACGACGCAGTCGAGATCACGAGACTCGCTGATGAGGCGCTTTTGCACCGCGGGCAGCTCGGCGTCGCCGATCTCGACGCCGAGATCGCCGCGGGCGACCATGATGACATCGGCGGCCTTGATGATCTCGGTGACCTGCTCGAGGGCCTCGGCGCGCTCGATCTTGGCGACGATACCGCCTTTGCCGCCGGCCTGGGTGAACAGCTGCCGGGCCAGATGCACGTCGTCGGCCTTGCGCACGAAGGACACGGCCAGGTAGTCCGCCTCCACCTCCGCGGCAAATTGGATGTCCGCCTTGTCCTTATCCGTGAGCGCCGGCGCCGACAGCCCGCCGCCGCGCTTGTTGATGCCTTTGTTGTTGGAGAGCTTGCCGCCGATGAGGACGGTGCAGTCCACGCGGCGGCCGTGGATCTCGGCGACCTCCAGCTCGATGGCGCCGTCGTCGAGCAGCAATTGGTCGCCCGGCATCAGGTCGTCGGCGAGCGCGCCATAGGTGCAGCCGACGCGGGTCTCATTGCCGGAATCCAGCGGGCAGTCGACGTCGATGCTGAACGGCGCACCTTCGACGAGCTCGATGCTGTCGTGCTCGAAGCGCCCGATGCGGATCTTCGGCCCCTGCAGGTCCACCAGCACACCGAGCGGATGGCGCATCTCCTTGGCCACCGCCCGCACGCGCTCCACCCGTCTGCGCTGGCGCTCGTGGGAGTCGTGGCTCATGTTGAGCCGCGCGACATTGAGGCCGGCGGCCACCATCGCCTCCAACACGCCAGGTGGGTCGGTGGCGGGGCCGAGGGTCGCGACGATCTTGGTTCTGCGTGGCATGGGGCGGGTGGCTGGTTCTACCGGCGTGGGGCTAGGGGCTAAGCAACGATTCAAGAACAAGCGGTCCATCTACTCGTTACTACGAAACACGCGAAAACCGCGAAATTTCCGGAGATGCACGCGAGATACGGGTGATTTTCGCGTATTTCGCGTATTTCGTAGTTTGTTTCCGTCGGCGGCCCTGTGCATATTGTCTCTGAACGGTCACTAAGTTCGGTCCGGCGACGAACTAGGCTGGCCAAGTAGGCATTCGGGACCGCATCCGGGACCACATCGGGGGTTGCGTCGGGGACCCATCGGGGGCAAACGGCGAGTGAGCACGCCCCCTCGCCTAGCCCCTTGTGCCTAGCCCCTAGCCCCTCTCTTCAAGCATCGCCACGGCGGGCAGGGTCTTGCCTTCGAGGAACTCCAAGAAGGCGCCGCCGGCGGTGGAGATGTAGGAGACCTTGTCGTAGATGTCATACTTCTGGATGGCGGCGATGGTGTCGCCGCCGCCGGCCAGGGTGAAGGCGTTGGTCTCGGCAATGGCCATGGCGACGGTCTCGGTGCCGGCGCCGAACTGATCGAACTCGAACACGCCCACCGGGCCATTCCAGACCACGGTGCCGGCCTGCTTGATAATCTCCGCCAGGGCGTTGGCGCTGTCTGGGCCGATGTCGAAGATCATGTCCTCGTCGCCGACCTCATCGACGCGCTTCTGCACCGCGGGCTCGTGCTCGTCGAACTGCTTGCCGCAGACCAAATCGGTGGCGATCGGGATGGTCGCGCCGCGCGCGGTCATCTTTTCCATCAGCGCCTGGGCCGTGGGCACCAGGTCGGCCTCGCACAGGGACTTGCCCACGTTATGGCCAGCGGCCTTGATGAAGGTATTGGCGATGCCGCCGCCGACGACGAGTTGGTCCACCTTCTCGGATAAGGCCTCCAGCACGGTCAGCTTGGTGGAGACCTTGGAGCCGCCGACGATGGCGACCATCGGCCGCTTTGGGTCGGCAAGGGCCTTGTTCAGGGCGTCCAGCTCCTCCGCCAGCAACAGACCGGCGCAGGCGACCGGTGCGAACTTGCCGGCCCCATGGGTGGAGGCCTGGGCGCGGTGGGCGGTGCCGAAGGCGTCCATCACATAGACATCGCAGAGCGCCGCGTACTGCTTGGCGAGGGCCTCCGCGTCCTTTTTCTCGCCGGTGTTGAAGCGCACGTTCTCCAGCAGCACCAACTCGCCGTCGGCGACCTCCGGCGCGGCGTCCAGGTAATCCTTCACCAGGCGCACCTCGCGGCCCAGCTTCGCGCTCAGATCAGCGGCCACTGGCGCCAGCGAGTTTTCCTCCGAGTAGACGCCCTCCTCCGGACGGCCGAGGTGCGACATGACCATGACCTTGGCACCGGCCTCGAGGCAGTGCTTGAAGGTGGGCATGGACGCCGTGATACGCGCGTCAGAGGTCACCTTGCCGTTCTTCACCGGCACATTGAGATCAGAGCGGATCAGCACGCGCTTGCCGGCGAGGTCGAGATCGGTGAGCTTGGTGAAGGACATGAACAGGTGCCTCATGCAGTGGTGTTTTTGATATCAAGTGATCTGGGAAACGTCCGTGCGCTTTCCGCATCACTCGCGGGCACTCAGGAACTCGATACTAGGGGCTAGGTGTCGCCACCTAGCTCCTAGCTCCTAGCTCCTAGCTCCTTACTTCGCCACGTGCTCAACCATGCGCAGCATGTTGCAGGTGTAGCCGTACTCGTTGTCGTACCAGGCGACGACCTTGACGAAGGTC
>CAZGCI010000051.1:0-27900 GCA_964524185.1 uncultured Thiohalocapsa sp. | reverse complement strand
CCGCCCCGCCTTCCCCCTCCCCGCCAAGGCTTGTGGCCGGACCCGTTGGGTCCGGTTTTTTTTTGTGGCCGATGGCCGCTGGCGCCGCTCCAACACCAGGCGACGCCTGGTAGAGCCCGCCTGGGCATGACGCGGTTGCTGCCGCGGCGGCCGCCACAGGCGGGCAGGGCTAAGCCGCTGTGACGCGCTGTGCCTCGCAGCCCACCGCGGCGGTGGGGAGGCTCAGCGTCGCACCTACCGGGTGCGGCAGAGCCTGCGGATAGAGGCGGTCGAGCCCGACAGTCAACCCGTTGGGCTGCACCACCTGGGCATGAAACCGCCCTAGCTCGCGCGGGCTGCGCACGCCGCACGCATGGGCGATGGTGCCCACCTCCGCGGTGATGTTGCGCGCGTAGGCGGCTACGCGCTCGGCCTTGGTCGGCGGGTGAAGGCCCTTCTGGAGCTTGCGGTTGTGGGTGGTGATTCCGGTTGGACAGGTGTTCTTATTGCACTGCAGGGCCTGAATGCAGCCGAGCGCAAACATGAAGCCCCGCGCGGAGCAGACGAAGTCTGCGCCCACACAGAGCGCCCAGGCGACATCGGCAGGCGTGATTAGCTTGCCGGAGGCGATCACCCGCACCCGCCCGCGCAGGCCGTGCTCGTCGAGCTTATCCACCAGTAACGGCAGGCTCACCCGCAGCGGCAGGCCCATGTCGTCGATCAGCGGCATGGGCGAGGCGCCGGTGCCGCCGTCGGCACCGTCGACGGTCATGAAGTCCGGCGCCGACTCTGGGCCGCGGCGGTTAACCGCCGCGAACAGCTCGTCGAGCCAGCCGTAGGCGCCGATGACGGCCTTAAAGCCCACCGGCTTGCCCGAAACCCTGCGCACGCGGGCGATGAGATCCAGCAGTTCCTCGGTGCTGCCCACATCCGGATGGCGGTTGGGGCTGATGCTGTCTGCGCCCACGGGAATGCCGCGGATGGCGGCGATCTCCTCGGTGACCTTGGCGCCGGGCAGAATGCCGCCCTTGCCAGGCTTCGCCCCCTGGCTGAGCTTGAGCTCGAACATCCGCACTTGCGGGTATGCGGCCACCTCGCGCAACCGCTCATCGCTGAGATTGCCGTCCAGATCCCGCACGCCGTACTTGGCTGTGCCGATCTGGAACACCAGGTCGCAGCCGCTGTCCAGGTGCAGCGGCGACAGGCCGCCCTCGCCGGTGTTGAGCCAGCAGCCGGTCTTGGCAGCACCGGCGCCGAGGGCCTCCAGCGCCGGCCGGGAGATGGCGCCATAGCTCATGCCGGAGATGTGAAATAGCGCCGCGGTGGTGTAGGGATGGCGGGCGTGTGGGCCGACGGTCAGCGGTTTGGCGGGCACGGCATCCTCACCCAGGGTCGGGAACGGACAGTTGACGAACAGGACCTGTCCTGGCACGGTGATGTTGCGCGTGGACCCGAACGCGACGGTGTTGTCGACGTCCTTGGCGGCACGATAAGCCCAGTTGCGCTGCGCCCGGTTGAACGGCAGCTCCTCGCGGTCCATGGCAAAGAAATACTGGCGGAAGAACTCCCCCAAGCGCTCGAACAGGTAGCGAAAGCGCCCGATCACCGGATAATTGCGCAGGATGGCCCGCTTCTTCTGCGTGCTGTCGACAACGAATGCGTACACAGTCCAAAGGGCAATGCTACCGATGACGACAATGAATGTCGCAGACATCACCTGCAGCGACGTGAACAGAAAGGACGAGGTATCGGTGAGCATGGGTTGAGGTCTCCGAGTCAACAGCAGTTCCGCGCCCACGGCGCGGCCAGGTGTGCGAAGCGCCGCCAGTGAGGCGCTGGCGAGGCGGCGTGAGTGGGTATGGCACGTCCGGCGTGTACACCCGCCGGTGTGTGGTTGTGCGAAGGGCCCGAATTTCGGGCCGTTAGCGCTTGAGGACGATGAGCTTCTCGGTGCGCATATCGGCGAAGCTGTAGGGGATGCCGCCGGTGCCGAGACCGGATTGGCGCAGCCCGGCGAACGGCATCCAATCGGTGCGGAAGGCAGTGTGGTCGTTGACCATCACGGCGGCGGCATGCAACCGCGCTGCCGCATGCAGCGCGAAGCGCAGATCCTCCGTAAAGACCGCGGCCTGAAACGCAAAGGGCAGGGCGTTGGCCGCAGCGATGGCGCGATCGGGGTCGCGATAAGGATAGACACAGATCACCGGGCCGAAGATCTCCTCCCGGCTGACCTTGGCGTCGGCCGGCGGGTCAAACAGCACCGTCGGCGCGTAGCAGGTTTCAGACAGCGGCTCGCCGCCGCTGAGCAGACCGGCCCCGCCGGCGACCGCCGCGCGGACCCAGGCCGCGACACGTTCTACCTCGGCCGGGCGGATCAACGGGCCGACGGCCGTGTCGGCAAGGCTCGGATCATCCACGCGCAGCGCCGCGGCGGCCTCGGCCAGCGCCTGCGCCAAGGGCTCGGCGATGCTGCGGTGGGCGAACACCCGCTGCACCGACACGCACACCTGGCCGGCATGGTAGAAGCCGCCTTTGACCAGTGCCGGCACCGCGCCAGCCAAGTCCACACCGCGATCCACCAGTACCGGCGCCGCACCGCCGTGCTCCAGCGTGCAACGGGCGCCGGGGGCGAGGCGCGCGCGCAGGTGCCAGCCGACCCGCGCGCTGCCGATGAAGCTCAAGAAGGCCACGCGCGGGTCTGTGGCCAGGGCCTCGGCGGTCTCCGATCCGTCGGTGACCAGCGCCTGCGCCCAGGCGGGTGGCAGCCCAGCCTCCCGCAACAGATCGATGAACGCCAGGCAGGACAGGGGCGTGTCCTCAGCGGGCTTGACCACCACCGGGCAGCCGGCGGCGACCGCTGGCCCCACCTGATGCACGATCAAATTCAGCGGGTGATTGAAGGCGCTAATGGCCACGACCGGGCCGATGGGCTCATGCGTGGTGAAGGCGAGCCGGCCGGCGGCGGCCGCGGTGGCGCTCATGGGTACCTCGCGGCCGCCGTCGCTGCGCAGCACCTCCGCGCAGTTATGCACGCCGTCGATGGCGCGTGTCACCTCGACTTGTGCGTCCGCCAGCGGCTTGCCCCCCTCGCGGGCGATGAGTGCCGCCAGGCGATCGGCATCGCACTGCATCGCCATCGCGGTGCGGTGCAGGATCGCACTGCGCTCATGGCCCGGCAGCCAGGCGTCGCGGTCGCGAAACAGGGCATCGGCGATACTCAGCGCCGCGTCAACGCCACGCCGATCCATCGTGTCGACGGTGGCAATGGGCTTGAGATCGAAGGGATTGAGCACCTCGAGCCGGCCGGCCGGCGGCACCGGCTCGGCCAAGCGATGGGTGTGATGATCCTCTGCCATGGCATCGGTCCTCGCAGTCTTGCCGGTCCAAGGCCCGGTGCCCGCCGGCCAAGCCAGCCCGTCATCCTAAAGCGGGCAGGTCAAGGCAGCCAGGCGTTCGGTGAGCCGCATGTTCTGGGCTTAGTCCACTGGACAGTCCACCACGGCCACGGTGCCGCACTGCAAGGCATCTTCCAAGACCGGCAGCAATTCTCCCGAGGACGTCACACGGTAGCCGCGCGCGCCGAAGCTCTCGGCGTACTGCACAAAGTCCGGGTTATCGAAGCCGATCTGGGTGTGGCGCCCGAAACGGCGGTCTTGGTGCCACTTGATCAGTCCATAGGCGGCGTCGTTCCAAATCAGCACGACAAAGGCGAGGCCCAGTCGCAACGCCGTCTCGATTTCCTGGGAATTCATCAGGAAGCCGGCATCGCCGGTGATGGTGACCACCTGTCGTTGCGGGTAGATCAGCTTCGCCGCCAAGGCCCCAGGTACGCCTATACCCATGGACGCGAAGCCGTTGGAGATGATGCAGGTGTTGGGTTGCAATGCCTGCCACATGCGCGCTATCCACATCTTGTGCGCGCCAACATCGGAGATGAGGATGTCCTCCGGCGCCAGCGCCTGCCGCAGATCCCACAGGATTTTTTGCGGCTTCACCGGAAAGCCGTCGTCGCCGGCATGCTCGCGGTTCTCGTCCTGGATCGACTGGTTCAGCGTTGCGGCCCAGTTCTCCGGTCGGGGCGCAACCCGCTCCGTGAGCACCCGCAGCGCGGCACCGATGTCGCCGACGACGCCCGCTGCCAGACTGTAATGGGCGTCTACTTCCGCCGGCGTCTGGCCGATGTGGACCACCCGCTGCTCCGGGCTCCGGTGCCAGCGCTCCGGGTGATACTCGACCATGTCGTAGCCGACGCAAATCACCAGGTCGGCACGCGCGAAGCCACAGGCGATGAGGTCGTCGCCCGAAAGCCCGGCGGTGCCGAGCGACAACGGGTGGCTGCGCGGGATCACGCCCTTGGCCATAAAGGTCATGGTCACCGGGACGCGCAAAGTGCCGGCAAAGACCTCCAGATCCGCTGCGGCGCCCGCGCGCACCACGCCGTTGCCAGCCAGCACCAGGGGCCGCTCGGCCTGTGCCATCAGCGCCGCGACCTCGGCCAGCCGATCGGCCGCCGGCCAGGGCGGGCGCGGGTCCTGCACCGGCAAAGGTGCGCCCTCGGCGACCGCTTCGGCAGCGATGTTTTCCGGCAGCTCGATGAAGGTCGCCCCGGGCTTCTCGGTCTTTGCGACCTTGAACGCCTTGCGCACGATTTCCGGAATGACCTCGGGCTCGCGCACCGATATCGCGTACTTGGTGATGGGCGCGAACAGGTTGACCAGATCGACGATCTGATGGCTCTCCTTGTGCAGCCGGTGGGTGGAGCCCTGGCCGGCGATGGCCACCACCGGTGCCCGGTCCAGATTGGCGTCGGCCACGCCGGTCATGAGATTGGTCGCGCCCGGCCCGAGCGTGCCGAGGCAAACGCCAGGGCGGCCGGTGAGGCGGCCGTAGACGTCCGCCATGAAGGCCGCGCCCTGTTCATGGCGCACGGTGACGAAACGGATCGGGCTACCGATCAGCGCATCCATCAGATCCAGATTCTCCTCGCCGGGGATGCCGAAAATGTACTCGACCCCCTCGTTCTCCAGGCATTTGACAAACAGCTCGGCTGCACGCATGGGATAGTCCGGTTGGCAATGGAACGCCCGTGGCCCCGATGCAGTCTTGCAGGCCGCTGGAGCCGGGCGGCGAGGATGGTTTCACCCGCCTAGACCCTCCGCTGCGGTGATTTATTTCTCTACTCACCCATGCGGCCGGACTCGCGGGCGTCATTCTCTGTGCAGCAGGAAGTGCAGGAGGTTGTCCTGGAAGAACAGGTTGCCGGTGAGAGCGCTGTGCTCGGCACACAAAAGCAGTGGATAGTCCAGCGGGAAGAAGCTCCAGGGATGACGCGGCACGAGCGGATCGAGGACGTTGCGCGCCAGCAGGGATGCCTTGGTGACCGTGCCGTCGCCGGGCTCAAGCATCAGCCGCGCATAGTCGACGCCGGGCAGGCCGGCGCCAATGGCGTCCGGGTGGAGGTAGAGCCCGCTGCCCGCGTCGGTCTCGTGGACGACCAACCGCGCCGGCGTGAGCTCACAGTCGCCGCCGAACACCACGAGCTGCCACGGCGAACGATCCATCTCGACGGTCAGCGACCACACAAAGCGCCGGCCGCGCTCGAGATACTTGTGGAACCAACGCTCCAGCAGATCCAGTCGGGAGTCGGCCGCCGCAGAATCGTCTAATTGAGCGCGGATGCGTGCGCGCACCTCGGGGTCGAAGATGGACCATTGGAAGCGCCGCCAGACCTTGAGGTCGAAAGGATCCAAGTCCAACGGCTTGCCGGCGGCATCCAGCAGCCAATCGTTGATGGGATGCGGGAATAGCTGATAGAAGCTCGGGAAGGTTACCAAGACCTCCGGCGGCACGCGGCGCAGGCCGAGCCGGCGTCCAGCGATGAAGGCCTTCAGCGATTCCACAGAGCCCAGGTTCGGCGTGCCCAGTAGCACGACCCGCCGCACCCGGTGCTCACCGTGGTAGTTGACCGGGAAGCGGTTGTCCTGTGTCACATCGACGGGCCCATACCGCAAGTAGTAACGGGTGATCAGGCCACCCATGGAGTGGGCGATGATGTCCACCGGTATGCCGCCACCGTGGTCGCGGCGGATCTGCTCGACGAATCGGTCGAGTCTGCGGACGGTCTCGACGTTGTCTTGGCGCCAGTCGTAGGTGAAGACGTAGTAGCTGCGGGCCACGGCGGGCGGCTCGCCGGGCTCGGCGCGTGCGTAGCCACCGGCCTGCTCCAGGGTGCGGATGATCGAGGCGTAGAAATCACGCCCGGCAAAGGAATCGGTGATAGTCGTGGGGCGGATGCCGACCGGTTCTGGCGTGAGGGTCTCGGGATCGATGCGCAGGGCCAGATCATCGTAGTCGGACCAGAGCGCGCGGCGCAGCGAGCCGATCCAGACCTCGCGTCCGCGCGCGTCTTCCAGCCGTGTGCCCATGAGCCCGGGAATGATCACAACTGGCGGCTGCTCGGCGCCGCCTACGGTGCTCGCGTAGAGTCGCTTTAAGTCGGGTTTCTCTAGCCGGGCGCAGCCGCCTAGCCCTACTGCGACGGTTGCAGCGGCGATTGCGAGCCAGCGCCCTGCAAGCAAAATCGGACGGTGCATCCTCGCCAGCGGCATCCAGCGGCCGTCCGTCAGAACTGCAGGCGGATGAGGTTTCCCCGCGCCCGCTCCAACATCTTATTGGCGCCCTCTGCCTCCAATGCTTGGGCGATGGTGTCCATTTCCGCGCTGTCGTGGAACAGCAGCAGGTTGTCGCCCATGATGAGGAAGTTGGTCGGATCAATGGCCACGGCGCGCCCGAGCGACAAGCTGTAGGGGCAGTGATCCGGAAACACTGGGGCATAGGTCCCCGGGTCCGCCTCGAAGCGCTTCACCTGCTCGGCGCTGGTGAGCCAGTAGACCTTGCTGTTGTAGATGCTGGTATAGCTGGGCGAGCCCTTCTGCGGACGTCCGACCGTGAAATAGGATACTGGGCTGTAGCCGCCGATGGCCGGAGTGTTGTCCTTCGGCGTGCTCACGCCTGGCTGCGCCGCGAGCGGCGCAGCCAGGAGCAGGGCCGCCCGTAGCAGCCCCAAGGCGACAGGCTTGCTCGACATGATGCTCCTCGCTCGCGTGTCGTTAAGACGATTACCGTAAAACCGACTCGCCCGGCCTCAGCGGCACTGGGTACAGGTCTCGAAGGCGAAGCGCTCCAAGCGGACCGAGTCCGCGGCGAAGTTGCGGATGCCCTCGGCGAGCTTCTCCGTGGCCATGGCGTCGTCATTAAGCGCCCACCGGAAGGCGGGCTCGTCGAGGGAGACCCACGCCTCACCCTGTCCGGCAGCGTCCTGCGGATCGAGCTTGCGCGGCACCTGACCCGTGGCCTGCGCCAGCTCGTCCATCAGCCCCGGTGCGATGGTCAGCAGATCGCACCCGGCCAGGGCCAGGATCTGCTCGGTATTGCGGAAGCTCGCGCCCATCACTCTTGTCTCGTAACCGTGGCGCTTGTAGTAGTTGTAGATGCGGCGCACCGAGCGCACGCCGGGGTCGTTATCGGGCGCGTAGCCCGCCACCCCTTCGTGCTGCTTATACCAATCAAAAATACGCCCGACGAAGGGCGAGATGAGGGTCACTCCGGCCTCGGCGCAGGCCACCGCCTGCGCAAAGCCGAACATCAGCGTGAGGTTGCAGTGGATGCCCTCACTCTCCAGTACCTCGGCGGCGCGAATGCCCTCCCAGGTGGCGGCGATCTTGATTAGGATACGCTCCTTGGCGATGCCGGCGGCATCGTACAGGCCCATGATTTGTACGGCCCGGGCGATGGTGGCGTCGGTGTCGAAAGAGAGTCGGGCATCGACCTCGGTTGAGACCCGTCCCGGCACCAGCTCCAAAATGCGGGTGCCGACATTCACCGCCAGGCAGTCCATCATGAGCCGGCTTTGCTCGGCGCTATCGTCGCTGCGGCGCTTGCCATATTCCACGGCGTCGTCAACCAAGGATTGATACTGCGGCAATTGGGCTGCCTTAAGGAGCAGCGAGGGATTGGTGGTGGCGTCGATGGGGCGATAGGTCTCGATGGAGGCAATGTCGCCGGTGTCGGCGACAACGTGTGTGATCTCGCGGAGTGCTTCGAGCTTGCTCATGAAGGTTCCCAGGTAATATGGAAGTGTTCGACGGCAGGTTTGGACCGAGCCCGAGGCAACCGCCGTTGTCACTGCCGGAGACCCGGTCATCCGGGACACCGTTTCATGCTGGCTGGCGTCAGCGCGCACAGGCGCCGATGTTATCGGCGATCGAGCGCCAGCCATGCCCATGACGAGCCAGCAGTACATCGGCTTCGGCGGGGCCGTCGCTGCCCGCCGGATAGGCCGGCAGGGCTGCAGACGTGTCTGCCGCCCAGGCCTCCAGAATGGGCGTGATGAGTCGCCACTGGGCTTCGACACCGTCACGACGAGTGAACAGCGTCGGGTCACCGCGCAGCGCATCGAGCAGCAGCACCGCATAGGCCGAAGGCGGGTTGTCACCGAAGGCGCCGCGGTAGCAGAAGTCCATGGACACCGGCACCGCCCGGCGCTCGTCGCCCGGCTGCCCACCCGGCTGCTTGACGCCGAAGGCGAGGCTGATGCCCTCGTTCGGCTGGATGCGCAGGACGATGACATTGGCCGTGAGCGCCGCTTCGTGCGGGAACAGCCGCATGGGAGGATGGCGGAAGTGCACAGCGACCTCGGTCACCTGGCGGGCCAGACGCTTGCCTGTGCGCAGATAAAAGGGCACGCCGGCCCAACGCCAGTTATCGATGTGCAGCTCTAGCGCGGCGAAGGTCTCGGTGCGGGAATCCCTGGGCACCGCGGGCTCCTCGCACCAACCAGCGACCTTTTCCCCATCCATCTCGCCGACGGCATACTGGGCGCGGATGGTGCGCTCGGCCACCTCGCCCTGCGTCATCGGCGCGATGCTGCGCCAGACCTCGATCTTCTTGTCGCGCACGGTATCGGCGTCGAAGGCCACCGGTGCCTCCATCGCCGTGAGCGCCAGCAACTGCAGCAGATGGTTGGCCACCATGTCGCGCAGTGCGCCGGACTCCTGGTAGTAGCCCGCGCGGTGGCCGACGCCGAGGGGCTCAGCGGCGGTGATTTCCACGTACTCGACATGATTACGGTTCCACACCGGCTCGAACAGCGCATTGCTGAAGCGGAAGAACAAGATGTTTTGGACCGTTTCTTTGCCCAGGTAATGGTCGATGCGGTGGACCTGCGGCTCATCGAAGGCTTCGGCGACGACGGTGTTTAGGGCTTGCGCTGAGCCCAGATCGTGGCCGAAGGGCTTCTCGAGGATAATCCGGGAGAAGCCGTCCTCCTCCCGGTTGAGTCCGCTCGCGGCCAGCTCGCCGACGATCTGCCGCGCTACAGAAGGCGGGGTGGCCAGATAAAAGAGCCGGTTGCCGGTGGACTGCTGCGCTAGCGTGTGGCTGAGCCGCCGATAGGTGTCCGCCGCGGTGAAGTCCCCCTGCAAATAGTGCAGGCGCTCGGCGAAGTCTGCCCAGGCAGCGCTGTCGACTGCACCGATCTCGGCGGAGCCGCCGACGGCGTCGGCGAGCATGCTGCGGAAGCCATTGTCATCGAGGCCGTCGCGGCTGACCCCGAGCACCTGTACGCCGGGGTCCAGGCAGCCCTCGAGGGCGAGGTGAAACAGTGCCGGAACAAGTTTGCGCCGGGTCAGATCGCCAGTGGCGCCAAAGATCACGATGACGCTGGGGCCGGCCTCGGGCAGATTAGCCGGGGGCAGCTCGACACGGGTGATGAGATCGATCTCGGCGGGCATGGCGGGTCCTCAATTCTGGGTTGGTTCCAACCCTGAGACCCGCTCGCTTTGGACGCTCTTTCAGCTGTCGCCTCAGCGTCCCGTCGGCCTCCCCCAGCCGCTGAGCGCGACAGGCGTGCTGGCGGCAAGGGCCTGAGCGGTGTGTTGATGAGGCGTGTCAGTGACCGCGCAACACCAGCGTCTTGACCGGCAACAGTAACGCCTGAATGCGCAGGAGCATCGCGTGGACCGCACCGACGGTGTCGATCGCATGCAGGGTGAGGCGCTGAAGGGTGCCCAAGTCGTCGGCGCTCAATCGCTCGTGGTTGCTGGTGTAAAGGTTCGCAGCGCAGCTGGCGCCCTGGGGCAGGCCCTCCAGCTGCCCTTGGTAGAGCGGTTCCAGCAGGACGGTGATGGTGCCTGGCTCTGAGAACTGCTGGATGTCGAACAGCTGGTCTGTCGGCCGCACCTGACCGTTGGCGATGACGTCCTGCACCCCGGTAACCATCACCGGGATAATTTGCCAGGGCTTGGCCATGCAGGCGACCTCGCCGACCATGCCTTCCTTGATGACCTCGGCTTCCAGCTGACTGAATCCGGCCAGCAACGTGTCGACTTTGTGGTCCGGCACCAGCACGCCCGCCGGGCGGAGCATCGCGTTGACCAAGTCACCGGGCCGCAGCGTGAACTGTTGTACGACCCCATCGGTGCCGGCGACCATCACCGTCTTGCCCAGCTCGACCTCTGCCTCCCGCAGCACGGCCAGGGCGGTTTCCCGCTGTGCGGGTAGTTGGGCCTCCAGCTGCGTGAGCAGCGCATCGCGGGCGGCGATTGCAGCGTCCACGCCCGCCTGCTGCGTGGTGACCTGGGTCTCGAAGCGTTGTACGTCACGCGCGGCAACAGAGCCCGGACTGCGCTTCTGCACATCCGCGCGCGCCTGGAACTCGTCCTGCGCCTGTTTTAGACCGCCACGGACCTGCTGGATCCGTGCCTCCGCCTCGGCCAGCTGTGCCTTGACGACAGCCATCTGAGCGTCGATCTCCGCAACGCGTTTTTGCGCCGTTTCCACATCGGCCTCGAATTGGGAACTGTCCATGCGAAACAGCGGATCGCCCTGCTTCACCCGTTGACTGATGCCGACGTACGTCTCCGCCACGCGACCCGTGATCTCCGGCAGGATGGTCACGGAGCGGAACACCGATGCGGCGGCCGTCGTCGATGGGTGGAAATAGAAGATGGCCGTGATCAGGCTCACGGTGAGCAGCAGACAGAGCGTGATGCCATAACGCAGCTCGTGCCATACCGAGAACAGCGTGATCTCGTGGCCGATACGTTTGCCCTGGACATAACGGCGGAACAAGTAGTCCGGCAACACGGTGACCAGCGAGCACAGGAGCACCTCTAACATCTGTCAATTCCTGTGCTGGTCGCCGGCCACGGCGCTCGCGGCTGTGGCGGTCGCCTGCTGCTCGGGCTGCTGAGTGTCACCGGCAGAGTGAGGCCCGGCACCGGCGTCGCCGTTCTTCGCGCCCTGCGCCTGCTGGACAGCATTTTTTGCGATCGCCTCGAGCGAGTTGGCGATGGTCTGCAGTGGTGTCGTGAAGTCTGGTAACGGCAGCAGCGCGAGCAGCAGACCCGCGACCCAGAAGGCGTGGTTGTGGGTAAACAGCGCCAGCAGTGCAAGCACTGCGACAAGCTCAAACTGGATCTTCTGCCCCCCGTGTGCCATCTGCTCCGGTAACGCGTGCAGCTTGAAATACAAAACGCCGACGGCGAGCAAGGCCACGAAAAGGAAAAGCCCTGACGCAACCATGAGTGTGTCCGTGGCACCCGGGGCGGTAATGAAGAATGGCAAGTGGTGAGGCGCGTCGGGATGCAACGCTTCGGTGCCCATGGTGGTCATGCGATGTAATTGCTCCTTGAGCGTCTGCGATGTCCGCGGTGGCCGCCCGTGAGCAGCCTGAATGGCTTGACGGCGCTAATGGGTTGTCGATGCCTCAAGTTCACGCGCCCGGCGTCGGCAAGGCCAAGGGCCCCGGGGAGCTGTGATGGTCGCCAGTGATGGTCGCCAGTGATGGTCGGCACTGCGGGAGGCCAATCCCCGTTTCCCCAGGCCCCAGGTCCTTACCGGTCAGAACCGGCTGTCGCGTCGACGACGCGGTCGCTCCTTGGTCTGACGCCTCCCTGCCAATGCCTGGGACTATGATCGGAGAAAGACGCGGTGGCGTCGACTCGCACGTAACCCGTTATTCAGCCAAACCCTTACAGTGTCCTGCATGGTAAGCGCACCCGCGCTTCGTCAGCACAGGGACGGGTGCGTTGGCGGAGGGGAAGCTCGCTTTGACGGAGTGATAGTCGCGCAGGCTGGACGGGGCTGTGTCTGGCATGCCGTCAGTATCGCGCGCCCACCAGCCTAGACCCAAAGGGCTGCGAGCGTCAGTTCCAGCGCGTCGAACGGCGGCACCCGCACAACCGCTTCATCGGCTGCTTCGAGCCGCAAGCGCCAGGTGCCCTGCTCCAGCGCATAGGCTTCCAGCGTGCGCCGTTGGGGGTCAAGCAGCCAGGCATAGGCGACACCGTAGTGCGCATAGAGCGGGAGCTTGATCTCGCGGTCCTTGCTGGCGGTGGCTGGCGAGAGGATCTCGCACACCCAATCCGGCACCACCTCGAAACGATGCCCGTCGGGAATCCGTGGCATCCGCTCGCGTCGCCAGCCGGCGAGGTCTGGCACGGCGACCTCCTCATCGCGGATGAAATGGACCTCGGGCTCGACCAGATTCCACCAGCCGCCAGGGCCACCATCACCCTCATCGTAGCTGCGGCCAATGCGGCGATCGAGACCTACGCTGACACGCCCATGCGGCCCGCTTGGCCGTGGCTGAGTATAGAGCTGCCCATTCAGGATCTCACCAGTCAAGCCTTCGGGCAGCGCCTGCAATTGCTCGTAAAGGCTGAGTTGATGAGCCAAGGAAGCCGTGTGTTCACCTGATTTTTCCGATCGCGATTGCGACAACCACAACGACGCCAGTTGTATTCGGGTTTAACTTGTTCTGGACTCGTTACTGAGGGGGTTTTGTCGTTCAGAGGTTGCGACCTCTTTTTTATGCATCTAGCGAGCACTGATTCGGCGAATGAGCGCGCCTGCCGCATCAATCTCCATGACCGGAGTATAGACAAAACTATATACACAAATCCCTACTCACGCGCCCAAATACGCTCGAGGACGAGCGGAAGACGCTGATTACCGGATGTACCGCAGGGCATCAGCCGTAAGCCGCTGACCTTCCTCTGCGGCCGAAAAAACAGCGCGAGCCGCGCGCCGGCTGGCTCATCCAGCGGCAGATTGCGGTCGGTGTGTTTGAGTCCTTGCGCGGACAGGAAGCGCTCGAGTCCGAGCTGCACTTGAACACGGGCAGACAGGCGCGCACACCCTCCGCGTGCAGGCTGCCGAGCTCAAGGTGTGTAGCGCGCGGTTGCCCTTGCAGAGGTCGGCATAGATCGGAAGCGTCCTTTGAGTTGCTGAAGAAAACCGAGAACTTACAGTTGGGGTGGGGCTCGCCGATGGTGAGGCGCACCTCGCCGCTGTGGTCGAACCGCAGCCGGCTGTTCAGGGCGAAGAATACGGTGCGACGCTCCCCAAGTGGCCGACGGTGGTCGAACCTAGGGCGAGCTGAAAGCGGGCCTTGTCCTGGAGCTGAGCGACGCTGTTCAGCATTGCGACCTGCAGGGGTTCTTTTGGCCGTGACCGATTTGCATTCTGCCGCCGGCCCTCGTGGCGCCTGGTCCGGTACGCGAGGCGGGCGACGGTGTCGTACGGGGCGCCGGCATCACCGGCGCAGGTGACAACCCGCCGCGTTGGCAAACTCGCACGCATCGGCGCGGATGCGGATCTCCCCGTGCGCGGCGTGACACCCTTGCGCTTGGACCCAGGCATCCATGTCTTCGAAGAGTCGCTGCAGTTGATGGCCGAGGCGCCCGCGGTCCCGGTAATCCAGGCCGGTGCGCTGCCACGCGAGCAAGGCGTGCGGCCGGCCTGCGTGACCCAGCGCGCACATCCGCGCGACCAAGAGCTCTGTCAAGAGCGCCTCGCCCAGACGGGCATGCAGCGCCGCCATGACCCTTGGGCCGTCCCAATCGGTTGCGGTCGGCGGCAAATGGCGACGTAAGGCCGGGCCGATAAAACGATACGCCGACTCGCCGATGACATTGCCGGGGAGTAGGTCCTCGAGCACCATCTGCCGATAGTCGGGTGTCGGGTCGCTATCGGTCCGCGGCGCCAGCTGCGCGAGCGCCATCGCCTCGGCCCGGTGGCCGCTGGCGGCGAAGCCGCACAGCAGGTGATCCATGAGGTCGTGTACCGGCACGGAGGTCGGTATGGCATCACCGGGGCGGCTCGTGGCGGCAATGATCTCAGGGTCGTCGAGGTTGGCATCCAACTTCCAGCCACGGGCGCCGAAGCCATCGGCCCAGCTCGCACGGAAGCTCACCGCCACCCGCACTGCACCCGCAGACACGCGTACCTGTTGGGGCGGCAGGGACTGAACGTCCAGGAAGGGATAGGTGCCATGTGCTGCGCTCATATCGACTGGACCGCGCGGATCGAACCGTTCTTTCACCGCCTCTGCCGCGGCCGACCGAGCCGTGCGCCAGGGGCCTAAGCCCGCCCCAATCGCCTATGGCGGGTCACCCGTTTCGCACCCCTGGCCCGTATCGGCCGTACCCTATCAGGCGGTGCCCTCAACGACGCTCCAGGCGCGGTGGGCAAAGGCGCTGTCCAGCTCGGTGCCGGTGACGTGGTTGGTGTAGTTGGACAGGGTCTTCATCCCCACGCCCAGGATGACCTCCAGGACCTGCTGCTGCGCGTAGCCGGCGTCCATGAATGTGCTGAGCTCCGCCTCGCTGACCCAGCCCCGATCCGCGACCACCGCGGCGGTGAACCGGCGCAGGGCCTCCAAACGCGGGTCCGGCAGCGACCGGCCTTCCCGCAGCGCATCGGTCACCGCTGCGGGAACCTCGGCCATATCGGCCAACACGCTATGGGCGCCGACGCAATACGTGCAGCGGTTTTCCCGACTCACCGTGAGCAGCACCACCTGCTGCTCCGCGGGCGACAGGGACGTCTGCTCGAACAGCGCGCCCAGGGTTAGATAACCGTCGAGCAGCGCGGGGGCGGTGGCCATCTTGCGCATCAGATTTGGAAGCATCCCGAAGCGCTGCTCGGTCTGGCGTAGCGAAGCCTCGGCGGCTTTGGGCGCAGAGGCGATGTCGTGATACGGAAACTGCGAGTGCATGGTGGCGCTCCTGTGCGCAACGTGAATGGGCCGGGCGGGGGAGCAGACCTGCCGAGGTCCAACGCTCCCGCGGATGTGTCCTTTACAGGGACCGGGCCGGGCAGCGGATGATTGCGCGCTTGCAAAGGTTGAAACCCCTATCTTCGCGAGCCGGTCTAGCCGGGTGACCAGCCGCGAATGTGCCGCGCCCGGATGCCCGTATCGTTTCGTGGTGGTGTCCCGGTACCGCCGCCTTCCGCGCTCGCTGAAACCCGGGGATCGAGATGATGCATCGTTCAAGCGACTGCCGACGAACCGCCGCTTTGCGGACCACGCTGTTGTTCCTCGCTAGCACGATGGCCAGCGTCGGACTCGGCGCCGAGACACTGACCGGAAAGCTCAACGGCCAGAGCTGCGCACAACGCGGGCACTTGTGTCCGGTGCGCAACTTGGATGCGCATTTGTCGTTCGAGCTGGATTTCGTGCTGCAGCAGCGCGACGGCGAGTACTGGTTTCTGTCCAATGTGCCGCGCGACACGAAGGTGCGCAACGTGCTGAAAGAGGTCCGCGTGCGTGGTTCGGTGAATGAGACCTATCGGTCCATCGACGTGGACGCCCTGATGGTCACGACGGACGAGGGTCTAGTAACCGTTTGGACGCCCCAAGCGCAGCAGCAGGCGTTCGAGACCATCTATCAGGATGGCTGGTTTTCCTTCGATGACGCTGAACAGGCGCCGTGACTAGCTTGAACCTAAGAAGAGCAGTTCACTGCTTCAGGGTGTTTTTAGGTCTCTGTGCGGCCTACAAGTTTGCCGCGCTCGGCGCGTCACCCACTGGGTGCGCTGGGCGACGGTCGCCCAATGAGATCCACTGGGGCACGCCCCGCGGGGCACCTGGCAGCTGACAACGCCTCGCACTAGAGCGACTAGTCCTCGTCGTTGTGCCTTGCCAGACAGCCTGATCCCAACGACTGGGCGAGAGGCACCCTGACGACCGTGCAACGGCTCTTTTTAGGTTGAAAGAACAGGCGGCGGTGCGCGGTCTGTGCTGATGACGGGCATTGCGGCGGCCTTGGCCTGAGACTGCAGTTCATTACCGCCGTACACCGTCGTTTCAGCGAAATGCCAACACCGGAGTGAAGACCATGCACCCAGCCACACAACCCCGCGCGCGCACCCTTCTGCTGCTGCTGGCCCTGGCGGGCACAGGCCTTGCCGCCACTTCCGCAGGGGCGGAGACCGTCACCGGCAAGCTCAACGGCCACGGCTGCGCCCACGGGGGTCACACCTGCCCGGCGGACGCCCTGGACCCGCACGTGGCCTTCGAGCCCGATTTCGTGCTGCAACAGGCCGATGGCGAGTATTACTTCCTCTCCAACGTACCCCGCACCACCAAGGTTCGTTACGTGCTCGAAGAGGCCCGCGCCACCGGCGAGCTCAATGAGCGCTACAACACCATGGTGGTTGATGAGCTGCAGGTGAAGCAGAACGGGTCCTTCCAAACGGTTTGGACCCAGGCAGCGCAGAAGGCGGCCCTTGAGCGCATCTACGAGGATGGTTGGTTCGTGTTCAGCGGTGAGGCCCCGGGCCTGTGAGGGCTGACCGTCGTCCGCGGAGTGGGCCCTTGCAGCTCCGCGACGCCTGCGGATCAAAAGGACGCTGCATCATGTTGAGAGCATCAGCCCACAAGCGCGCATCCATTGATCACCGGCGGCGGCAAATACTGCTGGCGCTGGCTGCGCTGCCGGCCCTGGCGCCTGGAGCTGCGGCCGCGGCCAGGCGCGGCCTGCAAACGTTCGACCCACGGCCGCCGGCACCGGCGCTCCGACTGCGAGCGACTGACGGCACCTCGTATGACCGCGCGACCCTCGCCGGCCGCGTCCTCATGGTCAATTTTTGGTCCATTTGGTGTCGGCCCTGCCGCGAGGAGATGCCTGCCCTGCAGCGATTGCAGCGCCGATTCGCGAGCCAGGGTCTAGCCCTTTGGGGTGTCGCGGTGGGCGATGATCCGGGTTCGGTTGCGGATTTCGGCGCCGCTCAGGACCTGCATTTTCCCTTGTTGCCGGACCCTGATCGTGACGCCGTCGCGGGCTGGGATGTCTCGGTGTTACCGACCACTGACGTCGTCGATAAGCGCGGCAGGATAGCTTTGCGTGTCATTGGCGACGCGCCCTGGGATGCGCCACCGCTCTTGGAACAGGTCGCAGCGTTGCTGCGGGAGTCATGACGAGTCACTGCCGGCAAAGACTCCACCCACCGCGACGGCTGAGCTCGGCTGGCAGCCGCGCGGGCCGATCGGGGCCCTGTGCGCTAGAGCTCGAGGCGGGCCACGGTGCCCGCCTCGACGGTGGACGTCAGCGTGAAGGCCCAGTGATGTGCCGCGGCCACGCGCCGAACATAGGCGATGCCGAGCCCGTTGCCCCGGCCTTTGGTGGAGAAGAACGGCTTGCCGATGCGCGCGAGGACGTCCGGCGGGATCGGTTCGCCACCATTGTGCACCTCGATACGGGGTGCGACGGCCGTGCCGGCGGTGCGCAGCGTCACCGACTCGCCCGGTGCCACCGCCTCCGCGGCATTGACCACCAGATTGGTCAGCACCTCCACGAGCTTGTCCACGTCGGCCTGCACCTGAACCTGCGCCAGGCCGAGCTGCACGCGCAGGTCCCGCTCGCTCACGGCGGGCAGGGCGGTCAGCGTCGGCGCCAGATCGCGGACCAAGTCATCGACGGCGCAGGGCGCCAGTGCCAGGGTCAGCTGCCCGGCGTAGCCCAGCACTTCCTCCAGCAGGCCTGTTAGGCGTTCGGACTCGCCGCGCGCCAGCGCCAGGCGGCGGGCGGCGCGCTCGTCCAGACTGCGCCGCGCGAAGTGCTCCAGGCACAGCTCGATGGTCGCCAATGGATTGCGCACCTGGTGGATGATCATGGCCGCGAACTCGCCCATTTCGGCCAGGCGCTCGATGGCTGCCTCGGCCTCCTTGCGGCGGCTGATGTCGCGCAGCAGGGCGATGTAGCTCGGGGCATGTGCATCGCCATAGGCGCAGATGCTGACCTCGCTCGGAAAGACGCTGCCGTCCTGGCGGCGGTGACGGCTCTCCAGCAAATGCGGTCGGCCGATGTCCAAGGCGTCAATGAGTGCTGCGAAGTCCGCCGGTGTCAGTCCGGCATCGATGTCCAGCACCGACCGGCCGATGAGTGCATCGCGCACATCACCCAGCAGGGTGCAGGCGCGCTTGTTGACGTCGCGAATCCGCCCGCCGGCGTCGACGGCGAAGAAGCCGTCAGCGGCGTTTTCGACGAAGGCCCGGAAGCGCGCCTCGCTGCGGCGCAGGGCCTCCTCGGCGGCCTTGCGCTCGGTGACGTCCCGCACCACGGCGATGAGGCAGTCGCGCCCGTCGAAGCGCACCACCGACGCGGAGATCTCCGACGGCAGCTGTCGGCCGTCCTTGCAGGTGCAGCTCAGCTCGTTGGTCCAGCCGCTGCCGTGGGCGATGACGTCAGCGGCGAAGGCGCGCAGTTGCGGCATCTCCTGCGGATGCACATCGGAAATGGTTACCCGGGAGATCAGCTCATCCGCGGCGTAGCCCAGCATCTTGGTGGCGCGGGCGTTGGCCTCGAGGATGCGGTCCGCGGCGGGATCGATGACCAGGATGGCATCGTTGGAGTGGTCGAAGATGCGGCGCAGGCGCTCCTCGCTCTCCCGCAGGGAGCGTTCAGCGGCCGTGCGACGCGCACGCTCCTGCGCGAGTCCCTGATGCTGGTCCCGCATGGTCTTCCACTGCCTCGTTGCTGTCGGTCGAGCGTATGAGGGGGCGCAGAGTTGGCCCGCTGGCTGGCGCGAGCGTCGTCGGCGCGATGGATCTGCGCGTTTGGATGACATTTCGATTGCTGACGCGATTTCAACCCAGGCCTCGTCAGACTCGCTGCGGCGGCCTGCGGGCCGCCGCGAAAAGGACCAATCCGAAAGCGATGGGCGAATAGCCCGGTCTTGGTGTCGAGCAGCCTATTCGCCCGCCGGCGCACACTGACCCGGGATCAATGGCGCTCTGCATCCACCTCCGGACTAGGGCCGCTGCCCACCACTCGCTACTGCCGAGGTTTCACCATGCGCAAACTCATGCCACGCCTGATCGTACCCCTGGCCATGCTCATCTTCGCGGCGCCGGCCGCTGCCGATAGCGCTACGGGCGGCGCGCTGCCGAGCTATCAGCAGGCGCTTCAGACCTTTCAAGCCGAACGCGCAGCGGCCGCGCCGAAGCTCGACGCCGCCGATCGGGCAGTGATGGAGCAGGCCGCTGCGACGCTCGCCGAAGCGATGCCCGACCCTGGGCTGCCGGTGGGTGCGCGGGCACCCGACTTTACGCTGCCGAACGCCTTCGGCGACGAGGTTCGGCTCGCGGAGATCTTGGCCCAGGGGCCCGTGGTGCTGACCTTCTACCGCGGCGCCTGGTGCCCCTACTGCAATCTGCAGCTGCGCACGCTGCAGCAGGCGTTGCCACAGCTCGAGGCGCACGGGGCACGGCTGATCGCCGTCACCCCGCAGGTGCCGGACCAATCCCGCAAGCAGCTGGAGGCAGACGGCTATCCGTTCGAGATCCTGAGCGATCTGGACGACCAGGTGATGCAGGCGTACGACCTGTACTTCGAGGTGCCGGCCGACCTGAGCGCGGTGTACCAAAATCGACTGGATCTGGATCTCGCCGACTACAACGGCCCCGGCCGCTACGTGCTGCCGGTCCCCGCCACCTTTGTCATCGACACCGACGGCGTCATTCGCGCCGCCTTTGCCGACGTCGATTACCGTCAACGCATGGAGCCCACCGCCATCGTTTCGGCCTTGGCGAAGCTGCAGTGAGCAGGCTCCGGCATCGACCCTCTGCGAGCGCGTGCGGAAGCCGCATTGGGTCCTGATGCGCGCCACGGCGGGAGCGCACGCCGCATCCTCCTGGCACCGGCAGACCTCCGGCGCGGTCATCACCTTGGCCGCAGCAGCCAACGCCACCCACAGAGGCCCCCATGCGCAACCCCATCGATAGTCTTGCCATCTCGCTCCTGCTGCTCATTGCCCTGCCGGCAGCAGCCCTGAACGGCTTCGATCTCAGTCGGAGCCTTGTCGACAAAAACGCGATCGAGTTTGGCGGACAACCGCCCGACGGTATTCCTGCGCTGGATACCCCGCAGTTCATCGGGGCTGAGGCGGCTGTCCATGTATCGGCGCAAGACGCTGTCCTCGGTGTCGCGGCATTCGGCGAATCCAAGGCCTACCCAACCAACATTCTCGCCTGGCACGAGATCGTCAACGATGCCATCGGTGGCGTCCCGATTGTGATCAGCTACTGTCCGCTCTGCGCTAGCGGGGTTGTATTCATTGCTCAGGTCGATGCCCAACCACTGACCTTCGGCGTTTCCGGGTTGCTATACAACAGCAATCTATTGCTGTTTGACCGCGAGACGCACTCCCTGTGGAGCCAGCTGTATGGACAGGCCATCAGCGGTCCGATGGCAGGCACGCGCTTGCGTCGGGTTCCGGTCACCCACAGCCGCTGGGAGCAGTGGCGACGCGAGCACCCCGGCACCCGCGTGCTGTCGGCCGAAACCGGTTTCCAGCGTGCCTACGAGGCCGATCCCTATGCGGGCTACGAGCAGAGTCAGACCCCGCTGTTCTCTGTCTCGCCTTCGTCCAAGCGCTACCGATCCAAAGAGCAGGTGCTCGGGGTGAGGGTCAATGGTCAGGCCAAGGCTTATCCCTTTGTAGAGCTGCGCGCTGCGGGCACAGCGTTGCTGCTGGATCGCGTGGGCGGCAGCGAGATCCTGATCCACTTCGACGCCGAGGCCGGCAGTGCCCGCGCCTACGCACCCAATGGTGTGGACCTGCCGGTGACCCTGGCCTATTGGTTTGCCTGGTACGCCTTTCATCCCGGCACGGCGGTGTACGAGGCGCCGTAATCGCACACATGACCGCCCCTGCGACGGGCCGTGGCACATGAGCTGAAGCTGTGCTTTGCCTGGTCCCGGTGGCCCTTTCGCACGCCGTGCTGATGGCAGCTCAGCTCGGGCTTGGCGCGGCGTCGAGCGGTGTGACTCATCAGCAGCGCGGAGATGCCGGCCCGGTCAGCTTGCGGCTGACCAGGGCGTCGCCTGAGTCGGTGGAAGGATCAGCGAGCGTTGCCGATCGGTCTGCCAGCCACATCCGCCGCTGGTGGCGGCCGGGAAAAAGAAAGCCCGACACGCGGCCGGGCAAATAGAGGTAGAGCGGTCGCTATGAACCTCGGGACACGGCGAGCGCGATTGCGGCGCCGAGTCTCACGCCCGGATCAAGGCTAGGCCATCTGCACCGGCATGGACTGTGACAAATTCACGCTTGGCCTGTGCAAAAAACACCGGCTCGAAGGCTGCCCTGCAGGTTGTGAAACGGTCCCGCTCGTCGCGAGGGCGACGGTGCCGGCCGCCAGCAGGGTCGAGGGGCCGTAGCCGGATCTTTACCGAGTACGGGTTTTCCCGTATATTCTGTTCATCACATCCAACAGCGCCCGGCTCTGCGCCGCATCGGCCTCGGCACCACCGACGGCTCCGGCCCCATCTGAGCAAGGCAGCTGCCCAAGGTATCCCACATGATCAAGTTACTGAGCCCGGCTCCGGCCATGGCGCTGCTCGCGGTTTTGTCTGTGCCGTCCTTCGCCTCGCACGCCGGTGCGGTGGAGACCGGCATCGCGTCCTTCTACCACGATAGCCTGCACGGCAACCGGACCGCGAGCGGGCAGATCTATGACAAGGGCAAGATGAGCGCCGCCCACAAGAGCCTGCCCCTGGGGAGCCGCGTGCGGGTGACCGATAAGCGCACCGGCAAGACCATTGTGGTGCAGGTGAATGACCGCGGTCCGTTCGTCAAGGGGCGCATCATCGACCTCTCACGCCGTGCGGCCAAAGAGCTCGGCATCATCCGGCGCGGCGTCGCGCCGGTGAAGGTCGAAGTCCTGAGCAGGGCGGGGCGGCGAGGGGCGTAGGTGAAGGGGCTAGGGGCTAGGGGTGAACGCCGACGCCCGGGTTGCGAGACTGCTCCTTGGCCCTTGGCCCTTGGCCCTTGGCCCTTGGCCCTTGGCCCCGATCAGCGGTTGCGGATGAAGTCGTAGATGTTGAGGTAGTCCTGTCCGGGCCGATTCCAGGAATAGTCCGCGCGCATGGCGTTTTTCATCAGCTCGCGGAAGTGCTCCGGGAATTGGTAGTAGCAGTCGATCGCGCGACCGAGGGCCGACTCTAGGCCGGCGGCGTCGTAGGTGTCGAAGCGGTAGCCGTTGCGCTCATGCAGCGGGCGATCCGAGTAATCCTTGTCGAATACCGTGTCGGCCAGTCCGCCGACGGTGCGCACCACGGGAATGGTGCCGTAGCGCAGTGCGATCAGCTGGGTCAGGCCGCAAGGCTCGAACTGGCTCGGCACCAGCATGATGTCGGCGCCGGCATAGATTAGGTGGGCCAAGTCCTCGTCGAAGCCGATCTCCAGGTGACAATCGGGGCTCTCGTTCAGCATATGCTTGAGGCCCCAAAAGTCGTTGTTGATGGCTTGATCCGGGCTGGAGCCCAGCAGGACAAACTGCGCTCCGTGCTCGAGGGCGTAGAAGATCGCATGTCGGACCAGCTCAAGACCTTTCTGGGGGTCGAGCCGGCCGATGAAGGCGACGATGGGCTTTTCGTTGTCGGCCAGCATCAGGCGATGGCGTAGGGCGCGCTTGTTGTCGTACTTGGCATCGATGTTGTCGACGCCGAAGCGAGCCGGCAGGTGGTGGTCCACCTCGGGGTTCCAGACGTCGTAGTCGATGCCGTTGACCACGCCGCCGTATTTCATGTGATGCGTATGCAAGACAGGCTCCAGGCCGAAGCCTTGACCGCCGTCCTTGGTCTCAAAGGCATAGCGCGGTGACACCGTGGTGATGAAGTTGGAATAGACGACGCCGCCCTGGAGCAGATTCAACGCGTCCTTGTGGCGATGGTCGCCCATGCGCAGCCGGTCGAAGAAGCGCTCTGGCTGATGCAGCCCGGTGGCACGCAGGAGCTCGGCGCCGGTGACACCCTGATGCTTATAGTTGTGGATGGTCAGGCAGACGCGCGGATGGGTCATCCCGAGCTGTTGATAGACCTCGTACAAGAAGACCGGGACCAAGGCGGTCTGCCAATCGTGACAATGGATGATGTCCGGGTGCTTGCCGGCCTTCCACAGGAACTCAATCGCTGCCCGCGAGAAGAAGGCGTACCGCAACACATCGTCGGCGAAGCCGTAGATGCTGCCGCGGTTGAAGAAGTTGTCGTGGGAATGCGGCTCGATGAAGAAGCATTTGCGCCCATGCACGAAGCCGAAGAACACCGTGCAATGGATGGCCCCCTCGTACCAAGGTACCCATAGGTCGCGGTAGACCTCGTGCAGCTCGAAGATGTGGTCATAGCGCAGGGTGTCGTACTTCGGCAGGATGATCTCGACGTGATTGCCGCGGATGGCCAGCTCCCGGCTGAGGCCGAACACCACATCGGCAAGGCCGCCGACCTTGGCCACCGGCGCCATCTCCGGCGTGATATGCACAATGAACAGGCTCGCGCGATGCTGCTGATGGACCGGCGGTGGGGACGGCTCGTGCTGCGGCTCCGGATGCGGCTCCGGTTCGGGCGCGTAGCCGGAGTCGGGACGGTCCTCGCGCGTCGGCGCCGGGTCCAGCCTGTTGACTGGGGCGGTCGCCGGTTGCTCGGGCCCCTTCGTGATCGGCGCAACGGCTGGAGACGGCGCTGGGGTCCGTTTCGGCGCGGCGGCTGCTGTGGCTGCGGCCAGCGTGAACGCATGCACCCGCGGCATTGGGCGCCGTGCAGCGGTCTCTTCACCGGCGCGGATGCCATGCGGGCGCGGCTCGGCGGCGGCCCGCTGCGCAGGCGCGGCGGCACTCGGCCGTTGCGGTTGCGCCGCGGCAGAGCCGGTTGCGGCCGCCGGTTTGCGCCGGCTTGAGGCCTTGGGCTTGGCCTTGGGCGCTGCGGTCTGCTTGGCCGCCCGCTTCGTGGTCACAGTTGCCGTTTTGGCCGCGGGCGTCTCCGTCACCGCGGTCTGTTTCTTTGAGGTTGGCTTTTTCGCCATATCAGACGGCCTGCAGCGTCAGTGAGCTCAGCCAGCGGTGGTTTGGGCCGCGGCGTCAGATGGCGCCATCGGCTTCAGAATGATCCCGGCGAGCGGCGGCAGGGTCAGCACCAGGGAATCCGGTCGGTTCATCCAGTTGACGGACTCGGTCGCAATGGGCTCGCTGCCGTTGCCCAGGCCGCTGCCGCCGAACTCAGGCGCGTCCGAATTAAAGATTTCCTGGTACGGTCCTGCCGCGGGCACGCCGATACGGTAGCCCTCGCGCGGGACGGGTGTGAAGTTGAGGGCCACCACCAGGTGGTCTTCCGGCGGTTGATCCTCGCCGCCGTCGTGTGTGGCGGTGCCGGGCGCGCGTCGTTGGAAGACCAGCACCGAATTGTGCGCGTCGTGACAGTCGATCCACTCGAAGCCTTGGGGGTCGAAGTCTTCGGCATGCAGCGGCCCCTCGGATCGGTGCAGAGCGTTCAGCGTCCGCACCAGCTTTTGTATCCCTTGGTGAAAGGGGTACTGCAGCACGTACCAGTCCAACACCGCGGTGCTGTCCCATTCCTCCCCCTGCCCGAACTCGCTGCCCATGAACAGCAGCTTCTTGCCCGGGTGGGTATACATGTAGCTATAGAGCAGCCGCAGGTTGGCGAAGCGCTGCCACTCGTCGCCGGGCATGCGGTAGAGCAGCGAGCGTTTACCGTGCGTGACCTCGTCGTGGGAGAACGGCAGCAGAAAGTTCTCGGTAAACGCGTAGATCATGCTGAAGGTCAGCTCGTCCTGGTGATACTGCCGATGGATCGGGTCCTCCTTGAAGTACTCCAGCGTATCGTTCATCCAGCCCATGTTCCATTTCAGATCAAAGCCGAGCCCGCCGACGTAGGTGGGCCGAGTCACCTGGGACCAAGAGGTGGACTCCTCCGCCATGACCAGGGCCCCTGGGACTTGGTCGTGGATGATCTCGTTCAGCTCGCGCAAGAACGCGATGGCCTCCAGGTTCTCGCGGCCGCCGTGGCGGTTGGGCACCCAGTCTGTGCGGGAGTAATCCAGGTACAACATCGATGCCACGGCATCGACGCGCAGCCCGTCGAGGTGAAACTCTTCCAGCCAATAGAGGGCGCTGGAGATCAGGAAGTTCTTCACCTCGCTGCGGCCGAAGTTGAAGATCAGCGTCGACCAGTCCAAGTGCTCGCCGAGGCGCGGGTCCTCGTGCTCGAACAGTGCGGTGCCGTCGAAACGGGCCAGACCGTGGGCATCCTTCGGGAAGTGGGCCGGGACCCAGTCCAGGATCACGCCAATGCCGTTGGCATGGCAGTGGTCCACCAGCCAGCGGAAGTCATCCGGGCTGCCGAAGCGGCTGGTGGGGGCGTAGTAGCCGGTGGTCTGGTAGCCCCAGGACAGGTCGAACGGGTGCTCGGTGATGGGCATCAGCTCGATGTGCGTGAAACCGAGGTCGCGCACGTGGTCCACCAGGCGCTCGGCCAGCTCGCGGTAGTTGAGCATCTCGCCCTCGGGGCCGCGCTGCCAAGAGCCCGGATGCACCTCGTAGATGGCCATCGGGCTGTGCAGCCAGTCGTGCTCGCGGCGGGCCGCAAGCCAGTCGCCGTCGCGCCACTGGAAGCGGCTCGGCGGCTCGACGATGGATGCCGTGCTCGGGCGCACCTCGAAGCGGCGGCCGTAGGGATCGGACTTGAGCAGGATGGCCCCCTCGCGGGTGCGGACCTCGAACTTGTACAGCACGCCGGGCGCCAGGTCCGGGATGAAGAGCTCCCAGACCCCATTGCCGTGGATGCGCATCGGATGGCGGCGCCCATCCCAGCGGTTGAAGTCCCCGACCACGCTGACCCGCGACGCATTGGGCGCCCAGACCGAGAACAGGATGCCGGCGATGCCGTCGGTCTCGTGAACGCTAGCGCCGAGCAGCCGATAGGCGTGCCAGTGCCGGCCCTCGCCGAACAGGTGCATGTCGAAATCCGGCAATTGTGGCGGGAAACAGTAGGGGTCGTGGGCGATGTGCTCCCGGTGCTCGTCGTCGCGCCAGATCAGCCGATAGCGCTCCGGCACGGCCGCCGCCGGGCCGCGCCATTCGAAGAGGTCGGTGCCCTCGATGCGGTCCATGGCGAGATTACCCTCGGCGATGGTCGCCGTCTCAGCGCCTGGCAGCATCACCCGGACACAGATGCCCTCACCCTCCGAATGCCGCCCGAGGACCGCGAAGGGATCGCGATGGCTGGCTTCCGCGACCTGCTGCAGGGCGTTGTTGAGCGGGCTTTGGCTCATCCTCGGTACCTCTGGGATGTCAAGGGGACTGGGCTCGGCCGCGAGCACAGCGACCGACACCGCGCCGGGCGGCACAGCGGCACAAAGTATCAGGTATTTCGCGCTGCAGTGGCACCCTTCCTCGCGCCACCACCACAGCACGGCCCGCGCGGCGTCCCGCCCGGGCCGTTGGCGTGTGCGATCGGGGTACGCGCGAACTCGGTCCTAGATGCCCAAGGGGCCGGTCTGCGCCGGCCCGCGCCCGGCGGGCTAACCCCTTCCGGCAGCTACGCCGGATAGCCGCCCGAGGAGTGGTAGTCAGGCCCGAGGAGGCGCTGATGTGAGGTGCAGCCACGGCCGCTGGACGGGATCATTCAGCGGCAAGCCCGTCGATGTCGTCGAGGATTGTATCGGACGGCGTCGCTGCGCAGGGGTCGTTAGGAGGGGTCCGTTGCGACGGCGCTGTTCTGCAGCGCCGCGGTCGCGGTGGTGAGCAGCCAGTGGATGATGCCGCTGTCCACCGGTTTCGCCAGCAGGGCGATGACGCCGCCCGCCGGCGGTGATGGCGCCCGGGCACCTGGATCGCCGCTCATCAGCACGATCCGCAGCGTCGGTGTCTGCACGCTCAGCTCCGCCGCCAGCGTGCGGCCATCGCCGTCCGGCAGGCGCACGTCGAGCAGCGCAAAGCGGAACTGATGCCGCTCAGCCAGCCGACGCGCCTCGGCGCAGTCGCCGGCGGCACTGACCGCGTACCCCAGGTCCGCGAGATCCCAGCTCAGCATCTGGCGCAACGGTGCGCTGTCCTCAACCAGCAGCAGCGGCGCCGGCGCAGTCGGGCAGTGGCCGCCTGCCGCTGCCCTCCTCACGCCCGCTCCCCCAGCGCCTCGCGCAGCTTCTGCCGGGCACGGAACAACCGCGTGCCGACGCCGGCGGCACTGATGCCGATGCGCGCGGCGATCTCCTGCTGCGACAACCCCTCGAGCACCTGCAGCACCAGCGGCTCGCGGTACTCCGCCGGCAGCGCCGCGAGGGCGCGGCGCAGCACGAAGGCCTCCGTGGATGTGTCATAACTCTGGCGCTCGGCGACGATGTCGTCTGTTGGCAGCGCGCTCTCGCGCGGGCGGATGCGCTCAAAGCGCCGCGCATTCTCGCGGCGCACGATCGTCTTCAGCCAACCGGTAATGGCCGCCGGCTCCTTGAGCTTCTCGCGCGAGCGCCACGCGCGCAGCAGACTGTCCTGCACCAGATCCTCCGCCGTCGGGCGATCCCCGGCGAGGCGATAGGCGTACTTATAGAGTGTCGACCAGTGCGTGCGGGCGAGCTGATTGAAGTCGATCACAGGGCTTGCGGTTGCGGTCTCGGCGGGCATGGTACGGTCCTCATCAAGATGTGCCTACCTGCCCTACAGCAGCCGCCGTGCCAGATTTCAACTTATTGTTTTAAATAGCTTTACCGAAAATCGACCAGAAGGGGACGTAACGAATCGTGACAACACATCGTGACGCCGGACAGTCGCCCCGCAGGCCGCGCCTG
>CAZGCI010000050.1:0-28254 GCA_964524185.1 uncultured Thiohalocapsa sp. | reverse complement strand
CACGGTGATGCGGTAGACGAAGTCCTCGCGGCCGCGGTAGATCGAATCGTGGATGCGGATCCGGTAGTCGCCGTCGCGCGGGATCTTGTAGAAGAGCACGGGGTCGGGATCGAAACGATAGTCGTCGGAGAAGGCCAGCTCGCGTCCGCGCGGATCGCGCACCGAGACGACCGCCTGGAACCAGCCGGGCACGGCGTCGGCGAGGTGAGCACCGGGCGCATCTTTCCGAAGTTCCGCGGCGATCTGTTGGAGTGCGCCGTCATCGCCGGGCGCATGCTCAAAGGCGAGCTGGAGCCCTTGCGCATGCCCAGTAATGCGCTGGACGTGCTGGCGCAGCAGATCGCGGCCCATTGCGTCGCCGCCGAGCGGACGGTGGCCGAGATCCAGCGCCTGGTGAACCGCGCCGGCCCCTATCGGGAGCTCAGTCGCGCGGCGCTGGAGGCGGTGCTGGACATGCTCTCAGGGCGCTTTCCGTCTAGCGACTTCGCCGACCTCAAGCCGCTGCTCGCCTGGGATCGCAGCAATGACCTGCTGAGCCCCCGTAAGGGCGCGGCCATGATCACGCGGCTCAACGCCGGCACCATCCCGGACCGCGGCAACTACGCCGTGCATCTGGGTGCGGAAGGCCCGCGCATCGGCGAGCTGGACGAGGAGATGGTGTTCGAGACTCGCGCCGGGGAGTGCATCCTGCTCGGCGCCTCGACCTGGCGGGTGGAGGAAATCACCCGCGACCGGGTCATCGTCTCCCCGGCCCCTGGTGAGCCCGGCAAGCTGCCTTTCTGGCGCGGCGACGGCCCGGGCAGGCCGGTGGAGCTGGGGCGGGCCGTCGGCGCCTTCTGCCGGGAGGTCGCGCGCCGTGATGCAGACGACGCCATCGCCTGGATCAGAGACCGGGCGCCACTGGACGACTTTGCCGCCGCCAACCTGGCCGCCTACATCCACGAGCAGCGGAACGCCACCGGCAAGGTGCCGGATGACCGCACCATCGTCATCGAGCGCTTTCGCGATGAGCTCGGCGACTGGCGCATCTGCATCCTGACCCCCTTCGGCGCGCGCATCCATGCCCCCTGGGCCATGGCCCTGCAATGGCAGCTGGAGCGCAGGGAGGGCTTCGAGATCCAGGTGATGTACACCGACGACGGCATCGTGCTGCGCATGGCCGACGGCGACGAGCTGCCGGACCTGATGGCGCTCCTGCCGCACCCGGATGAGATCGAGGACCGTATCACCGAGCAGCTCGCCGACACCGCGCTGTTCGCGAGCCTGTTCCGCGAGAACGCCGGCCGCGCCCTGCTGCTGCCGAAGCGCTCCGCCCAGGGCCGCCGGCCGCTCTGGGCGCAGCGGCTGAAGGCGCAAAACCTACTCGCCGTGGTGCGCCGCTATCCGGGCTTCCCGGTGGTGCTGGAGACCTACCGCCAGGCGCTGAGCGACCAGTTCGACCTAGTCGGCCTCAAGGCGCTGCTGCGGGCGGTGCAGGCCCGCAGCCTGCGCGTGCACGAGGTGGAAACGCCGAGCGCCTCGCCCTTCGCCCGCTCCTTGGTGTTCGCCTACGTGGCCGCGTACATCTATGAGCAGGATGCCCCCATCGCCGAGCGCCGCGCCCAGGCCCTGACGCTGGACCGCGGTCTGCTGGCCGAGCTGCTGGGTCAGGCGGAGCTGCGCGAGCTGCTGGACCCGCGGGTGCTGGAAGAGCTGGAGGCGGAGCTTCTGCACCTGACGCCGGAGCGGCGCGCGCGGGACGCCAACGAGGTGCATGACCTGTTGCGGCGGCTGGGCGATCTGACCGAGCCGGAGATCGTGGCGCGGTCGACTGCCGGGGTTGCTGGGGTAGACGCGGGCTCTGCGCGTGGCGTCGATACCGATCTCGGTGCCGATCCCAATTTCGATTTCGACTTGGAGCAGGCCGGCGGTGCTGACGGCGCGGCTGCCCTGGCGCAGACCTGGCTTGCGGAGCTTGCTCGGCAGCGCCGGGCGGTGGAGCTGCCCGTTGCCGGGGAGCGACGCTGGATCGCCGCCGAGGACGCCGGGCTGTACCGCGATGCGCTGGGCTGCGTGCCACCGCCGGGGCTGCCGGAGGCCTTCATCGCGCCCACCGAGGCGCCGCTAGAGCAGCTCATCCGTCGCTACGCGCGCACCCACGGCCCCTTTCCTACGCCGCAGCTCGCGCGTCGCCTTGGCCTGCCGGTGGCGCAGCTGGAGCCGGTGCTGAAGCTCCTGGAGACCCGAGGCGAGCTGGTGCACGGCGAGATTCGCCCGCTCGGTACTGAGCCCGAATGGTGCGACGCGGAGATCATGCGCCGGCTGCGCCGCCGCACCCTGGCCCGCGCCCGCGACGAGGTGGCGCCGGTGGACGGTGCGACCCTGGGCCGCTTCCTGCCGGACTGGCACGGCATCGGCGCCGCCGGCACGCGGCAGGCCCGCAACAGTCGCGAGCGCCTGCTGGAGGCCCTGCAGCAATTGGAGGGGCTGAGCGTCAGCTGGACCCAGCTAGACCGCGTGCTGCTGCCGGCGCGCGTCCCCGGCTACCAGTCCGAGGACCTGGACATGCTCGCCGCCACCGGCCAGATCGTCTGGCTTGGCCGCGGCGCGGCGGGGCCGAAGGACGGCAAGGTTGTGGTCTATCGGCGCGAGCATGTGCCTTTAGGCGTGGCGAGCGGCGAGGCGCTCGGGGCTCGGGTGGAGGCTGCCGGCGGGGTTAATGTTGTCCGCTCTGCGGCGCTGCCGTCGGTGGGCGACGACCTCCCGGCCGCGCTGCGGGAGGCCCTGCTGGCACAGCTCGAGCGCCGCGGGGCCTGCTTCTTGATGGACCTGCAACGGGCGGCGGAGCCGGTGATCGCGCAGGCCGGCGTCGGTGCGGCTGCGGGTCGGGAGGCGTTCGATGCGGCGCTTTGGGATCTGGTCTGGGACGGGCTCATCACCAACGACACCTTCGCGCCGCTGCGGGCGCTGGCGGGCGGCAGGGGCAAGGCCGCGGGCGCCGCGGGCAGGGCTGGTGCGCACCGCGGCCGTCGCAGCGCCCGTGCGGGGCTGCCGGGGGGCTTGGGGCGTGTGGGTGTCGCCGGTGGCGGGCTCGCTGGCGGTCGCTGGTCCCTGGTCGCTGAACTCACGCTGGGGGGGACCATCAGCGATACGGAGCGAACCTTGCTGACCGCCCGCCTGCTGCTGGAGCGCTACGGCGTCGTCAGCCGCGAGGCGGTTGCCGCGGAGGCGCTACCCGGCGGCTTCGGCCCCCTGTATCGGGTGCTGAAGGAGCTGGAGGAGGGCGGCCAGGTGCGCCGCGGGCACTTTGTGGAGGGCCTGTCCGGCGCCCAGTTCGCGCTCCCCGGCGCCGTCGAGCGCCTGCGCGCGGCTCGTGAGGAGGAGCAGCCCATGGACGGCTACACCGAGGACGACGTCCGCATTCTGCCCGCCGCGGACCCCGCCAACCCCTATGGTGCGCTGTTGGACTGGCCGGAGAGCGCGAGCGCGGGGTCCGACGGCCAGTCCGATAGGGGCGCGACGCACGCCGGTGATGGCAGCCGACCCCGTGCGGCCAAGGTGGGCCGCACTGGGGACGCCGCTCCGCCCGGCGCGTCCGAGCCTGTGCGCGGCAATGGCGTCGCCAAGCAGAGTCCCAAGCGGGTCGCCGGCGCCTGGCTGATCCTGGTCGCCGGCAAGCCTGTGCTCTATCTCGGTGCCAATGCCCGCCAGCTGCTGAGCTTCCCGACCAGCCGCACCGACACCGGCCGCGAACTGCTGCTCGCCGCCGCGGCGCTGCATCGTCTGCCGTCCGGTCGCAAGCGCCTGATGATCCAGTATGTCGACGGCCAGCCGGCACTCGAATCTCCGCTGCGCGAGACCCTCATCGCCGCCGGCTTCGAGGCCGACTACGATGCCCTGGCGCCGGCCCGCTTCCGCCCCAGCGGCACCGGCCGCGACCCCAACGCCATCACCTGCGCCGGGCCGCGGCGGTAACCGCGCGGGTGTGTCCGAAGCCGCGGTTGTCGGGTTCAGCGCCGACCTTCGGCGTACGGCTTGATGCCGATGGGGGTCAGTGCCGACGGAAGGAGGCCCGATGGGCTGTGCGGGCTCGGGTTAAGATTCGTCGTCGGTGACCTCCGCGAGCACCAGCCCGGTGGCGCCTTCCTGGCTGTGGGTGAAGGAGATGCAGTGTTCCGCGCCGGTGATGAGATAGAGATTGAAGCCATTGGCCTCGCGAAAGGGGTCGATGCCGGCCCCGATGTCGTCATCCAGGCAATGCGTGAAGTGGACGTCCGGGAAGGCCTCGCGTAGCGCGGCGACCGATCCCGCCGTGAGCCCGGCGCGGGTAATGATGGTCGTGACTTGGTCGAGGAAAGCGTCGGTGATCATCTATGGCCTCAGCCAGCCTGATGGACGCCCTATAGAAGCGCCGGGGGGCGTTGTGGCAGCGCGGGAGCGCTGAAGCGATCGCGGAATGAGCCCCTAAGCGGGGTATGCCGCACTGCGTGCGAGTGGCGGCCAGCGCCTGTGTTCAGGCGTCCTCGGTGTCACGCTCGAAGCGCACCCGCTCGTCGGTGCCGTGGCCCATGAGCTTGGCGAGCCAGGGCGGCGGCTTGTGGGCGAGCAGCTCGGCGAGCACGGTCACCTGCTCACGGGCGTTGCCGCCCTGCGGAAACTTCACTGGGTGGATGTCGGCCTTGACGACCTTTGCCGCGGCGGGGCCGCCGATGCTGGCGACGAACAGCACCTGGCAGTCCTGAATCAGCTCGGCGCGGTGAGCATTCTTGTCGTCGGGGGCTGCGCTGTCATCAATGTCGCGAGCCTCCACCAACCGGTGCGCACCTGCGGCTACCTCGTAGACGAGAAAGCGCCGGCAGGAGCCGAAATGGCCGTCGAGCAGCTCACCGCCGTTGGAGGCGCACGCTACGCGAATGCGCCCGCCGGGGGCTTCTGCCTTGGTCAGCGGCGGTTCGACGGGCGGTGGCGGCTCCACGGCGGGGCCCTGGCCCTTGAGCAACGCCAGTGCCGCTTTGAGACTGTCCGCATCGATCTCGGCGAGCTCGCCGTTGGCGGCAGCCTTGAGCTGTTTCACCGTCAGACTATCCAACCCGGCGGCGCTCGGCGGCAGGCCCACCGCGTCGGCCAACACCGACAGTAAGCGAGCGGGGTCGGTGTCGGGCAGCGCTCGGGCCGCGAGGCCGATGCGCAGCGCAATGTCGTCGGAGAGGGCAGAACGGGCTGGTTGGGTCATGTTGGGGCCTGCGTTGGCGCTGGTTCGTCGTGTGGCCGCCATCCCTTGGCCTGTTGTACCCGTTGCGCGTGGGTTTTCGGGCCAGCGAGGTGCGTTGCTCGTGCCCGAGCGCACGGCACAACGACGCGTCATAGCGGGCACTATGGCGAGCCGTCGTCACGCAGCGATCGGGTGCGAGGGGCGTGCATCGCGGCCGAAAACGTATCGGTGACGGGTCTATCTCAGGCCGGGACGATGCAGTCGTCTTCCATGCACACGTCGAGGCACTGTGGGTCGGCGTCGTCGCACTCGGTGCAGGTGGCGGCGTCGATTTTGTAAACGCCCTTGAAGGGGCTAATGCTATCGGTCGGGCAAACGGACTCGCAGTCGCCGCAGGCGGTGCAGAGGTCGCGGATGATTTGCAGGGCCATGACTGGTCTCCTGTGTGCGTGGCGTCGGATTGGCGGCAAAGTGCTGCTGTCAGTCCTCAGCGCGTTTGAATCTGAGGGTGGTCGGAAAGCTGGGCGGCGGACTGATGGGGTCGATGTACCAGCGCGAGCCGTCGGTGAGCTCAACGGCGCCGCCCCAGGCCTCAGCGGTGTCGGTCTCCACGCTGGCGATGGTCTCTTCCATGTCCTTTTTGGCCACATAGAAGAGCAGTCTGCCGGCGTCGTTTTGTCTGATCATTACATTGGGCATCGGGGGCTCCATGTGTCAGAAGCCGGGGGCTCGGTGCTGAGCACGAATACCCAGCTCCCTAGCCCCCAGCGACTGCATCCTCTTAACGAACCAGGTCGTAGCCGTAGTCGGTTACGCCCATCTCGCGCGTTTCCTCGTCCAGGCGCTCCAGTACGGCATTCACCAGGGTCGTGACCATGTACATGGCGCCTTCATAACCCAACGTGGTCATGCGATGCAGGTGATGGCGATCGAAGATCGGGAAGCCGAGCCGGATCAGCGGCACCTCGAACTCCTTGCCCTTCTTCAGCGTGTCGCGCTGGATGAACTTGCCGTAGCTGTTGCCAATCAGGAAGTCCGGCTTATCGGTGAAGCACAGTGAGCGCAGGTGCCACAGGTCCTTGCTGAGGTGGACCTCGGCGCTCTGGCCGAAGGGGGAGTCTGCTAGCATCTTTTCCATGGCCTTCTTCCAACGCTTATTGGCGTGGTGGCAAAGGACGTGCTTGGGCTCGGCACCCAGTTCCAGCAGGAACTTGGTCAGTCCCATGACGAAGTCGGCATCGCCATACAGCGCAAAGCTCTTTCCGTGCAGCCACTGGTGGCTGTCCTGGATCATGTCCATGAGGCGGCCGCGCTCCTTGGCGAGGCTCGCCGGGATCTCCTTGCCGGTCAGCTCCGAGACCTTCATCAGGAAGTCGTCGGTCCACTCCAAACCCATCGGGATGTTGATGGCCGAGGCCGGCTGATGCCAGACGGTGTCGACGAACTTCTTGGTCTTCGGCAACTGCCAGGGCTGCAGCAACAGGGTGTCGATGGCGTTTGGCGCATCCTTCATCTCCTCCAGGGAGGTGCCGCCGTCGTACATGCGGTACTCGCCGTCGGAGGGGGTGTCCAGCACCTCGGAGGGGTCGCACAGCAGTGAATAGCCGACACCCATCTCCTGCATCATGCGATGCAGCACCCGATAGTTGCCAAGGTAGGTCTCGAAGCCAGGCACCAGGTTGATCTTGCCGTTGGAGCCGACTTGCTTGTCCTCCATATGATTCAGCGTGAAGTAGCGCTGAATGCCCTCGAACATGTTGTCCCAGCCGGTGGTGTGGCTGCCGACGAAGCTCGGGGTGTGCGCGAAGGGCGTCGGGAACTCGGCCGGGATGTGACCTTCCTTCTTGGAATTGCCAATGAAGGCGTTGAGGTCATCACCGATGACCTCGGCCATGCAGGTCGTCGAGACCGCGATCATCTCCGGCTTGTACAGCGCCTTGGCGTTCTCGAGGCCGTCGAACATGTTCTTCTGGCCGCCGAAGACCGCCGCGTCCTCCGTCATGGAGTCGGACACGCAGGCGATGGGCTCCTTGAAGTGGCGGTTGAAGTAGGTGCGGAAGTAGGCGACGCAGCCCTGGGAGCCATGCACATAGGGCAGGGTCTTCTCGAAGCCCAATGCGCAGAGCACAGCGCCGAGCGGCTGGCAGGCCTTGGCCGGGTTGACCGTGAGCGCGGTGCGCGCGAAGTTGAGATCCTGGTATTCCTTGGTGGTGGTCCACGCAAAGGTTTCGTCGAGCGTGGCCTGGTCCGGGCGTTCTTCCACGCCGTCCTGCTTGAGGCCGATGCTGGCTCGGTACTCCTCTTCACCGAAGAGCGGATAGCTCGGCTTGATTTTGTCGACGGTCTGGCTCATGACAGATGCTCCTGCCGCGCCGCTCATATGCGGACAACGGCATCGAAGAAGTTGCTAGGTGCTGGGTGCTTGGAACTAGGTGCGGGTTTCAGTGCGGCGGTGAGGTTTCAGCCGACTAGACCCCAACCCCTAGTCCCTAGCCCCTGATTTAGGCGCTGGCTGCCATCGGCGCCGCGGCGTCGTCGGAGGCCGACTTCAGCCAGGGTGCCTGCATGCTCTTCCAGCAGGGGTTGTTGATGGTCATGTCCATGTCGCGGGCAAAGATAGCGAAGCCGTCGTAGCCGTGGTACGGACCGGAGTAGTCCCAGGAGTGCATCTGTCGGAAGGGCACGCCCATCTTCTGGAAGATGTACTTCTCCTTGATGCCGGAGCCGATGAGATCCGGCTTGACGCGCTTGACGAATTCCTCAAACTCGTAGCCGGTGACGTCATCATAGAGCAGGGTCGCGTTGCCCATTTCCTTGATGGTGCGGTCATAGTCGTCGTTGTGGGCGAACTCGTAGCCGGTACCAACGACTTCCATACCCAAGTCTTCATAGGCGCCGATGATGTGGCGCGGACGCAGGCCGCCAACGTAGAGCATGACGCGCTTGCCTTCGAGACGCGGCCGATACTTGGCGATGACGGCATCATATTGGGCCTGATACTTGGCGATGACGCGCTCGGCACCTTCCTTGATCTTGTCGTCGAAGCGCTCGGCGATGGCGCGCAGGCTCTCGGCGATCTTGGTCGGACCAAAGAGGTTGTACTCCATCCACGGGATGCCGTACTTCTCTTCCATGTGCCGGCTCACATAGTTCATGGACCGGTAGCAGTGGATGAGGTTGAGCTTGACCTTGGGCGTCAGCTCCATCTCGCTTAGGGTGCCGTCACCGGACCATTGGGCCACGACACGCAGGCCCATCTCTTCGAGCAGGATGCGCGAGGACCAAGCGTCGCCGCCGATGTTGTAATCGCCGATGATGGCGACGTCATAGGGCGTGGTCTCGAACGAGGTGTCGTTGTCGCGGTTGGGCAGGACATGATCGCGAATGGAGTCATTGGCGATATGGTGGCCCAGGGACTGGGAGACACCGCGGAAGCCCTCGCAACGCACGGCGATCACCGGCTTGTTAAGCTCCTTGGTCTTCTTCTTCGACACTGCCTCGATGTCGTCACCGATCAGGCCGATGGGGCATTCGGACTGCACCGAGACGCCCTTGGCCAGCGGAAACAGCTGATTGATCTCATCGAGGATCTTGTCCAACTTCTTGTCGCCACCGAAGACGATGTCCTTCTCCTGGAAGTCGGAGGTGAAGTTCATGGTGCCGAAGGTGTTCACGCCGGTCCAGCCGGTGTAGTAGTTGCGACGACCGGCGCGGGAGTATTGTCCGCAGCCAACCGGGCCGTGGGAAATGTGGATCATGTCTTTGATCGGGCCCCAGACCACGCCCTTCGAGCCGGCGTAGGCGCAGCCGCGGATGGTCATGACACCGGGCTGGGACTTACGGTTGGAGGTGATGCACTGCTTGGACTGCTCCACGCTCTGGTCGTTGACGGCCAGATGCTTGGCGCGGTCTTTCTTCGCCTTCTCAGGATAGACCTCAAGCACCTCCTGGATGAGGGCTTGGGTTTCTTCGCGGGTCATTGCTGCCATGTCGGCTGTCCTCTCATCGGCGCCGCCGCCAATCTGCGGATCGGTGCGCGTTGAAGCATGGATCTGGGTCCCCCTCATGTCGGCATGCGATGCTGAGGGGGCGCATCAGACGGGGCGCGAGGCCGTTCGTCTGCGTTCGGGGCGGTGCTTAGGCGGCGACTTCCTCGGCCGCTGACTTACCGACGATGCTCTCGTCCTCTTCTTCCATCAGGCCGAAGTCCATCAAGAGCGCCTCGAGCTCTTCCATCGTGATCGGCGTTGGGATCACGAAGTTGGTGTTGTCGATCATCTTGCGCGCCAGGGTGCGGTATTCTTCGGCCTGTGCGGCGCTGGGCTCGTATTCGATCACCGTCATGCGACGGATCTCGGCGCGCTGCACCACGTTATCGCGCGGTACGAAGTGGATCATCGTGGTGCCGAGCTGGCGCGCGAGCTCCATGATCAGCTCGTCCTCGCGGGCGGTATTGCGGCTGTTGCAGATGAGGCCGGCGAGGCGCACGCTGCCGGAGCTGGCGTACTTGACGATGCCCTTGGCGATATTGTTGGCCGCAAACATGGCCATCATCTCGCCGGAAACGACGATGTAGATCTCCTGCGCCTTGTTCTCGCGAATCGGCATGGCAAAGCCGCCGCAGACCACGTCACCGAGGACGTCGTAGAAGACGAAGTCGAGCTCCTCGTCGTAGGCGCCTTCTTCCTCGAGGAAGTTGATGGCGGTGATGACGCCGCGGCCAGCGCAGCCGACACCCGGCTCCGGACCACCGGACTCGACGCACTTGATGCCGCCATAGCCGGTCTGCAGCACATCTTCGAGTTCCAAATCCTCGACGCTGCCGGCTTCGGCGGCCATCTGCATGATGGTATCCTGGGCCTTGGCATGGAGAATCAGGCGGGTCGAGTCGGCCTTGGGATCACAGCCGACGATCATGACCTTCTTACCGAGCTCAGCGAGGCCGGCGACGAGGTTTTGCGTGGTGGTGGACTTGCCGATTCCGCCCTTGCCGTAGACGGCGCATTGACGTAGTGCCATGGGTCTTTCTCCCGTTGGTTCGCCCCGCTTTGGGGCGGTGGATGAAGTTGCGTTCACGGGTGAGTAAGCAGGGGGCGTGCCAAGCACGCGGCCGCCGTCTAAGATACTGATCTAAAAAGCTTATAAGAGTCTCTGCCCGTCTGGTTGCATGGTCGCATAGCCGACAAAGCCGCAAGCTTTGTGGGTCTGGCAACATGCGCGTATTCCGACAACGATGACAACAACGCTGCCCAGCCACGCCCGCCTGCCCATCAATCGCTGCAATCTGCCGGCGGTGATCTTGGGCGGGCTCACCTATCAGTCGCATCCGGTGCCGCTGGAGCTAGACGGCGTGCGAGCTTTCCACCAGGACCTGTTCACCCTGCTGGCGCCCATCGGCGACCACCGCGAGCGGGCGGCCCTATTCGTGGACTACATGGCCGCGCACTTTTGTCTGGACGATCTCGAGCAGGCGGGGCTGTCTCCTGGGCGCGTGCGCAAGTCGCGACGCAACGCCAATTACCTGCGTATGGTCCGTGGCTGGTCCTTCGACTCGGACGGCCGCGAAGGTGCGGTGCTGAAGCACTGGGTGGAGACCCGTTTCGGTCTCCTCGCGCGCCACCATGCGGGGCCGCTGGACGGACGCGACAGTGACGCCTATTACCAGTACCTCGTCGCCGGCAGCCACGGCCTCTACGCCACCAATGCGCTGGAGGCGCAGCTCGATCTGCTCTACACCTATTGTCAGTATGAGCTGACCCGCCAGCACCCCGAGGAGACGCACCTAACGCTGCATCGGGGCAGTAATCGCATCGACGAGCACGAGGTGCTCGAGCGCGGTGGCGACGGCTGGTGCCGCGTGTTGCTGAACAATCTCAACAGCTTCACGAGCGAGCGAGAGCGCGCCGACGAGTTCGGCGATTACATCCTCACCGCTGAGGTGCCACTGCCCAAGGTGTGCTTCTACAACGGGCTGCTGCCCGGCATGCTCAAGGGCGAGGACGAGCTCGTCGTCATTGGTGGTGTCTATCAGGTGCGCATCGAGACCTTATGAATAGCCGGCACATCGGCTACGCCTGCGCCACAGCCCCAACCGCCGGAGATCGCCCATGTCCGATGTCCTCACACGTCTCGCCGATGTCCTCGAAGCCCGCAGGTCTGCCGACCCGGAATCCTCCTATGTCGCCAAGCTCTACGCGAAGGGGCTCGACGCCATTCTGAAGAAGGTGGGTGAGGAGGCCACCGAGACCGTCATGGCGGCCAAGGACGGTGTTCCGGAGCGGGTCGTTTCAGAGGTCGCAGATCTCTGGTTTCACACCATGATCTTGCTGGCGCAGCAGGGTCAGCATCCGGATCAGGTGCTGGCGGAGCTGGACCGGCGATTCGGCCTATCTGGCCTGGAAGAGAAGGCGAGGCGCAGCGGGTGACGCTGGCGGCGGCGCCGCTCCACCGGTCTCTGAGCAGCGCCCATGGGAACGGATGAATACGGTATGATTCCGTGCCTTTCCCCGGGGCGGTCTGGCCCGCACATCCCGGTACATAGCCGCCCGGTCGCAACCGTGCAGTGGGCGGTTTTTTTGAACATTCGAGGCTCGTCCAACGCCGGCGGGCCGGGAGGTCGACATGGGCATGGGTGGTATCAGCATTTGGCAGCTTCTCATCGTGTTGGTGATCGTGCTGCTGTTGTTCGGGACTAAACGGCTGCGCAACATCGGCTCGGACTTGGGCGGTGCCGTGAAAGGCTTCCGTTCGGCCATGAGCGACGCCGACAAGGGCGACGACGACGACGCGAAGCAGCTGGAAAACAGCAAGACGGAGCGCACGGCAGAGACCGACGCGAACGCGGACACCCACACCGGCAAGGGCGCAGAGCAATCCAAGCCTTGATGCCGACGCGGACCTTGCTTCTGCGCCTGCCCCCGCTGGACAGGCCCGCTGGTCAATCACCGAACCACCCGAGTTGCGGATCTAACGTGCAGCAATGTTCGATATCGGCGCCTTAGAGCTGATCCTGATCGGCGTGGTTGTGCTGCTCGTGGTGGGTCCCGAACGGCTGCCGAAGCTCGCACGCACCGCCGGACTCTGGGCGGGCCGTGCCCGCCGCGCCTTCGCGTCCGTCAAGGAGGAGATCGACCGCGAGATCAAGGCCGAGGAGCTCAGGGAGATCCTGCGCAAGCAGGCGGCGTCCAATCCGCTGGAGCAGATCCTCGAAGAGGACGGCACTCTCGGTAGCAAGCAGCACCCGAGCCCGAAGCGATCGGAGCGTCGTGCCGACGTCAAGGACGACACGTCGGGTGGGCACTCGGGCGATCCCCCCTAAGCAGCACTCCCGCCGGAGACCGCCGACGCGCTGCGGACAGCGCCCCTTGGTGCAGGTCCGGGCACCTGCCACGGCGCGGCTTTGGCCACACAACAACAGCCCCCACAAGGCAGGCGCCGATCAGGCGCCGCTGAGGCAGCACCATGAGTCCCCAGCAACCGCAGGATCACACCGAGCACGGGTTAGGCGACGAGCAACCGTTCATGTCGCACCTGGTGGAGCTGCGCGACCGCCTCCTGCGCATGGTGCTCGCCATCGCTGTCGTCTTCTTGGTGATGTTCCCGTTCGCCAACGACATCTATACTTTCATCGCCGAGCCGATCCGCGCCCAGCTGCCAGTAGGCTCGCAAATGATTGCGACGCAGGTGGCGTCGCCCTTCCTGACGCCCTTCAAGCTGGCGCTGGTCGCGGCCGTCTTTGTGGCCATGCCGTACCTGCTCTACCAGTTCTGGGCCTTTGTTGCGCCTGGACTCTATACCCACGAGAAGCGCCTAGCGGTGCCGTTGCTGGCCTCCAGCATTGTCCTGTTTTACCTGGGCATGGCGTTTGCCTACTTTGTGGTCTTCCCACTGGTGTTCCGGTTCTTCACCGCGGTGACGCCGGAGGGCGTCGCGCAGATGCCGGACATCGCCTTTTACCTCGAATTCGTCCTGAAGCTCTTCTTTGCGTTTGGGGTCGCCTTCGAGATTCCCATCGCCACCATTCTGTTGGTGGCCGTCGGCGCGACGACACCCAAGGCGCTGGCGCAGAAACGTCCCTATGTCATCGTCGGTGTGTTCGTCGCCGGTATGCTCCTGACGCCGCCGGATGTCATCAGTCAGACCCTCCTCGCCATACCCATGTGGCTCCTGTTTGAGGCGGGCATCTTCTTCTCACGCTGGTTCGAGAAGCGACAGCCCAAAGGCGACCCGGGGCCAGCGCCCGACGACGGCTCCCACCGCGCAGGTGAGCCGGGGCCGATGCGCCCGTCAGGCGGCGACTTCGTGGTGGGCCGCGACATCGACGGCGGCGACATGCATGAGCCTGGCCGCTACCGGCCCATGACCGAAGCGGAGATGGATGCCGAACTCGACGCCATCGAGGCGGAGGAGGCCGCCGCCGAGGCGGCCGCGGATGCCGGTGTGGCGGATGTATCCGAGGCGCAGACGGCCCATCCCGCGGCGCCCGAGCAGGACCGGATCGATGCGTTGATTCGCAGTGCCAACGAACGTCGGGCGGAGGGCGACGTGGCGTCTGCCCGCACTCTGCTATACCTCGCGCTGGAGGAGGGAGATACCGACCAGCGCCGTGTGGCCCGCAACATTCTCGCCGACCTCGATCAGGATTTCGCTTAGCGCCCAGCGAGGCAAAGCTCAGACCGACGGGCGAGCGGGGCATCGACACGACAGCAGGTCGTGAACCAGTACAAAAACCGTCCCACCGAGGTTGGTGCCCATGACCGCGCCGCAGCCGATCCACTATAAGCAGAACCGGCTGAAGCAGCTGCGGGCGTTCTGCCACGCGGCCCGAACCGGCAGCGTCAGCGCGGCGGCAGAGAAGATCTTTTTGAGTCAGCCGACGGTGTCGCTGCAAATCCAAGCCCTGGAGCGGGAGCTGGACACGGTGCTGTTCGAGCGCCGTGGGCCGAAGATCCGTCTCACTCCAGAGGGCGAGCTGCTGTACGAGCTCGCGCAACCGCTGGTGGAGGGCATGGACAAGCTGCACGAGACCTTCGCCGGGCATTGCGGCCGTGTGGACCAGGGCAGCCTCGATATTGCCGCCGGCGAGGCGACCATCCTCTACATCCTGCCGGAGCCGGTGCGCCGCTTCGTCAGGCAATATCCCGGCATCGACTTGCGTTTGCACAATGTCACGGGCCGTGACGGCCTGCAGATGTTGCGTGCCGATGAGGTCGACATCGCCGTGGGATCGATGTTGGAGGTGCCGGACGACATCACCTACCGGCCCGTGGTGACGTACACACCGACGCTGATTACGCCTGCGGACCACCCGCTTGCCGGCAAGCAGGATGTCACGCTCGCGGAGATTGCCGAGCATGGGCTGATTCTGCCGCCCCGGCACCTGAGCACATGGCGGATGGTGGATTTGATGTTTCGCCAGCAGGAGCTCGACTACAAGGTCACCCTGGAGGCAGGCGGCTGGGAGGTGATCAAAAAATACGTGGAGCTGGGCCTGGGCGTCTCCATCGTCACCGACCTCTGCCTCACGGGGCGCGAGCGGCTTGGCCGCGCACCTCTGGATCATTACTTCCCTAAGCGCAGCTACGGTATCGTGCTCCGGCGCGGGAAATTTCTCTCGCCGCAGACCAAGCGCTTCCAGGAGGTGATGGACTTGGTGTTTCCGGGTGAGACGCGGGATCGGGTCGGTCGTCAGCGCCGCGGTGCGGGCCATCTCGGGGACGGGCTGATGGGATGAGCATCACCGAGCGCGTACACGAACTGCCGTCCAATGGGCTTGGCGTCGGTGCGCACGAGACTGGCTAAAGTCTCGCAGGGTGTGCAGCAGGCCGTACCGGTGATGCAGCATGCCGCAACCGGCACCCAACGGCCCTGCGCGTCGTGTACCATCGGCGAGCGTGCCGCGATGACGCCTCACCCTCGTCGACGGAAGAGTGGCGACTCATCCGGCGCTACTGTAAGACGGAAAAGCGCGGCCTTGAGCTGATCTTGCAGGCGGCAGAGACGCAAGCCAGATACGCCGTCAACCCTGCGCACGACAGCGACGCTGTCGGTGCCGCGTGGCCCCCTAAGCGTGGCGTTTTGACCCCATTGCCCCAGCCCATTACAGTTGGGCCGCTGCAAGGGGGCCAGCTGCAAACCCCCGGCCGGGGTAGTGACCAGGGCGTATGCACTGGCTGCGATGGAAGGGGTGTGAGGTCAGCCTCGGGACGCAAACGACGCGGTGCCCCTGTGGTGCCGCCCTGTGGTGCCGCCCTGTGGTGTCCCTGGGGCGCCCGCCGCCGGCACGTGTCCGCCGGCTGAACTGCTGTAAGCTGCACGTGGCGTTGGGTGTGGCTGGCGAATCTCGGATGAAGACTGGCTCGGGACGGTTGGGCAAAGGGTGTTTCTGATGGTCGACAGATTAGGTTCGGGGCGCCGCCGCTGGCTGCCCCTAGTCACGGGCGCGGCGGTCGTGTTTGTGTCTGTACTCGTCGTGGGCTGTGCGGGCAAAGGTGGGGATCGAGACGACCCTCCCTACGTATCCTCCGCGTCGTTCCCGGTGCCGGCGGGGCTGGAAGATAACGTCACCTTCTGGAAGAAGGTCTACAGCGAATGGAGCAGGGATAAGGTCGTCATCCACGACAACCGCTACATGGGTGTCATCTATCAGGTGGCCCAGCTGCCGGGGCGGACGGAAGAAGTGTACACGCCTGAGCAGCGAGAGTATGTCCGCGCCCTGCGGGAGGCCTGGAGCGACCGCCTCCGGGCGCTCGAACGGCGGGTGGCGGAGCGTGCCCGGCTGAGCCCGGATGAGCAGGCACTGAAGGACAAGCTGGAGCGTGCCGGCGGCCCCGGCGCGGTGTTCGGCGCCTCCGAGCGCGTGCGCAGCCAGCGCGGCGTGCGGGAGCGCTACCTCGCGGGGCTGGAGCGCAGCGGTCGCTGGGTGCCCGTCTTTCGCGAGGTCTTCCGCCGCCATGGGCTACCTGAGGAGTTGGCGCTCCTGCCCCATGTGGAATCGTCGTTTGTGGCGAATGCCCGCTCCAGCGCCGGTGCATCGGGTATGTGGCAGTTCATTCGTTCCACCGGTCAAAGCTACATGACCGTCAACGCCTCCATCGATGAGCGCCTTGATCCCGTTGCCGCCGCCGACGCCGCGGCCCGCTACCTCAAGAATTCCTTCTCTAAACTGCACGACTGGCCGTTGGCGCTCACCTCTTACAACCATGGCCTCGGCGGCATGATGCGGGCCAAGGAGCGCTTTGGCACGGACTTCGCGCGCATCGTCCGCGACTACGACGGGCGCTATTTCGGATTCGCGTCCCGAAATTTCTATGCGCAATTCCTTGCTGCCAAGCACGTCGCCAACAATGCGGAGCGCTACTTTCCGGAAGGCGTGCGCTACGCAGCGCCCTTCACCGACGAGCCGGTGCGACTGAGCGCTGCGATGAGCGTCGACGATCTGGCACTGCAGTACCGGATGCCACGTTCTGCACTGACTGAGCGCAACCTTGCTTGGCTCGGTCCTGTGCGCACTGGCGTTCAGCCCGTACCTGCCGGCAGCACCGTCTGGCTGCCACAAGGTGCGAGCCGGATCGCCCGCGGTGTATCGCGCATGAACGCCTTCTGATGCACGCATGAGCCAAGTTCAACGAGCGGACCGACCCCCACGCCCCAAGCAAAACAGTGTCCGGCTGCTTCGGCGCACCGCAAGCGGCGAGCGCTTCAACCAGCATGCCATGACCGCGGCGCACCGCACGCTGCCGTTCGGCACGCGGGTGCGGGTGATGCGCAAGGGCAACAGCCGCAGCGCCAGCGTGCTGAATGACCTGTTCTAATGGCCATACTGACGCAGGTGCCAGCAGCCCTGTCGGCCGCGGTTTCGCTTTGACCTCGAGGTGAGCCACACATGGCTATCAAGTCCGACCGCTGGATTCGCCGTATGGCGCAGGAGCACCGGCTCATTGACCCGTTCGAGCCGGACCAGGTGCGCTCGCGCACGGGCGTCGGCCACGTCATTTCCTATGGCACCTCGAGCTATGGTTACGACATCCGCTGCGCCGACGAATTCAAGATCTTCACCAACATCAACTCTGCCGTGGTCGACCCGAAGCAGTTCGATTCCTCTAGCTTCGTCGACCTCCAGGCCGATGTGTGCATCATCCCGCCCAACTCCTTTGCGCTGGCCCGCACCGTGGAGTACCTGCGCATCCCCCGCAACGTGCTCACCATCTGTCTTGGCAAATCCACCTATGCCCGCTGCGGCATCATCGTCAACGTCACCCCGCTGGAGCCGGAATGGGAAGGACACGTGACCTTGGAGTTTTCCAACACCACCCCGTTGCCGGCTAAGATTTATGCCCATGAGGGTGTCGCTCAGATCCTGTTCCTGGAATCCGACGAGCCCTGCGAAACCTCCTACCGCGACCGCGGTGGGAAGTATCAAAACCAGCGCGGAGTCACGCTGCCAAGGCCATAGCGACGGGGCCTTGCGTCCGTTGCTACAAGGTTGCTACGGAGCCCTAGATTGCTTGACCGCCCCGGATGCTTGCCGAGGCCTCAAGCAATCTAATCCGTGTCCGATGCCAGTCGCCGCCCAGGGGAAAGGCCCGAGATGCAACCGCTGATGCCAGGACTGTGTGTCCGCGCCTTGGCCCTAGACCCTCGGCCCTGGCCAGCGAACGACCCGCTGGCCTGCTGGCACCGCAATCGCGCGTGGGTCTGACGCATCGCCTTGCTAGCCGCCGGCCCCGTCACCGTCCGTCGCAACGTAGCGGTAGAGCCGCCAACCCTGGACCGGGTGCTCGCACTCCGCGGCGCTCCACACGGCACCCCCTTGCACGACCTGCAACGGTTGCCCGCGGCATTGGAACAAGCTGCGCGTCTCTGCAGCCCGGAACCCGGGGATCATCGGGGGGCTGAACTTGTAGGCGACCAACCAGAAACCGGTGTCTTGCAATTTGGCCAAAGGCGGCGGTGTCACCAGCCGGCCGCGGCTGTATTCGGACGGCCGGCTGATGTTTGGCCACTGCGGGACCGCGAGGTCAGGCGCATAAAAGTTCAGCATGGCAGCGAAGGCGTAGCGGTCCGCAAAGATGGGCTCCGGGAGCGTCTCGGCGTACTCGGCAAGGGCCGGATAGCCATAGCTCTCATGCAAGATACGCTGGGCCGCTCCCGGCAAGGGCAGGAGTGCGGTCGCCGCATGAAAGGCATAGAGGCTGACTAGGAGCAGGTTACCGGCGGCGGCAAGGAGCGCCCAACGCGCGAGCGGCCGCAGCAGCAGCGCCGCTGCTGGCACGGCGCAGACGATGTAGAGCGCGGACCAGTTGGCCTCCACGTCACTGGTGAGGGACAGCACGCCGAACAGGGCCAGCGGAAACACAGCCCCGGCGAGGAGCAGCGCCCGCGCCGGTGCGTCGAGGTGGCTGGCGAGCTGTCCACGGACACGTCCGATGCCGCCCTGGGCCCAGAGTGCGGCACCCAACGGCAGCAACAGCAGACCCCAGAAACCAAGCTGACCGCCGACGAAGCCCAGGAGCTGCGAGACTCGACCCAGCGGCGTCGGCGGGTCGCCGACCGGCGATGTATAGGACTGGGGACCGACCGCTGCAGGTAGCCCGTCCGCGGCTACATCGAAGCTGCCGAGTTCCGTGGCGAGCCCGTGGCCGAGCTGAAAGCGCAGGCTGAGCCATTCGTGCTCGGCATTCCAGAGCAGGTGCGGTGAGAACAGCAACAGCGCCAGCAGTCCGCCGAGGTAGGGCCAGGGGGTGGCGAGTGCACGACGGTCCACCGCCAGGATGGCCCAGAGAAACACCGGGCCGATGACGGCCATGCTGTATTTGCCGAGCAGTCCGATGCCGGTGGCGATGCCCGCGGTGAGCCAGCGCCGGCGCTGGCCTCGCAGCGCTGGCAGGGCCTCGTGGAGCGCGAGCGCCCAAAACAGCATCAAGACCGTATCCGGCGTCGTGATGACGCCGGCAATCAGGCCGGGCAGGGTGCCGGCGGCGAGTACCAGCGCCAGCAGTAGGCCCTTGCCCTGGTCGAGGCCGAGCGCGACATAGAAGCGCCATAGCACCACGAGCGTGGCCACGCCGGCCAACGCCGCACCAAGCCGGGCGGCGAAGGCCGACCCAGGTGCCAGCAGCGTGCCGATGCCGAGTAACGCAACGCCCGGCGGATGGTCGAAATAGCCCCAGGACAGGACGCGCGCCCAGTGGAAGTAGTAGGCCTCGTCCTGCGTGACCGGCACTGTGGCGGCGGCCCAAAGCCGCCAGAGCGTGACACCCAGGATCAGGAGTAGGGGCCAGGTCCAAATTGGACCAAAGGCAAGCGCGTGCTGCACTCCCACCCCGGTTTGCCGCATGGCGCCGGACACGCTAACGACGCGGGCAGCGATTGTCGCGGAGCTGTTGTTGCACCAGGGAACGGATGCGATTGTGCTCCTGCGCCAATTCTTCAGGCGGCGGCGGCGAGCGCTGTAGCATGGCCTCTGCCTGGCGCAGGTCGCCGCAGCGCTCGCGCCCCGCGGGCTGCAGCGTGGCACGATAGACGTGGGCGGAGGCCCCGTACAGAAAGCCCAGCGCGCTGGTCGGCACCTCGCCGCGTGCGTTCTGCGCCGCGATGAGGAGCTTTTGGTTCTCGCGGTCCAGCTTCCGATCTCCGCCGTCGTCGAGACGATTACGCCGCTCGCTCAGCGTCAACAGGAGGCCGCCATGGTAGGAGATGCGGCTCGGCGCCTCACGGTCCGGCTGCAAGGTCAGGGCTTTGCGATAGCCAGCCTCGGCGCAGTCCAGGAGCTCGCGCGTCTTGGTATCCCGGAGCGATGCGGTCCTCGGTTGCTGGATGGCCAGCTTCAAGCAAGCATCCCCTTTGATGGCATGGGATTTGGCGCAGGCCTCAGAGCTGACGTTACAACGCACGTCGGTGATGGCGATGCTGTTGAAATCACCGGCCACGGCCCGGGCGGTGAGCGTCTCGCTCGAGACGCTGTCGGTGGTGCCGGCGCACCCGGCACTGAGTGCGGCGACCAGCACGGCCGCGGCCGCGACAGCTGGCCTCGTGATCACTCCCAAGCCTGTTTTCACCGAAGGCGCTCCGCTGTCAGTCTCATGGCACCTGCTGGGGCACCGCGTCGGCGGCGCACCGGATGCATGCATGGCCGCCCATGATCGCACAATCGATCCGTGGCGCGCCGTTTCGACGCGCCGTCTCAAGGGGTCGACACGCTTGAGTCGGGCCGCGCGCGGAAGAGCGCGCGCAGGGCGGTGTAGGCGAAGAGCACCAGAAACACTGAGGTCACAACATCGCTCAGGAAGTGCCCGCCGGCGGCCATGCGCGCGAGTCCAACCAAAAGCGTGTAGAGCGCCGCGAGCAGGACCCAGCCGGACCGAGGGCCGGCCAGCAGGTGTGCCACAGCGATCAAGTAGGCCGCCGCTGCCACATGCCCGGAGCTGAAGGCGCCGCCGTTGTGGTCGGTATAGACGAATGCCGGCGTGAAGGCGCGCTCGCCGCCGAACTGCACCACCTGCACCGGCCGCGCTCGGCCCCAGTGCTCCTTGAGCACTTGATTGACCAAGAGACCCGGCACCAGGGCCAGCACGCACAGCAGCAATATCAGCTTCCGCCCGGTGAGGCCGAACAGCCGGCGGCCGGCGGCCCAGTTGAAGAGCCAAAGCAGCACCAAGGCAAGGTTGCCCCCCACCATTAGCACCTCGACGGAGTGGTAAAGAAGGCGCTCCCACGGGTGCCCCAGTGACGGGAAGCCGGCGCCCGGCTTATGAAAGAGGCCAGCCACCGCCAGGTCCAGCTCCGGGACCGCGAGCATCAGGTCGGCAAAGGCGACGAAGAGGATCAGCCAGCCGATAGGAATTCCGGCTAAGCGGCGGCCAAAGGGCCGCAGCCAAGGGTGCCGGGGCGGACAAGGCGCAGTTGTGGGCTCCCTCGACACGAGGTCCGTACACAATATGGATAACCGTACGTGTCAGAACAGCGTGTAGATGAACGGCGCCACCGCAGAGCCCTGCGCCAACACCAGCAGCGCGCCGAGTAGCAGCATCACCAGAATGATCGGCGCGAGCCAGAACTTCTTGCGCTCACGCATGAAGCCCCAGAGGTCGCGAAGCAAATCGAGCATAGCGGAGTATCCCAGACAGTCCCTTGACAGTGGCAGTGAATAGACGGCTTGAGGGCGTTAAATGATTACAGAGGCGTCAAATGTTCGATGCCTCTCGTGCGCGAGACGCCGGCAGGGCCGCGGGCGAAGGTCTGAGGGCAGTCGCCGTTGGCGGTGCTGCAGTCCGAACCGCGGTTCTCACCAGTGAGAAGGCGATGTCATACCGACGACCCGGTTGCGCGCCGGTCTTAGGCATCGCGCCATTACGGACCGGCCCACGTTGCGGCGCGGCACGGCCCCTCAGAACGTGCTGAACACTGCGCGCGGCGGGAGTATATCCGAACCCGCCGGCATTCAGCGCAGGGACGTCATTCGCGCGGCCCCAGTCTTGCGCTGCCCATGACCCAGCAGGGCTCGGGGGCACGCGGGCGCTTGCGGCCCGGACGCCGGGCTCAACTGCCGCGTGTGGGTTCCACATCGACAGCGACGTTAGAATGCCGCAGTGGCGCGTTGCGGCAGCATCCGACGCCGGCCTCGCTACGGCCGCGCGCGGTGGTCAGGCCTGCACCGCGCCCGTGTATCAAACTTTGCGCTGTGGATTTTCATGACAATGAAGCGCGTGTTCCTCATGGGCGTGTGGCTCGCCTTCGTTGCGCTGCTGCTGCAACTCGCCGGCTGGTTCTACTTCACGGTTGCTGGCGTCAGGCCCATTGAGGGCTATGGCTATCCGGCCGGGCTGATCGTCCCACATCCCCAGCTCGGGTATGCCTATCGGCCTGGTTTCACGGGCCGGTTCAAGGGCGCCGGTTATCGTGACGTCGCCATCACGATCAACGCCGACGGCTTTCGCGACGCGCCTTTCCCAGCGCCTTCAGCTGCGGGTGCGCGCATCGCGTTCCTCGGAGATTCGGTGGTCCTGGGTCCCGGTGTGGCGGCGTCAGAGCGCTTTACGGACTGTCTGGAGAAGTCTGCCGACGCCGCCAGCCAAACCGAGCCCCCGCCGGACATCCTCAATCTCGGTGTCAACTCCTACACCTTCGGGCACTACTTGACCATCGCAGAGCTGGACTTTCTCGGGCTCCAGCCAACGGCGGTGGTTGTGGGACTCACGCTTAACGACTTCGCGCCGATGGCAGACGCCGGTCCGGCACGGCGTCTGCAGCGCCGTTCGCAAGGTCTGCACAAGCCCGATTGGGTGGCGCGCATCCAGGAGCGTCTGGGCAGCACCTACGCTGGGCGGTTCCTGGCGGAATTGGACACGCGCGTCAGGTACGCCTTGATGCAGGCCGACCAGCGCGAGGAATATCACACCAAGTGGATGCGTTCGGTCGTCGCTGCATGGGAAGCGCCGGAGACGCGGTCTGGATTTGCAGCGGAACTGGAGCGTTTCGTCAGCATTTTTCAGGCGTCGGGCCTGCCCTTCGGCTTCGTCCTCTTTCCCGAACTCAACGATGTGCTGGACCCAGATCTTTTTTCGGGTGCCCGTTTCACCATGCTGGAGCTTATGGCGGCGCGTGACCTCGCCGTGTGCGACCCGTATGCAGACTTCGCGGAGCATCCGGATCCAACGGAGCTTTTCCTGCCGAACGACAGCGTGCATTACAGCCCGGACGGGCATGCGCTGGTCTGCGGTGCGGTGCGTCGGTGTTTGCACGACTGGGGATTCGCGTCACCTTGACGCGGGCGCCCGGCTACGGCGCCGAATCGATGCCGGGCGGCAGCCCCATTGCGGCCAGGTAGGCGCTGACGGCGGGCTGCACGGCATAAGGACGCGCGGCCTGTTGTAGGTGTCGGGCCGGCAGCGGTGCCGCCAGCGTCTCGGCCATGGCCTGTGCCAGTGTCGCGGCGTCGCCGATTGGCACTAGCCGACCGTAGCGGCCGCCGTGCAGGATCTCACGCGGACCACTAGGGCAGTCGGTGGACACCACCGGCGTACCCAGTGCGAGCGCCTCGATGAGCACGAAGCCGAGTCCTTCCCAACGCGAGGTGAAGGCGAACAGGTCGGCGTGTGCGAGGTAAGGGTAGGGCTCGGCAACGAAGCCAGGTAGCGATAGATCCGCCGCGACACCCAGCGTCTCGGCCAGCGCCAGCAGCCGCTGCCGCTCACGGCCGCGACCGAGAATCATCAGCCGGCAGGGCCGGCGCGCACGCAGCGCCGCGAACGCCTGCAAGAGGGTCGCAAAATCCTTGCGCAGACTCAGCTCACCGACGCCGAGTATCAGCGGCGACTGATGGTCATGGAACCACGGATGCTCGGGTGCAGGCGGCCGGTCGTCGTCGAACAACCGATCCGGTACCACCGGTGACGGCACCACCCGCACTAGGGCTGGGTCCAGATGCCCTAGGCGAACCAAGTCCTCCTTGGCGCCCCGGCTCGGCACCAGTACGCCTGCCGCCAAGGGGTACAGCCGGGCGACGGAGCAACCTTGCAGGTGCCGCTCGAGCATGCCGCGGCTCGCCAGGTCCACGGAGACTGTGGTGCCGGAGCGCAGGTACAGGCGCGTGTCCACCCGAGCCAGGGCGCGCGCCGCGAGCGCCGTGCGGTTGACCCGATCCTTGTCCGACAGCAGCACCGCCGGGCGATATTCCCGAAGATAGCGGACGATGGCGGGCAGGCAAGCATAGGTCTGGGCGCGTCCCAGATCGATGACGCGCAGTCCCGAGGTCGCGTCGACGTCGCTGAGATAGGGTCCATGACCACGTACCTTGAGTAGGTCCACCCGATAGCCGCGCTGCGCCAGCGCCGGCAATAGGGACTTGGCCAGCCGGTCGACGCCGCTGTGGCCCGAGGTGGAGAACAGGCAGGCGATGCGCCGGGGGTCGGTTGTGGTGTCGTCAGCACCCATCACTGATCCAATCCAGTGGATCCTCATCGGTGCCTGGGCGCGTGCCGTCACCGTCGATGAAGAGGCGGTGCCAGACGGCGAACTGCAGCAGGCAGAACAGCTCCCGGTCGCCGCCGCGCCCGGCTTGCCGCGCGGCGACGAGTGCGGGTATCGCATCCACGCGGAACCACTCCCGCACGCCGCGGTGCTGCAGCAGCAGGCTGCCGATGCGTGCCACGCGATCGCCGGACAGCCATGCCCGCACCGGCACATGGAAGCCATGCTTGGGTCGATTCAGATGGCCCTGCGGCAGTCGCGGTGTTGCCCATTGGCGCAGCAGCCATTTGCCGCTGTGCCAGCGCACCTTGAGCTTGTCCGGGAGGGCGAGGCCCAACTCGACGAGGCGATGGTCCAGCAGCGGCACCCGGCCCTCCAGCGCGTGTGCCATCAGCATGCGATCGGCCTTCACCAGCAGATTGTCCGGCAGGGCGGTGGTGAGATCGACGCACTGGCGGCGTTGCAGATCCGACCAACCCCGCGGTGCCGACTGCCAGGCGTCGACGAAGGGCTGCCGCGCCTGGCCCGGTAGGGCGCGCAGCGCCGGTCCAAACAGCGTCGAGCGCCAGCGCGGCGACCACTGCGAGCGGCTGCGAAAGCCGCCGCTGCCCGGCGTCAGCAGCCCTTTGGCGAGGCGTTCTGCCAACGCCGGACGGTAGCGCCGGTAGCCGGCGAAGACCTCGTCGCCGCCTTCCCCGGAAAAGACGACCTTGAGCGACTCGGCGGCGGTCTGCGCGAGGATGGACGTGGGCAGGCAAGCGTAGTCGCGCATCAGCTCATCGGCTGCCCACACCGTTTCCGGCAGCCGCGCGAGGGCTTGCGCCGGCGTCAGCCGTAGCGCCTGGTGCTCGAAGCCGAACCACTCGGCAATGCGTTGGGCGTCGTCCAGTTCATCGGCCTGGTCGCCGCCAGCCCAGCCCACGGAAAAGCTCTGGATGCGCCCGGCGCCGCGCTGCGCCAGGGAGGCCGCCAGCACCGCAGAGTCCAGTCCGCCGGACAGGAACAGACCGAAGGGCACGTCAGCGCGCATGTGCTCGGTCATGACCTCGTCGAGCAGCGCGTCCAGGGCTGCCGCCGCGCTGTCGGCGTCGAGCGCGCAGGGAGCGATCTCGCCGAGGTGCCAGTAGCGCTGCTGTTCGATGCGCAGATCGGCGTCGATCGCCAGCATCTCGCCCGGGAGCACCCGCTCGATACCAGCGAAGGTCGTCTCGCGCCCGGTACTGAACTGCTGTAGAAGGTACTGCCGCAGCGCCGGGGCGTGCACCGCGGGCAGCCCTGGAAGCAAAGGCAGTAGGGCCTTGATCTCGGAGGCGAAGGCGATGCCGCCCGGCAGCCTGGTGTAAAAGAGCGGCTTGATGCCGAGGCGGTCGCGCACCAGCAGCAGCCGGCGGCGGCGATGGTCGTAGAGCGCGAAGGCGTACATGCCCCGCAGGTGCTGCACGCAGGCGTCGCCGTACACCGCGTAGGCATGCAGGATGGTTGCCGAGTCGGAGCCCGATGTCGGCGCCGGCGCTAGCAGGCCCAGCGCCCTGTCCAGCTCGCGATAGTTGTAGACCTCGCCGTTGGCCACCAACGCGAGCGCGCCATCGCTGCTGACCATGGGCTGATGGCCGGTGTCGAGCCCGATGATGGACAACCGCGTCTGTGCGAGCCCGACCGGACCGATACGACAGCTGCCCTGATCATCCGGACCGCGATGGGCGAGCCGGGCCGCCATGCCGGCGAGCAGGCTTGGTGTCGGAGGCGCCCCGTCGGCGCCTATGAAACCTGCTATGCCGCACATGGCGGGAGGCGCCATCGGGCTTGGAGACGCGGGTGCAACGGGTTCACGCTGTGGTTCTGAGGGGCTCTTGGCGTCGGCGCGCGCGGGCAGTGCGGCGCATCTTGCCATGCAGGCGCCGCGGGAACCAAAAGCCTCACCCACCAGTCTGGCGGGCTCCAGCCTCTGCTACCATGCGCTTGCGCCCAAGCGAGGCCCGCTGTTGCGCTACCTTAGAAGGAGCAGTTGGTCGATCCTCAGGGTGTGTCCCGCGGGGGGTACATTGGCGGCCGTGGCGCGCCTCACCCGTTGGGTAATGCGAACAGGACGACTGCAACCCCGGAAAACATAGCCAGTTGCATGCCCGTCGAAGCGGTCAACTACGCCTTCTCGGGTGATCCCCATCCCCGCATTCGCCCCCGCGATCCGCCGATGCACCACAGCCCGACGCACCGCCTTGGACCTTTGGATTGACCGCCTGCGGCGCGCGGGGCTTGACGTCACGGCACTGGCCATGTTTTCCGCCCCCGCCGGTGTCTCGGTGGGGCTGGGAATGATGGCGCTGGCCTTCGTGCTCAGCCTCATCCGACGCCCGCGTTGGCCACTGTCGGCGGTGGTGCTGCTCACAGGAGTCTTCGTGCTCTATGCATTGGGGCGGGGCTTGCTAGCCAGCTATCCGGGCGGTTCCTTCGAAGTGCGCATGGAGGCCGCCATCCAGTGGGCGCTCTTGTTGCTCTTTGTTCCACTGGCCTACCTGTTGAGAGGCGAGCAGGGTCGTTTGCTGCGCCTGCTGGGGCTTGCCCTTCTTGGGCTCGTCATCGGCGCTCTGTGGCGTTTGGACTGGGGGTTATTGCTCGCTGCACCGGCCGACCTCTTGGTGTCGCGACCTGGCTTCGGCTTCCCGGCCAACGTGTTTGGCCTGTTCGCTGGGACCGCGTTGATCGGGCTCGTGGTCCTGCGCCGGCGCTGCTGGGCCTTTGCCGACCCTTGGGGCCTGGCGCTGTGGTGGCTGGCGACAGTGTTGGTGGCGCAGGGCTTTCTGATGACGCTCTCGCGGGGTGCCGTGCTGGCGCTGGGGCTAACGGCGGCGGTGGGATTGGCCTCCGCCATCAGCGCCATCAGGGCGAGCGCGCTGCGCGTGACGCCGCGATTCGTCCTGGCGTTGCTGACAACAGCGGCGGTGCTGATGGCCCTGTACGCGGGGCCGATGGCCGAGCGTCTCACCTCCGAATGGGGAACGGTGCAGGGCATGCTCGCCGGTGAGATCGGCTACGCGCCGGATTCGTCCCTCAGCCAGCGCTGGCATGCGCAGCGCTTCGGCATCGCTGCCTGGATGGAGCACCCCTGGCTCGGGTGGGGGCCTGGGGCCGGCCGGGCCCTGTTGGCCGCCAGCGGAGATCCGACGGTGATGTCGGTCGACGTCGGTCCCCTGGTGCATTTGCACAACACTTACCTGGAGGTGCTGGTGCAATTGGGGCTGTTGGGGCTCCTCCTGTGGCTCGGGATTCTTGCGCTGCTCTTCCGCGCTGTACACAAAGGATACGTGGCAGGATGCATCGATGCGGATGTCGCGCGTTTTTTGGCCCTCGCGCTGCTGTTTCTGATGCTCTGGAATCTGTTCGATTTCCATGCCATGCGCCAGCCCTGGCGGGCCTACTGGGCGCTGTTGGCGGGCGCTGCGCTGAGTGTCGGTCTGTTTGCCGGCACGCGTGCCGAGGCCGGTGGGCAGCGCTGATGCACGTGGCACTGGCTGTGCGCGCCTTCGGTGACGGCGGTGTCGAACGGGTCATGACGGGCCTTGCGGGCGGTCTCTCGGCCCTTGACTGCGAAGTGGATCTATTGGTCGGCCGCACCGACCACCCCTATTTCGAACAGCTGCCGGATGCCGTCCGGATCGTAGTCCTCAACGCGGCTCCTGATGCCCTGAGCCAGGCGCTGCGTGATCGTCCGCCGCAGCTGTTGCTTACCGGCAAGCTCGCGGACGATCGCGCTGCACTGGCGGCACAGGAGCGGCTCGGGGCGAACTGGTGCTTGGTGGCCACCGTCGGCACTCCCCTGTCGGTGAGCCTGGCCGGCAAAGGGCTCAATCCATTGCGCACCTGGCGTGCGCGACAGCGCGTGCGGCGGGATTACCTGCGCCTCGACGCCATCACGGCTGTCTCCCGCGCCGTTGCCGATGATCTCGAAAGGCGGCTAGGCATTGTCGGCGTGCCCTTGCGCGTCTTGCCCAACCCCGTGGTTCCCGCAGACCTGGATCGGCGGGTCGGCGCCCGCGCGCCGCATGCCTGGCTTGCGCCCGGCGCCCCGCCGGTACTGTTGGCGGCGGGCGGGTTGC
>CAZGCI010000049.1:0-28915 GCA_964524185.1 uncultured Thiohalocapsa sp. | reverse complement strand
CGATGGGGTCGTAGATGCTGACGCTACCCGCGACGTGGCCGCCGCCGTGCAGGAACAGCGCGACCGGCCGGTGCTCGGCCGGCGCCGGATGGTAGATGCGCACCGGCACCAAGTAGTCCGGCCCCGGGATCAGGTCATCGCGCACCAGGGCGAGTTCCGGGCGCCCGGTGACGAAGGTACGGATCAGGGCGTCGAAGGCCTCACGCGCATTGGTCACCGTGCGACGGTAGCCGGTGGCATGCGCCGCCGCCTTGGCCGCGTTGACTGTGGCGAGCCACTCGCGGAGGGGTGCGGGGATGGCGGCCGCGTGGTCTGGTTGCATAGTGACCCTTCTAGTCCCGTCCCATAGGGCTGTACTGCTTCGGCCCCGGCTGATCATGCCGATAGCGGCGTGATAACCGCTCGCTATGGGGCTCGCAGGCCGTGGGGCGTCGTGTTGCCTCGCCCTCGGGCATCACAGACGCGCTTCGCGACGCGGAGCCCACCGCGCGACGGGTATACCGAGCTGGCCCGGCGCGAACCCGTGTGCGGATGACCCGGCCGGCGACGGTGCAGCGCAGCCCGGCAAGCGCCTAATCAGGCCTTCGTACAGGCGGAAAATGGCGCGTTCGCTCACGCGATGCGCAGCACGTTACCCGAGGCGTCGGAGAGGATGGCGAGGGGCTCTTCGCCGAGGGCGAGCGCCAGGCGGTTCATCATATCGATGGTCTCGCGGCTCATTTCCTCGCGCGGCCCGGCGATCTCCTCGCACAGCTTGAGCGCGCGTTTGCGCTCCTCCTCGGTCCGCAGCAGCTTCGGCAGTGCCGCCATGGCCGCCTCTGGCTCGTAGCCGACAATCAGGGACTCCTTATGGATCATACGGGTGCGATGCTTGGGCTTCATGCTGGCGAACGGCTCCGTCGACAGCAGCATCTGGTTGCTGCGCTCCAGCCGCGAGCGGCGCACCTCCTTGCGAGAGTTTGCCAGGAAAATCAGCATCCGGACCACGCCGTCGGGGAAGTCGCCGAGGTCGATGCGGTCGAGGGCGTCCTGCACCGTCGTCAGCGTGCGCAGATCCTCCCGCGGTTCCGAGCGGGCGACGGTGGTACTCAAACGCTCGCCGAGCGCCTGCACCGGTGGTGCCGCCCAGAGCAGGTGGAAGTTCCACTCGATCATCGCGTTCTGCAGGTCGCGCACGCCGTCCCACCATTGGGTGACCAGCTTGGCGTTGTGCCGCTCCAGTTGCCGGAACGGGTTGTCGTCGGCGGCGGCCTGCCGCTTGGCCCGCACCTGCTCAGCGAGGCCCTTGATCGGCTGCATGGCCGGGTTGCGATCACTCGCAAGCCATCGCTGCAGGCGCATGGGGCTGGTGTGCGCCAAGAGCTCTGCAGTGGCCTGGTTGGCCATGGCCTTGATGAAGGGACGGATGGTCAGGTCGTAGGTCTCTGTGCCGAGCTCGGAGAAGCGCGCAACGGTGGCGAAGGGCTTGTCGGAGTCATCGCCGCCACACTGCTCCATCATGTGCTCGATGCTGCGCTCAGCAAAGGCGACCTTGAAGGACTTGTCCACGCCTTCGCCTTCCTCTTCGGTGATGACCATCTCATAGAGACCCGGCGCCAGTGCCTCGATGGCCTTCAACGTCGAGACGATCTCACCGTGCTCCTTTTTCGCCACCGAGGACGACACGAAGATGCCCAAGTGGCCAACACTCGGGTGCAGGGTGTAGAGAATCCGTTGGCCGCGCGCCTTGATCTCCTGCACGTCATGATAATGATCGGCGATCCAGCCCAGGGCCTGCTGTGGCGGCGTAATATTGTCGCCATGGGAGGCAAAGACGATGATCGGCGAATTGATGTCGCGCAGATCCACGTGGGTGCGTTCGTTTAGATGCGCCTTGCCGCGGCCCAGGCGGTTGCCGACGAACAGGTTCTCAACGATCCAGGCGATCTCCTCCGGGGTCATGTAGTAAAAGCTGCCCCACCAGCGCTCGAAGCCGACGAAGCGCGGCACCTCGGTGTCGATCTTGTCCCAGAGGCTGTAGTACTTCTCCCACCAGGTATTGCTGGGCGACAGGCGCTCGAAGTTGAACACCAGATTGGCCCCATCGAAGCGGTCGTTGCCCAGGTCCGACAGGAGATGCACGCTGGCGGCGCCGCCCACGAGCCCGCCCAGGTAGCGCATTGGGTTCTTGCCCTTCTGCCCGGCCCAATAGGACAGCGGCGCCCCATTGGCCACCACCGGCCCCGTGATATCCGGATTGGTCGCGGCGAGCAGCATCGACGCCCAGCCGCCTTGGCAGTTGCCGATGATCACGGGCTTGGGTGCGTCGGGGTGCAGCCGGCGGACCTCGCGGACGAAGTCGGCCTCGGCCGCGGTCACATCTGCGAGCGTCTGACCCGGCGTGGGCATGCGCGTGAAGGTGACGAAGTAGGTCGGATGGCCGCCGTGGATGGCCGCCCCCACCTCGCTCGCGTGCTTGAAGCCGCCGATGCCGGAGCCGTGGCCAGCGCGCGGGTCGATGATGATGTAGGGGCGCCCGTCCTGGCGCACCGTGACCCCTTCGGGGGGCACGATGCGCACCAGGGAGTAGTTCACTGGCCGCGGCAGGGTCTTGCCGTCGACGACGATCTCGTGCTCCCAGCTCAGCACGGTCTTGTGGCTGCCCTCCTCGTGCTCGACGAAGTGGTTGCCGCGCTCACGCATGGCGTCGGCAAAGAGCACGGAGCGCTCCGCGCCGTCGACGACATAGGACCACCAGTGTTGGCCCAGCATCGGTGTCATGAACCCGGCCATCACCTGCTGCCAACGCGCCCAGTTGGCCTCGCTGTTGGCCTGCGCCGTCTCCAATGCCTGCTTGCCGTGGGCCTGCGCGATGAAACCGAGGTCACGCCCGTACTGGAAGTGGGCATCGTCGTGGCCGTCCAGGGAGCGGGTCCATTGCTCGAAGGCCCCGGTCATGGACCCGCCGTTGGTGAACGGTTTCAGTGACTCGGGCAGGTACTTGCGGTAGTCGAACATGCTGGTGTGCCTCGATGGATGCTGGCGCTGATCGCCCGTGATTGACTCATGCGTGTGGCGCCGTAGCGCGAGCGCTGTCTTCAACCTAGGAGGAAGCGGTTAACCGCTCTTTCTACGTTCAAGCCCCGCGCACCACCCGCAGGGTGTGCCGTGCGATCATCCGCTCCTCGTCCGTGGGGATGACCCAGACCTCCGGGCGGCGGCCTTCGGCACTGACGCGGGCGCCCTGGCCAAAGTGCCCGGCGGCGTTGATCTCGGCATCGAGCGCGATGCCGAGCCAGGCCGCGTCGGCACAGACCCGCGCGCGGATGACCGCGTCGTTCTCGCCGACCCCGGCGGTGAACACCAGCGCATCCAGCCCGCCGAGCGACGCGGTGAGCGCCCCGAGCGTCTGGCCAATGCGGTAGATAAAGAAGTCGATGGCCTCCGCGGCGCCCGGGTCGTCGCTCTGGTGCAGCGCGCGCAGGTCGTTGCTGACACCAGAGAGGCCGAGCAGGCCGGACTGCTTGTAGAGGAGACGCTCCAGCGCCTCGACCCCAAGTCCGTCCTCGCGCATCAGAAACAGCAGCACGCCGGGATCCAGCGCACCGGGGCGGGTGCCCATGGGCACCCCGTCCAGCGCCGAGAAGCCCATGGTGGTGTCGACGCTGCGCCCGGCACGGATGGCCGTCATGCTGCAACCGCTGCCGAGGTGGGCAACAACGACACGCCCATCCGCCACGTCGGTCGCGATGGTGCGAAGCTTCTCGACGATGTACTCGTAGGACAGCCCATGGAAGCCGTAGCGCTTGACGCCCCGGTCCAGTAGTGCCCGCGGCAGGCCGAGCTGCTCGGTCACCAACGCGCGCCCGCGGTGGAAGCCGGTGTCGAAGCAAGCCACCTGCGGCAGATCCGGATGATCGGCAGCGACGGCCGTGATGGCAGCGAGGTTATTCGGTTGGTGCAGCGGCACCAGCGGGATCAAACGGGCGAGCGCCTGGATAATCTCCGGTGTGATGCGCACCGGCTGCGCGTAGTCCTCACCACCATGGGCAACGCGATGGCCGACGGCCATGATCTGCTCGCCGTCGCCGAAGTCCGCAAGCCAGCTCCAAATCTGGGCAAAGGCGCGGGCGTGGCCGCCGTCCGAGCCGTGACCATCGGCGGCCGGCTCCCACCAGCTCTCCGAGACCACCTCGCCGGACGGGCGCTGCGCCAGGAAGTGCGGCCTTGTGCCGATGCCCTCCACCTGGCCCTTCGCGAGCAACGCCGGATCGCTGGCACCGGCGCCGGCGGAGTAGACCGCGAACTTGATGCTGGAAGAGCCCGCATTCAGCGTCAGGATCAAGCCAGCGCGCTCATCAGTGCTTGGGGAAGCGCTCATGGTCGCCTCCTCAATGCACGAGCTTGTCGTGCAGCCCCTGGCGCACCGCGTGCGCATGGAGGACGGCGGTGGCCGCGGAAGCCCGGCGGGTGCGCACGCTATCGGCGCGCGACGTGAGAATGATCGGCACCCGGGCGCCTAGGACGATGCCCGCGGCCTCGGCGTTGGCCAGGAAGATCAGCTGCTTCGCCAGGATGTTGCCTGCTTCCAGGTCCGGCGCGATCAGCACGTCCGCGACACCTGCCACCGGGGAGTCGATCTTCTTGATGCGCGCCGCCTCCAGGTTGACGGCGTTGTCCATGGCCAGCGGGCCGTCCAGCACGCCGCCGGTGATCTGACCACGGTCCGCCATTTTGCACAGGGCCGCCGCATCAAGCGTGGACTGGATCTTGGGCCGAACCGTCTCCACCGCCGACAGAATGGCCACTTTGGGCCGCTCGACGCCGACCGTCAGGGCGAGGTCGATTGCGTTCTGGCAGATGTCGCGCTTGCCGTCCAGATCCGGCGCGATGTTCACCGCGGCGTCGGAGACCAGCAGCAACTTCGGATAGGTGGGCACGTCCATCAAGAAGATATGGCTGATGCGCCGCTCAGTGCGAATACCTGTGGCCTTGTTCAGCACTGCGCTCAGGACCTCGTCCGTGTGCAGGCTGCCCTTCATCAGGACCTCGGCCCTGCCCTCACGGATCAGCTCCACGGCGCGGGCGGCGGCGGCGTGGCTATGGGGCACGTCGATGATCTGGGCCGAGCTGATGTCGATGCCGAGTTCCTCGGCGAGGGCGCGAATGCGCTGCTCCGGCCCCACCAGCATGGGCGCGATGAAGGTCGCCTCTGCCGCCTCCATGGCGCCCGCGAGGGACACTTGGTCCACGGGATGCACCACGGCGGTCGGAACGGGTGCAAGTGCCCGAACCTTGTCGAACAGCGTCGCGAAGCTGTCGTGGTGCCGGACCGAGACATCGGCCACGTCGGCCACTGCGATGCGGAGCTTCTCGATGGGCGCCACGACGACGGCGCGCCCGGTCATCACCGGCTCGCCCGCTTGATTGATCACGGAACAGTCGAACTGGATCAGCCGTTCCGGCAGCTTCTCGACGACCTTGACCTTGGCCGTCAGCGTGTCACCCAAGTGCACCTGGCGGTGAAACTCGGCGTCCTGGTGGCGATACACGGTCCCTGGCCCCGGCAGCACGTTGGCAAGCAAGCTGGAGATGAGTCCAGTCGCCCAGAGGCTGTGGCCGACCACGCCCTTCGCACCGCGGGCGTGGGCATAGTCCTCGTCCATGTGGATCGGGTTCAAATCGCCCGACACCTTGCTGAACAGAGCCAAGTCGTCCCGTGTGAGGGTGCGCTGGAGCTCGGCGGTCTGCCCAGCCTGGATCTCGTCGTAAGTCCGGTTCTCGAGGAAGTCGGCCATCGCAGTGTCTCCGTAGGCCGCGCGACGGCGCCGGGCCTGTTTGTTGCACTGCAACACAGCCTAAGGGCGTCAGGTTGCGACGGCGTGAATCTTTCGTGACCTTTTCTTGGAGGACCTCTCGCTCGCTTGAGGGATCATTGGTCTGCAGCTTTGCCTCGCCAGGAACCTCCGGCTGGTCGATGCATCGGCAGGGGCGTCAGACTAGAGCGCCATTTCCGCTTCTGTACGCGTTTCGTAGATGTGCGGCGCCAAGCCGCGGTCCTGAATTGCAGTACCCAGCTTGTCGCGCAGGAAAGCGCTGGTGGTATAGCGGGTGATCTTGCCGTAGTAGTGCGTGACCATGTGCTCGACCACCTGGGCATAGGCGTCCAGAGCCGGTTCACTGACCTCGAAGCCGTCGTAGTTGACGATGACGTCGACCTTCTTTCCGATCTCTTGGCAGCGATGTTCCACCACGTCCTGAACATCCAGTGCGTCTTTCGGCGTGCGCAGCTTGAGGGCCTGGAAGTTGAGGAAAAGGAGATTGCGGTCGGCATCGTAGGCAATGCGGTCGAGGAGCGAGATCGCGAGCAACGAGTCTTTTAGCCCCATCGAATCCGGGCGAAAGATGCGCTCGTCCATGACCTGCGGGCTCGTGATGATTGGCCGGAACGCCATGTTCGCGAGGATATCGCGCTCGATGTCAATGCCAGGAGCAACCTCGGTCAGCTCGAGACCCTCGGCGGTCAGCACCAGCACGCAGCGCTCGGTGACATAGATCACCCGTTTGCCATGTTGCGCCGCGTACTCGCCGCTGAAGGTCACCTGGTCGATCTTTTCGACGAACTTCCGATACTTGCCCTCTTGGAGGATCTTGAGCTGCCCGCCGCTCACCTCGACCTGCAGACCACCGGCCATGAAGGTACCGACAAAGACGACGACCCGGCTATTTTGGGTGATATTGATGAATCCCCCGGCGCCGGCCAGCTTGGTCCCGAAACGACTGACGTTGATGTTGCCGCAGGCGTCGCACTCGGCAAGACCAAGGACAGCCAGGTCGAGACCACCGCCGTCGTAGAAGTCGAACTGTTGATTCATGTCGAGCTGCGCTGAGGCATTGATCGACGTACCAAAGTTCAACCCACTACCAGGCACGCCGCCGACAATCCCGGGCTCGGCGGTGAGGGTCATGTAGGGAAGGAGATGCTCCTCGGCCGCAATGTTGGCCACCCCTTCCGGCATGCCGATGCCGAGATTCACGACGGCGTTCGGCATCAGCTCGAACGCGGCGCGCCGCGCGATCACCTTGCGCGCGTCGAGCGCCATCGGCGGCAGCGCATCGAGCGGTACCCGCATCTCGCCGGAGAGCGCAGGCGAATACCGGGTGCCGTAGGTCTGCCAATGATGCTCGGGCGTGGCCACGACCACGCAATCCACCAAGATACCCGGCACCTGCACCTGCCGCGGCAGTAGGGCGCCGGCTTCGGTGACGTACTCGACCTGCGCGATGACCAGGCCACCGGCGTTTTTGGTGGCCATTGCGATGGCGAGCGTATCCTGGGTCAGTGCCTCGCGATTGAGGGCCAGGTTGCCGTCCGTGTCCGCCGTGGTGGCGCGGATAAAGGCCACGTTCGGCGTCGGCGCCTTGTAGAACAGCATCTCGCGCCCGCCGAGGGTGGTGACCTCCACCAGATCCTCCTGCGAGCACGCGTTGACCTTACCGCCTTCCAGCCGCGGGTCGACGAAGGTGCCGAGCCCAACGGGAGACAGGTTGCCCGGGTTGCCGGCGGCGATATCGCGGTACAGATGCGAGATCACCCCGAGTGGCAGGTTGTAGGCCTCGATCTTGTTGGCGAGGGCGAGCCCGCCGAGCTTGGGCACCAGCCCCCAGTGGCCGCCGATGGCGCGCTTGATGAGCCCCTCGTGCGCGAGCCGATTGGCGCCCTGATCCTGACCGTCGCCCGGTCCGCCGCCGAAGAGCAGGGTGAGGGCTCGCGGCGTGCCGGTCTCGAGAAAGCGCTCTTCCAGGGCAACGCCCAGGGCGTCGGGCACCCCCACGACACCGAAGCCCGAGAACACCAGGGTATCGCCATCGTGAACGAGGCGTACCGCCTCATCGGCCGAAACGAGCTTGCTCTTCATGACGCTTCCCCTTACTCCATGGTCCAACCGTGGCTGACGATGAGCGACTGTCCGGTCAAGGCGTTGCTCGGATGCGCGGCGAGGAAGAGGGTCGCCTCCGCAACGTCCTCGACGGTTGTGAACTCACCGTCGACCGTGTCCTTGAGCATCACGTTCTTGACCACGTCTGCCTCGCTGATACCTAGCTCCTGCGCTTGCTCGGGGATCTGCTTGTCCACCAGAGGCGTGCGCACGAATCCAGGGCATACGACGTTTGCCCTTACCCCGTGGGCAGCCCCTTCCTTGGCCACCACCCGGCACAGGCCGAGCAGGCCATGCTTGGCCGTCACGTAGGGCGCCTTGAGGGGGCTCGCGACCTTAGAATGCACCGACCCCATGTAGACGATGGCACCACCTTCGTTCTGGGCGTACATGCGCTTGAGGCAGGCGCTGGTTGTCAGGAAGGCGCCGTCGAGGTGGATCGCGAGCATCGTTTTCCAGGTCTCGAACGGCAGCTCGTGCAGCGGGCCGATCATCTGAACGCCAGCGTTGCTCACCAGGATATGGACGCCGCCGAGCGCGGTTGCAGCGCGCTCGACACCGGCCTCGACCTCCGCCTCTTTGGTGACATCCATGCCAACGCCGATGGCTTGGCCACCGGCGTCACGAATCTCCCCGGCAACGGCCTCCGCCCCCGCCAGGTTCAGGTCGGCGATGGCGACCTTAGCGCCCTCGCGGGCAAACGCCAGGGCGATGCCGCGGCCGATGCCGCTGGCCGCACCCGTGACGATGGCAACCTTGTCTTGCATGCGCATGGATGCGTCCTCCGGACCGCAAAGAGATGAGTGTTGGACGTACAGGCTCTGCGCGAGGGGCCTTCACCCGACGGCATGCATACCGCCGTCGACGAAGAGCGTCTGCCCGGTCATCCCTGAGCCGCCAGTGCCGACCAGGAAGGCCGTCAGTGCACCGACTTCCTCTTGGGTGACGAGGCGCTGCAGCGGCGCCCGTTGTTTGGCCGTGCTCAGCAGCTCGTCGAAGTTCGCCAGTCCGGAGGCCGCACGGGTCATGATTGGCCCGGGCGACACGGCATGGACACGGATCCGCTTTGGGCCAAGCTCCAGCGCCATGTAGCGCACCAGCCCTTCGAGCGCCGCCTTGACCGGACCCATCATGCCGTAGTGCGGGATCGCGACATTGGCACCATGGTAGGTCATGGTCACCAGGGTCCCGCCCAGCGTCATGTGCGGCTCGCAGAGCCTGCCCAGCTCGGCGAAGGTATGGCAGGAAATGGCCATCGCCTGGTTGAAGCCCTCGCGACTGCTGTCCGTGACCCGGCCATGCAAATCGTCAGCAGGCGCCCAGGCGATTGCGTGCACGGCGAAGTCGAGGCCACCAAGGCTCGCGACGCCCTGCTCGACGAAGCCTTCCAAGGAGCCCGCTACCGTGACGTCGCACGGAAGCAAAGGCGACTCGACCTGCTCGGCCAGCGGGGCGACGTAGGTCTTGGCCTTCTCGTTGAGATAGGAGAGGACCAGCTTGGCCCCCTGCCGATGCGCTTGCTGTGCACAACCCCAGGCGATGCTGTGCTCGTTCGCCACACCTAGGATCAAGCCACGTAGACCGGCGAGCGGAAGATAGGGCATTTGCATTGTCGTTCCCGACGCAATGGGTGTGACGCCGGAGTATAGGCGCCGAAGATGACCTCACCGTGACCTTGGCAATCCGTGCCGATCACTGTGCCGAGGCAGGCTTGCGCGAGGCGCCCGGTCCAGCCGAATGCGTGGAGATCCAAGCGGGCATGGACGGGCTGTCCGACATCGATGACGCCCTGGCATGAAGAGATCAATTCGATGGTGCGTCGGCTGTTGCCCGAGTCTCTCGAAGCAGGGTCCGAGCTGATGCCGGTCATCGCTGCCGTAAAAAAAAGACGCCCGCAGGCTAAGGCGGGCGAAGAGGTAGACAAGGGTTGGCTCGAGAAGTGTGTCGAGCCTGAGGGAGGCCGGCATAGCCGCGGGAGAGATATTGCCTGAGTCCGTCGGCACTGTGGTTACGTTCCGATGACGTCAACCGAGCGTCGCCCGGTGGCTCAGATCATGCGTTCGGCTGAACATGCCTGCCGGTGAGCGGGCCGCGAACCCGCACAATCGTTCGCGAACCGCGTCGGCTCAACGTCCACGCCGATGCTTCAGGTGCGTCGGCGCAGTAGCAGCGTTCCCAATTCTTGCTCGACGCGCCGCCAAGCGGCATGTCGGCCGCATTCATCACCGCGCAAGGCCCGCCAGGTGTGCCAAGCTCGATAGTCGCGCCACGCGGGCGAATCGGGTTCCAGCCGCTCAATGATTACGGGCTTGTGGTAGGCGATGCACCCGGGACCGAGGCTGCACAGACGGTGACCGGCGTTTATCACCGAAACCGACACGCTGGCGTCCGCGATGCGACAATGGCCCGATGGCCGCGCGCAAGCTCGACCCGAAGCCTGCTCAGTCCCCCAGCAACAGATCCTTTGCCGCGTTGATCTGCGCGGCCAGGTAATCGCTGCCGCCGCGGTCTGGGTGCAGGCGCTGCATGAGCCGGCGGTGGGCGGTGCGGATGGCCTCTGCGCTGGCGCCGGGCTCTAGGCCGAGAATGGACCAGGCGTCCTCTTTGCTCATGCCGCGCGCCGCCGCCCGGCCGTCGCCGCCGGCACCCTGCCCGGCCCCACCGCTACCGGCGGCTGCCGCTTCCTCGCGCCAGTCGGGGTGGTCACGGTCCAAGTAGGCGGCCAGCACCGCCGCCGAGCGGGCGTCGGATTCCTGGTAGAGCTCCAACATGCGCAGCAGCTGGGCCAGCGTGAGCGCTGAGATGCGCTGACTGGCGAAGGGGCCCTCCAGCACCTCGCCGTCCATGTCGCCGCTCTCGTGGTCCAACGACACGTCGAGGTAGCGGGTGCGGATGGACGAGCGCCGCCCCGCGCCGGCGCCGCCGCCCACCGGCCCCGGGCCCACCAGTCCGAGGGATTGCAGCAGGCGCTGCAGCGCCGGCAATCCTTGCAGCAGATGCAGCGCCCGGAACGCCACCGGAACTGCAGCCGCCAACGCCGCGAACAGCGGGTTGAGTCGCCCGCTCATCACTGCGAGCAACAGCAGCGCCACTAGCGCCCACACGGACGCCTTCCGCAGCACTTCGGCAACCTGACGTGACGGCGTGCTGCGAAACCAATGCAGGAGCCACCAAAGTGCAAGCCCCAGCGCCAGTAGAACGATCAGCCGACCCATGTGCGCCCCCCGTCAGGCGATCCGACCGACAGGATCATCGCCGCTCCAGCTGCTGGGTCAAGCGCAACACAGCGCCGCCGCGACGCCGGCTGAAATCCGTGAGCGCGCGGCGCCCACCGGCTGCGAACACTGCAACGGCGCTGAGCAGATCCTTCAGGACTTGCGGGCTCCTGTGATCGAAGGGGCACCACGCACCGCCTGAGAGGCGGGCGATGTCCTTGAGCACCCACTCGGCGCCCGGCTCCCGGCCCTCTTGGAAGACGAACACGGGCACGCCCAGTAGCCCCAGCTCCCCGGCTGCCCCCGCCAGCCGGTCATGGTCCTCTTCGACACAATCACCGACGAATACCAGGGCATTGACCGGCTTACGGCCCGCCTCGGTCTTGGCGTGGGCCAGCACGCGCGCGATCTGCGTGAGCCCGGCGGCGCACCGCACGCGGGTCATGCGCGGCAAGAGCTCGTCGGCGCGGGCGCACCACGGCGACGCATGGAACTCCTTAAAGCCCCCGTAGTGGCAGAGCTGCACCTCGAGCCCGCCCAAGTCACGGGTTTCCTGAAACATGGACGCTTGGATGCCAGCGGCCCGGTCCCAGGTGGGCTCCCGGCTGGCGGTGGCATCCATGGCGAAGATGAGTCGTCCCTTCGGCCCGGAGTTGTGGCGCTGCGGGGTTCGAGCCACCTGTTCCAGGAAGGCGTCGATCTCGTGATCGCTCGAGGTGCGTTCGAGGTCTTTGCGGGATGCAGTCATGAGGCTCTCGGACGGTGCTGGACCGGATGGCCGACAAACTGGCTGATCGGTCTATCGCTCTGTTGGACCTCCAGCAACGGCCTGGGTGCCACGCCCCAGCGCCTGAGCAGACGAATCGGCCGGGGCCAATTCGCGGGCGTCCAGATCGCGATGGACCAGACCTTCGGCAAGCAGATCGGCGGGGCGGTCGACATCGCGCAGCACACCCGGGTCATCCACTGCCACCGCCACGAGACGGTCTGCATGCGCCCGGAGCAGTTGCCGGGCGCCCACATCGCCCCTGAGCGCCAGCAGCTGCTGCCGGAAGTGTGCGGCAAAGCCCACGGGATGCCCGCGTCGGCCGGCATAGGCCGGTGCGGCCATGGGGGCGCCACGCGCGAGTGCCTGCGCGACGGCAGAGATGCTCGCGGGTTGCACGAAGGGCATGTCGGCCAGGGCGACGAGCCAACCGTCCGCGTCGGCACTCGCCCGCACGCCGCAAGCCAGGCTGTAACCCAAACCGCGGTGGGCATCGCCGCAGGGGACCAGCTGAACGCCGAGCTGCGTCAGTGCCGGGGCGATCCCGCAGTCAGCGGAACGCACCACGGCGTAAACCGGAGAGCCCGTTGCGAGCAGATGACGCGCAGCAGCGACGCCCACAGGGGTACCGTCAGACAGCGGCGCCGAGAGCTTGTCGCCCCCAAAGCGCCGGCCCGCACCCGCGGCGAGCAACAGGGCGGAGAGACGACGCCCGGCGCGGTCAGCATCGCCGCGGTCAGCGTCGAAGCCGACCTGGGCGTCAGACATCCCAACTATGCACTGGCTGCCGTTCAATCTGCCTGCCTGCCGGCGCGCCTGCCCGAATCCGCCCGCCCGGCGTCGCGTGGCCCGGGGTGAATGGCCCGGGGTGAATGACTCAGCGTTGACGCAGCACGCTGACGCCGCGGCCGGCTCGTCTCCGACCCGCGGCCCGAGCCGGTTCACGACCCGCGACCGTCTCGATGAACCAGTGCCTCGACAATCTTCGGCTGTGCCTTGCCAGAAGCGGGCTGCCAATCCATTGTGCCGCGGCGCTGCGCGCAGTCGCGCTAGCGCCCCAGCCGCCGACGGCGACCTATCAGTTCTTGGACTTGTCCACGAGCTGCCGCTCGCGGATCCAGGGCATCATTTCGCGCAGCCGCTCGCCGACTTGTTCGATCTGATGCTCCTGCCCGAGCCGGCGCATGGCCTTCATGGACGGTGCACCCGCTTGGTTCTCGAGGATGAACTCCTTCGCGAAATTGCCGGATTGGATCTCGCCCAGGATGCGCTTCATCTCTGCCTTCGTCTGATCAGTGATGATGCGCGGCCCGCGCGTCAGGTCGCCGTATTCGGCGGTATTACTGATGGAATAGCGCATGTTAGCGATGCCGCCCTCATAGATGAGGTCGACGATGAGCTTGACCTCGTGCAAGCACTCGAAGTAGGCCATCTCGGGCTCGTAGCCCGCTTCGACCAAGGTCTCGAAGCCGGCCTGGATCAACGCGGTCAGGCCACCGCAAAGCACCGCCTGCTCGCCGAAGAGGTCGGTCTCGCATTCCTCACGGAAGGTGGTCTCGATAATGCCTGCACGGCCACCACCGTTCGCACTCGCGTAGGCCATGGCGATGTCCCGGGCGCTGCCGCTCGCATCCTGCTGCACAGCAATGAGGCTTGGTACGCCGCCGCCCTGGGTGTAGGTACTGCGCACGAGATGGCCCGGACCCTTCGGCGCGACCATGATGACATCGAGATCGGCACGCGGCTCGATGGCGCCGAAGTGGATATTAAAACCGTGCGCGAAGGCCAGTGCCGCCCCCTCTTTGATGTTCGGCTCAATCTGCTCGCGGTACAGATTCGCTTGATGCTCGTCCGGTGCCAGCACCATGACGACATCGGCACCGTCCACGGCGGCCGGGATATCACGCACCGTTAGCCCCGCATTGGTGGCCTTGGCGGCGGAGGCGCTGCCCGGGCGCAGCCCAACGACCACGGAGACACCCGAATCCTTGAGGTTATTCGCATGGGCATGGCCCTGGGAGCCATAGCCAATGATGGCTACAGTGCGGCCTTGGATCAGCGAGAGGTCGGCGTCTTTATCGTAGTAAACGTTGATGGCCATGAAACGGGTTCCTGGATTCGATGTTGGAGAGTAAAGGGCGTCCGGCGGAGGCCAAGGCAGGCCCGTGCAGGCGCGAGTGCCGAAGCGGTTCGGCCGAAGGGCTAAGGGCTAAGGGCTAAGGGCTAAGGGCTCCGGAGAAGCTGCATCCGAAGCGCGGGCTTAAAGGGTCAGACCCTTGTCGCCGCGGAGGATGCCGGTGGGTCCGGAGCGCACCACCTCGGTGATGAGTCCCTCAGGCACCGACTGGATGAAGGCATCGAGCTTCTTTGAGGCCCCGGTTAGCTCAACGACAAAACTGACGTCGGTGACGTCGATGATTTTGGCACGGAAGATTTCGGTGAGCCGCTTCAGCTCCTCGCGATCAGGGCGCGCCGCCTTGAGCTTGATCAGCATCATCTCGCGCTCGATGTGTTCGCCCTCGGCGAGGTCCTGCAGCTTCACCACGTCGATGAGCTTGTTGAGCTGCTTTTTGATCTGCTCGACGATGTCGTCGTTACCGCTGGTCACGAGCGTCATGCGCGAGAGGGTCGGCTCGTCTGTCGGCGCCACGGTCAGCGACTCGATATTGTAGCCGCGGGCAGAGAAGAGTCCGGCGATGCGCGACAGCGCGCCGGATTCGTTTTCCACCAGCATGGACAGGATGTGTCGCATCACGCCAACTCCCTTTCCGACATGGTGGGCGGCAGTTCCATCTCGTGATGACCCTTGCCGGCGGCAATCATTGGGTAGACGTTCTCCGCGGGATCGACAATGACGTCGAGAAAGACGAAGCGGTCCTTCATCGCAAAGGCCTCGCGCATCGCGGCTTCCAGCTCATCGGGCTTGTCGACGCGCATGCCCACATGGCCGAAGCTCTGCGCCAACTGCACAAAATCCGGTAGCGCGTCGACATAGGAGTGTGCGTAGCGGCTTTCGTAGAAGAACTCTTGCCATTGCCGCACCATGCCCATGTAGCCGTTGTTGAGCAGCACCACCTTGACGGGCAAATCATACTGCTTGCAGGTGGCCATCTCCTGAATGCACATGAGGATGCTGGCCTCACCGGAAATACAAGCGACGGCGGCGTCCGGATAGGCCAGCTGCACGCCCATGGCCGCCGGCAGGCCAAAGCCCATAGTGCCGAGGCCGCCGGAATTGATCCAGCGCCGGGGCTTATCGAATGGGTAGAACTGGGCCGCAAACATCTGGTGCTGGCCCACGTCGGATGTCAGAAACAACTCCCCGTTGGTGACCTTATACAGCGTCTCCACGGCGAACTGGGGCTTGATTACCGCGCTGGTGCGGTCATAGCGCAGGCAGTCTATGCCCTTCCAATCCTCGATTTGCCGCCACCAAGCGGCGAGCGCCTCCCGATCTGGCCCGGTTCCAGGTCGGCCTCCAAGCTCCTTCAGCGCCGCCAGCATATCCTCCAGCACGCTCTGCACCGGCCCGACGATGGGGACATGCACCTTCACGGTCTTGGAGATGGACGATGGGTCCACGTCCACGTGAATGATTTCGGCATGCGGACAGAAGTGCTCAATCTTGCCCGTCACCCGATCGTCGAAACGCGCGCCAATGGCAATGAGGCAGTCGGTCTCGTGCATGGCCATGTTGGCCTCGTAGGTGCCATGCATCCCGAGCATGCCCAGGAACAGCTTGTCGGTCATCGGATAGGCGCCCAAGCCCATCAAAGTGCTGGTGATGGGATAGCCAAGCTGGCGCACCAGCGCGATGAGCGCGTCCGACGCGTCGCCGAGCACCACACCGCCGCCGGTGTAGATGACCGGACGCTTGGCGGCGAGCATCTTCTCGACGGCCTTCCTGATCTGCCCCTGGTGCCCGCGCTGCGCCGGGTTGTACGAGCGCATCTGGATCGTCGCGGGGTAGTGGTAGGGAATTTTGATGTTCGGGTCAGTCACGTCCTTGGGGATGTCGACCACCACCGGGCCAGGTCTCCCGCTCCGGGCGATGTAGAAGGCCTTCTTAATGGTCTCGGCGAGATCCTCAACCCGCTTTACCAGGAAGTTGTGCTTCACGCAGGGCCGCGTGATGCCCACGGTATCCACCTCTTGGAAGGCATCGCTGCCAATGACGGGCGTGGGCACCTGACCCGTGATCACCACCATGGGGATGGAGTCCATGTGGGCGGTGGCGATCCCGGTGACGGCGTTGGTCGCGCCCGGCCCAGAGGTCACCAAGCAAACACCGACCTTGCCGGTGGCCCGCGCGTAGCCGTCGGCGGCATGAGTGGCCCCTTGCTCATGGCGCACGAGAATGTGCTTGATGGCGTCGTGCCGAAACAGCGCGTCATAGATATGCAGCACCGCGCCACCGGGATAGCCAAAGACGAATTCAACGCCCTCGTCGATGAGCGCCTGCACGGTGATGTCGGCACCGCTCAGCTCCGGCACCAGTGTATCCGGGCTGCCGCCCGTCTCCGATCCTAGCTGCTCTGGCCTGAGCCCCGCCTGCGGGAGTTGATCGGGCTTGAGTTGATCCATTGGGGTGACCTCTGGGGACGCAGTCCCCGCAAAGACGCTAACCGGCGGTCGGTAGTGGAGGCAGCCGGAGGCGGACGCAAGGATGATTGCGCCACAGGCGAAGGACCAAGCAGGCGTCGAATCGGGTGAGCAAACGCATGCGTTGAGCCAGCGGGCGAGCCGCGCGCGCGGCGGCGGCGCTGCTGGCGCCTGCACGCCGGAAAACGTTTGAAAATACGTGAAGCCGAGCACGCCGGTCAAGAGCCCGTTGTCAGGCCCCGATTGCGCTGACGGCCGATCAGGACGCGAGCAGGCCGCGGGCGAGCCCGGCTGCCCCGCTGCTGCAGTCCGGCCCATCGATGACCGGGACCGCCCCAGCCGCCCGCACCTGCACTGCGCTGGCCGTATCCGCGGCTGCCCCAGCCACCGCAGGGTTGTATTGACCCGCCAGTTCTTCGCACCAGTTCTACCCGCCAGTGCAATGGTAAGCTGTCGGACCGGGGTCGGACGGCCCACCTGCGCAGACCCGAATCGTCGAGCGATTAAGAGATTCACCAATGCCGACGCTGATGATCAAGACCAACGCTGAGCTCCCACCCCAACCGCGGGACGCGCTCCTGCAGGCGGCCTCAGCCGCCGTCGCGGAGCTGCTCGGCAAGCCCGAAGGCTACGTCATGGTGTTGCTCGAGCCCCTCGCCGACATGAGCTTCGGCGGGGACCTGGCCCCCTGCGCCTACCTGGAGCTCAAAAGCCTGGGCTTACCCGAGGCTCACACGGCGGCGTACTCCGCAGCCCTCTGTGCATTCATGGAGCAACACTTCGGCGTCCCCAAGGCGCGGGTATACATCGAGTTTGCCGCTCCGCCGCGGCACCTATTCGGCTTCGACGGACGCACCTTCGGTACCTGAGCAGACGGGGCCTCCCGGGGCGTTCACCGAGGCACCGCTGGCGTCTAGCGAGCGATGGCGCCGGTTGTTCGTCTGCGCCGCCGTCGCTAGACTTCCGGCCTTTGTGTCACCCCGTTGCCCGCCGCTATGCGCACCTCCCGGTTTCCGCTCCAGACCGTTAAAGAGACTCCAGCCGATGCGGAGATCGCTAGCCATCAGCTAATGCTGCGGGCGGGCATGATCCGCAAGCTCGCTGCCGGTCTCTACACCTGGCTGCCGCTGGGCCTCAGGGTGCTGCGCAAGGTGGAGCGCATTGTGCGCGACGAAATGAACCGCGCCGGGGCACTTGAGGTCGCCATGCCGGCGGTGCAGCCGGCGGAGCTGTGGCAGGAATCCGGCCGTTGGGAGCAGTATGGGCCGGAGCTGCTGCGCATTCGGGACCGCCACCAGCGTGACTTCTGCTTCGGGCCGACGCACGAAGAGATCATCACCGAGCTGGCGCGCAGCGAGCTGAAGAGCTACAAGCAGCTGCCGGTCAACTTCTATCAAATTCAGACCAAGTTCCGCGACGAGATCCGCCCGCGCTTCGGGGTCATGCGCGCCCGCGAGTTCCTGATGAAGGACGCCTATTCCTTCCATCTGGACCACGCATCCCTCGAAGCAACTTACGGGGTCATGTACGACACCTACAGCCGCATCTTCCGCCGCTGTGGGCTGGATTTTCGCGCCGTGCAGGCAGACACCGGTAGCATCGGCGGGAATGCCTCGCACGAATTTCACGTGCTCGCGGATTCCGGCGAGGATGCCATCGCCTTCTCCACCCGCAGCGACTACGCCGCCAATGTCGAGCTGGCTGAGGCGGTGGCCGCCAAGGACGCCCCGGCCGCGCCAATGGAAGACGCGCGCATGGTCGACACGCCGACGGCGAAGACCATTGCGGACCTCGTGGAGGGCTTCGACCAGCCCATCGAGCGCACCCTCAAGACGCTAGTGGTGGCCGCCGCCGACCCGGCCACCGGCGCCGAGCAGGGCCTGGTGGCACTCCTGGTACGCGGCGATCACGAGCTGAATGCCGTCAAGGCGGAGAAGCTCCCCCAGGTGGCGAGCCCGCTGCGCATGGCCGCCGAGGACGAGATCCGCGGCGCCGTTGGCGCGGGCCCAGGCTCCCTCGGGCCGAAGGATCTGCCGATCCCCTGCATCGCAGACCGTGCGGCAGCGGTCACGGCGGACTTCAGCGCCGGCGCCAATATCGATGGCAAGCACTGGTTCGGCCTCAACTGGGGCCGCGATTTACCGCGGCCGGAGGTCGCCGACCTGCGCAATGTCAGCGAGGGCGACCCGAGCCCCGACGGTCAGGGCACCATCACCATCGCCCGCGGCATCGAGGTTGGCCACATCTTCCAGCTTGGCACCAAGTACTCCGAGGCCATGAGGGCAACGGTCCTCGACGAGGCGGGCAAGGCCGTCACCATGACCATGGGCTGCTACGGCATCGGCGTGTCCCGCGTGGTGGCCGCCGCCATCGAACAGCACCACGACGACCGCGGCATCGTCTGGCCGACTGCCATTGCGCCCTTCGAGGTGGCCCTGTTACCGATGAAGTACGGCAAATCCTTCCGCGTCCGCGAGGCCGTCGATGACCTCTACGAACGCCTGACCGCCGTCGGCATCGAGGTGCTGCTGGACGACCGCGATGTACGCCCGGGATTCATGTTTGCGGACATGGAGCTCATCGGCATCCCACATCGGGTGGTGGTCGGCGATAAGCACCTCGACGCGGCCAAGGTGGAGTACAAGGGCCGCAGCGACGCAGACATGCAGCTCATTGGCCTCGACGAAATCGTCGCCTTCCTGGAGCGCAAGCTCGCCAGCTGAGCCAACCAACACGATTCGGCCGCCGCCCGCGGCCGCGCGCCCGTCAACTGCAGGCGAACGGGCCGACCAAACCACCGCACAGGACTTACCCCCGCGCATGAGCAGAACAGAATCCTTCAGCCGCGAGCAACTGCTCGCCTGCGGCCACGGCGACATGTTCGGCCCCGGCAATGCCCAATTGCCGGTGCCGAACATGCTGATGATGGACCGCATCACCCGCATTACCGACCACGGCGGGCAGTACGGCAAGGGCGAGATCATCGCGGAGCTGGACGTCAATCCCGACCTCTGGTTCTTCGGCTGCCACTTCCCCGGTGACCCGGTGATGCCGGGCTGCCTGGGGCTGGATGCCATGTGGCAGATTGTCGGCTTCTTCCTGGCCTGGATCGGCAACCCCGGCCACGGCCGCGCACTCGGTGTCGGCGAGGTCAAGTTCACAGGCCAGGTGCTGCCGACGGCGCACAAGGTCACCTATCGCGTGTGTATGAAACGCGTCATCTCGCGCAAGCTGGTGCTGGGCATCGGCGACGGCGTCATGGACGTGGACGGCCGCGAGATCTACACCGCAAAGGACCTGCGTGTGGGGCTCTTCACGAGCACCGAGGGCTTCTGAACAAGCACACCGAAGCCGTGTTGCAACGCACCAGACCGGGGACGGTCCCGCAGGCGGCCCGCTGGCACGCGGCCCATTGGGTTGCCGCAGCGCTGGGCGGGCTCCTGCTGCTGTTCGGGCTCATGGGGCTCTTCGGCAGCTACAGCGGGCTCGATGTGCAGCGTCTGCGGGTGGGTCCGATCCCGGTGACGCTGTTCCAGGCCGCGGATGCCGCACCCGGGCCCACCGTCATCGTCGCCCACGGCTTTGCCGGCTCGCGGCAGCTGATGCAACCCTTTGCCGTGACCTTGGCCCGTAACGGCTATCGTGCCCTGGTGTTCGACTTTCCAGGACACGGCCGCAATCCGCAGCCGTTGGCGGGCCAAATCGGCGACGACGCACGTGCCCAAGCCCTATTGGGTGCCCTGGTGGACGTGATTGCGCACGCACGGCGCCTGCCCGAGGGCGACGGGGCGATTGCGCTGCTCGGCCACTCCATGGCCGGCGACATCGCCACGCGATACGCCAGTCAGTCGCCACAGGCACTGGAGGAGGAAAAGACAGACGTGCGTGCGGTAGTCGCCGTCTCCCCCTACCTGTCGCTGCCAGTCGACGCGTTGCCGGCGGTGAACCTGCTGTTCATCTATGGCGCTTGGGAGCCGCAGATCATCCAGGCGCAAGGGCGCGATGCGGTGGCGGCCGTGGCCGATGTCGCCGAGACCGCGATTGCGCCCGATACCACCTACGGCAGCTTCGACGACGGCTCCGCCCGACGGCTCGTCATCGCCGATGGCGTCGAGCACATTAGCGTCCTCTACAGCGGCGCCGCATTGCGGGCTGCCGTCGATTGGCTCGACACGGCCTTCGGCCGCGCGCAACAGGATCCCGCTACGGCAGAGGTCAGCATTGATCGACGCGGCCCCTGGCTCGGACTCTATTATCTCGGCGCACTGCTGCTGGCCTGGCCCCTGACCCTGCGGCTGCCCAAGGTGGCAGCGGAGCGTCTGGGCGCTGGGTCCTTGGCCACCTGGGGTTGGCGGCGCTTCTGGCCCATCGCGGTGGCACCGGCGTTGCTGACCCCATTGCTGCTGTGGCCGATGCCCACCGACTTCCTCGCCATTGCCATCGGCGACTACATCGCCCTGCACTTCGGGCTCTATGGCCTGCTGACCTTGGCCGGACTGTGGCTCGCCGGCGCGCTGCCGCGGCTCGCTGGCACATCCATCACGGCGTTGCTCATCGCCATTGCCCTGGTGGCGGGCTTCGAGACCCTGGCGCTCTCGCTGCCCACGGACCGCTTCGTCGCCAGCTATCTGCCGACGCCGCACCGGCTCATCACGGTGGCGGTGCTGTTCGCGGGCACCCTACTCTGGTTCGTTGCCGACGAATGGCTGACGCGCGGCGCGCGCACACCCAGGCTCGGCTACGCGGCCACCAAGGTGCTGTTCTTGGTCTCGCTGATGCTTGCGGTGGCGCTGAATCTCGGCGAGCTCTTCTTCCTGGTCATCATTATTCCGGCCATCCTGGTGCTATTTCTGGTGTTTGGCCTCTTCAGCGGCTGGCTATACCGGCGCACCGGCCAACCGCTGGTTGCCGCGGTGACCAACGCCTTCGCGTTCGCTAGCGCCATTGCCGTGAGCTTTCCCCTCCTCGGCTAGGCCTGCGTGATCGCGTCGTACTCATCCACTCAGCCCGCGCTCGCGTCCAACTCGACCAACAGCCGTTTAAGGCCTGCTCGGGCGCCGTCGAAGTCCAGGTCCTCAATCGCGTCTGCGACCTGCTCGAATCCGAGCTCAGTCGCTGCGTCGGGTGCCGACGCCAACAGCGCCGCGATGGCCTGCCGCGCCCTCAGGTTTCGATCCCGCAACAGTTTGTCGAGCCGACGCAGCGCCGTTGTCAGGTCGCCAGGTTCTGTGACCGTCGGTTCACTCGCTCCAGGCGGTTTGGCATTGCGCTGACAGAAGGCCTCGATGAGCGGCACGGCCACGGCTTCGGCGCGCTCCAGCGCTGCCAGTTCCGCCGCTGGGCTCGCATGCGGGGCCGCCAGGGCAGCCTCCAATGCGCGCGCCGCGTTGCCCACCCGGGACAGACCAAGATTCAGCGCGACACCGGCGAGGGCGTGGGTGCGCTGGCGGGCGGCTGCTGACCCCTCTGCTGCCAACGCCGTACGGATGCCCGTGCTGGCGTCACCGTGCTCGCGCTGATAGCGGTGCAGCAGACGTGCGTAGCGGGCCGTGTCGCCACCGGCACGCCGCAGGCCAGCCATGAAGTCGATGCCCCTCACCGACTGATCCGCCGCGGCCGCCCCCGCACTGAGCGCAGCGCCGGGCCCTGCCAATTGCCGTGACGACGACGCCACGTCGTTCCGACCCCCAAGCTGCGCCGCGCCCGCAGCGGCGTTGTCGACCTCGCCGTGCGGCCCTTGTGGATACACGCGCTGCACCATCCGAAACAGCTGCGCCAGGTCGACGGGCTTTGACAGATAGTCGGTCATGCCGGCGGCCCGACAGCGCGCCCGTTCCCCGCTCAGCGCATGGGCGGACACGGCGATGATGGGCAGATCCTCGAAGCGCGGATCGCGGCGGATGCGCCGCGTGGCCTCGTAGCCGTCCAGAACCGGCATCTGGAGGTCCATCAGCACCACATCGAAGGCGCCCGCCCCGGCCTGACTCAATACACTGATGGCCTCCTCGCCGTTGTCGGCGAGCGCCACCGACGCGCCGGCCTCCGTCAGCACGGTCATGGCCAATTCCTGATTCAACGCCTGATCTTCCACCAAGAGCACAGACAGCCCACCGAGCTGCCCGGCCCCGGCCTCGACGTCAGCGCCGATGTCATCGACCTCGGGCAGGTTCGCTGGATCGGCCACCGCGAGCGTCAAGGAGAGGCCGAAGGTACTGCCCCGCCCCGGCGCACTCGCGACTTCGATGCTGCCCCCCATGGCCCGTATCAGCCGATCGCAGATGGATAGCCCCAGACCGGTGCCGCCGAAGCGCCGCGTAATGGACGCATCGGCTTGGGTGAAGGGCTGGAACAACCGCCGCCGCTGTTCCTCGGTCATGCCAATCCCTGTGTCCTCGACGGCGGCGTGCAGTAAGACCTTGCCCGACCCCGCCGCCTCGCAGTGCAGCCGCAGACGCACATGGCCCGCGTCGGTGAACTTGACGGCGTTCGACAACAGATTGACCAGCACTTGACGCAGTCGCGTTTCGTCGCCGATCAGCGCAATGGTGTCTGGACAGTCCGAGGCGATTTCCAGGCGCAGCCCCTTGCGCTTGGCGGACACCTCAACGAGCTCCCGAACGCGCTGCACCAAGGTGCGAATCCTAAACGGCGCCTGGTCCAGCTTGACATGGCCGGCCTCGATCTTCGAGAAATCCAAGAGATCCTCGATAAGGATCAGCAGGTCACCCGCGGCGTGGTGAATCTTCTTGATCCAGCCACGCTGTTCCCGCTTGAGATCGGAACGCGCCAGCAGCTGCGTAAACCCGACCACCGCATTCATGGGTGTGCGGATTTCGTGGCTCATATTCGCCAGGAAATCGGACTTGGCCTGATTGGCCGCCGCCGCGCGCTTTTCTGCAATGCGCCGTTCTTCGGCCTCAGCACGCAATTGCTCGTTGGACTGTCGCAGGTCCTTGAGGCCTGCCTCGACGCGCGACTCCAACTCATCGTTGAGCTGGTTGAGCTGACGGTTGGATGCGGCCAGCTCCGCCGCTGCCCGCTCCTGCAGCTGGCGCTTTTCCTCCTGCAGCAGATAGAACCGATCGGAAATCGCAAAGGCGAGGATAATGGCATCCCAGGTGGAGCCGATCTGCGTGATCCACGTTGTCCAAAAGACGGTCGGCAGCAGGCCGAAGGTCTTCAGCGCGAAGACAATCATGGCGCCGAGCGAGACCGTCCAGGCGAGCGCATAGTACCGCGCCGGCCGATAGCCCTTGAGCATGCTTTGCACACCGGCGACGATGAAGACCACCAAGGTGAATACCAAGCCGATGGCAAGCTCGATGGCAATGCGGTAGGGCCCGAACAGTGCAAGCAGCAACCCGCCTACGGCGACGTAGCGCAGCCACCCCAGCAGTCGATGGATGACGGGTGCCGTGCGCTCGGTATCCAGAATGGAGCGCGTAAATTGAACTCCTGCCAAATAGGCCGCGCAGATGAAGAACGGCAGATTCACGTTGGCCCACCACGGGTTGTTCGGCCAAAAATATTGGAAAGAGAGCCCCGTCAGTGCGAGCTGAAACCCGATATAAGAACAAAAGAACAGCACATAATAAAGGGCGTTGATATCGCGCAGTCGGACAAAGTGATGCAGGTTGTAGACGATCAGCATCAACAAAGCGCCGAAGTACATCGACAGCACGCTGTACTCGGTGGTGATCCGCGCCGCGAGCCCCTGCTGCGACAGCAGGCTGAGCGGCAGGGAGACGGCACCGCTGGACTGAACCCGGAGATAAATCGTTTGCGTCTCGCCGGCGGACAGAACCAGGGGAAAGACGAAGTTCCGCGTCGCGAGGAAGCGGGTGCCAAAGGGGGTCCGATCGCCGGTAATCCAGCGCGTCAGCCCGTCGCCCGCATGCACGTAGACCGACAGAGAGTCGATCTGGGGTTGAGCCAGTTCCAAAAAGTAGGTGCACGAGACCTCGGAAACCACGCGCACCCTGGCCCAGATCGCGGCGCTCGTGAAGCCGAAGTTCGGGACCCTCGTGCCAGCCGGCTCGAAACGATCGGCCATGGCGGGCGAGAGGATGTCATCGAGGGTCAGCGTGCCGCTGGGATCGACCAGTACCTCGAGGTGGGGCGTCACCGCATAGCGGTCGACCTCCGGCGCGACCCACAGCTCGCCGCCGCCGGTGGCGGCGTCCGCCGCCGTGCCAAAGAGGACGCGACACAGCACCACGGCCGCGACCAATCGCACCATGATCGCCACGGGCTGCATCACTGCGCATCGCCGCCGCGCTCGACCCAGACTTGGTTGCGGCCATGGCGTTTGGCCGCAGCCAGCATGGTCTCCGCATGGGCGAGCAGCTCATCGGCTGTGGGTGCTTGCGCCCACGCCGGACCCAGGACAATGCCGCCGACGCTCGCGGTGAGCCGGCCCGGCACACTCAGCGGGGGCGGGATATCAAGCACCGAGACACGGCGCAGCAGTTCCCGGGCAAGCCCTTGGGCAGCAGCCAGATCGGTGCTCGGGCACACGCAGCCGAAGCAATCACCGCCATAACGGGCCACGAAATCCAGCACGCGATCCTGGGCACGCTGTTCGAGTGCCGCGGCCACGAGCCCCAGGACGCGATCCGCCGCGAGGTGACCATGATCGTCGTTGTACGCGCGGAAGTGGTCGAGGCCGAGTAGGAGCACGGCCAGATGACCGCCTTCGAGGCGCACACGTTGCAGCTCCCGCGCCAGGGTCTCATCAAAGGCCGGCCGATTGGGGATACCCGTGAGCCCATCCACACTGCTCAACGCATGCAGCCGGTCCCGGGCCGCCTTGAGCTCCAGGTGCGTCGCGACGCGCGCTTGCACCAGCGGCGGGCTGATGGGCTTGGTGATGTAGTCCACGCCGCCGGCGGCGAAGCCCTCCAGCTCATCGTGCAGACTCGTCTTGGCGGTGACAAAGATCACCGGAATCTCACCCAGGCGCGGGTCCAGCTTCAGGAGCCGACAGACCTCGTAACCGTCGACCTCGGGCATCATGATGTCCAACAGGATGAGGTCGACGAGCTGTGTGAGGGCGGTTTCCATCGCCTGCTCCCCCGAGGTTGCGAAGTACAGCTCGTAACCATCGCCGAGGGCGCCCGCGAGCAACGCGACGTTGCTCGGCATGTCGTCGACAATGAGCACGCGCGGGTGCTGACTGTCGGCACCGGCGCCCGCCCTTGAAGCCTCTTCTTGAACTCGTCTCGCTTCGCTCACGCACAGCTCCATCCGCGTCCTGGCAGCGGACAGCGTCGGCGCCTAGGCAGTCACCGGCTCAATCCAGCTCGCCAAAACGCCCGCCGAGCGTGAGCTCGAGCGTGCGCGAGGTACCGTCGCGCCATACTTCCAGGGTCACCGTATTGCCCACTTCGTAGCCTTCGAGCAGGTCGATTAGATCTACCATGGAGCTCACCGCAACAGCGTCCACCTGTTGGATGACATCGCCGGGGATGATGTCGCCGGCGCCGGTGACGCGGGTGCCCTGGAGCCCGGCACGCGCCGCCGGTGATTGCGGCTCCACGCGCAGCACCAGCACGCCCTCGATGCCCAGTTCTTCCAGCACCGGCGCGGCAACATCGTCGTCGCCGTAAAACCCGATGCGCGGTCGGATGTATTCGCCGTGGGCGATGATCTGCGGCACGACGCGGTTCACCGTATCCACCGGCACCGCGAAGCCGATACCCGAAAAGGTACCGGAGGGGCTGTAGATGGCGGTGTTGATCCCAATGAGCCGCCCGGCGCTGTCCAACAGTGGGCCGCCAGAGTTGCCGGGGTTGATGGCGGCGTCGGTTTGAATCAGGCGGCGGATTTCTCCGGACTGCTCAGAGCGGATGGTGCGGTCCAGGGCAGAAACGACCCCGGTGGTGAGGCTGTAGTCGAAGCCGAAGGGGTTGCCGATGGCGAGCACCTTCTGCCCCACTCTGAGATCCGCACTGGTACCGATGATGGCGGGCGTGAGCCGCGCCGCCGAGGCGCCTATGCGCAGAACGGCGAGGTCATGCTCCGGGCTTGCGCCCACGAACTGCGCGTTGTACATCCGCCCGTCCGCGAGCCCGACCCGGGCGCTACGAGCCTCTTCGATGACGTGCCAGTTGGTGACGATGTGACCGTCGCGGTCCCAGACCACGCCGGAACCGGTACCCTGCCGCACTTCCGTAAGGTTGCGCGTCCATGGGCTCAACAACGGCGCCCTGGTCGCAATGAAGGCCACCGACGGGCTCGCGGTTTCGAAGATCGCGATGATCGCCTGCTCATCGGCGGCCAGGTCTCCGCGCGCCGCCACCGGCCGCGGCTCCGCCTGCGTACTGACGTAGAGATCCTCCAGCCACGGCTTCAGCGCAAGCGAGGCGAGAAACACAATGGCGGCCCAAAACAAGAGCCGCGACAATTGGAAGCCGTGCATGTGGGTGTGTGTCCAGTGGGGATGGAGTCAGGCCCGAAGGCTTGGGCGGCTGCAGGCAGGAGGCAGGGCCGAGGCGCAACCGCTGACGCCAGGACGCGTCTGCGCAGCCGCGAGGCAGCCTATGCGGCCCGGCGCGGGAGGCGATTGTCCGATCGCAACGACGGGCATCTGGGCAGCAAGTATACTGACCCTTCTCTTAGCAGGGTAATGTGCGGGAAAATGACCGGGCTCGTACCCATCTACGAGCCACGAGCCTCGGCCCCGCAGCTGCCTGCGAGGTCGGACACCGCGAACACATAGTCCGCCAACCCACCCTACCCAATCGCATCCAGCTGGAGTTCTCAAATGGTCAAAAACATCGGTATCCAGGATCGGAACATCCGTTACGGCGTCGGCGCAGTGCTGATCCTGGCGGCCCTCATCTGGCAGAACTGGCTCCTCGGCATCCTCGGCCTGATCGCCGTCGGGACCGCCTACTTTGGCACTTGCATGGCCTATCTGCCGCTGAAGATCAACACCAAGAAAGACGGCGAGTAGCCGCCGACAGCGCCTGTCCGACCCCAACGGGAGCCGGCCAGGGCTGGGAGCACGAGGCAACGCAGCCCCCGCTCCCGAACCACCAGGCCCCGCTGCTCCGGCAGCGGGGTTTTTTGTGCCCTGTGCCAGGGCGCAGCGACGATGCCACCACAACCGTGCAATGGTGTCGACCTGCGTTACCCAGAGGGACTGGCGACACCGCCGCGCGCCCCCACTTTGCGCCCATGCAAGCACCCGCCGTCTCCCCAACTCAGCGCATCGTCGAGCCCCTCTTGGAGGCCCAGGCACTGTGCAAGCACTTCCCGGGCGTCAAGGCCGTGGACGGCATCAGCTTTGGTGTTCGACCCGGGCAATGCTTCGGCCTCCTCGGCCCCAACGGCGCCGGCAAGACCACCACCCTGGAGATGCTCGAGGGCATTCAAACGCCGAGCAGCGGGCAGGTTCTATTCCGCGGCGCGCCCCTGGGGGCCGGCTTTCGAGAAGCCATCGGTATCCAGTTTCAGGCCACTGCGCTGCAGGACTTCCAAACCGTCAGGGAGTCGCTGGAGATGTTCGCCCGCCTCTACCGGCGCAACGCGGACCGAGAAGAGCTGCTGCATCTTTGCAACCTGAAAGACATCCTGGACCGTGACACCCGCAAGCTCTCCGGCGGCCAGCGTCAGCGGCTGCTGTTGGCCATCGCACTGGTGAACGACCCGGAGCTCGTGTTTCTCGATGAGCCCACCACCGGCCTCGATCCGCAATCCAGGCGCAACTTCTGGGGCCTGATCGAAACCGTGCGTGCTCGCGGCAAGACCATTTTGCTCACCACCCACTACATGGAGGAGGCAGAGCGGTTGTGTGATGAGATCGCCATCGTCGACCACGGCCGCATCCTCACCCAGGGTGCCCCGCGCACCCTGGTGCGGGAGCACTTCCCGCCCGCAGTGGTGCGTCTGCCCGCCGACGCCTGGCCGGTCGGTGAGCCGCTGCCGGACTACGCCCTGCGCACCAACCACGAGATCGAGCTGGCCACCACCGAGGTCCAATCGGTGCTCGAATACCTGGAGCGTATTGGCGCTGGGCTCACGGCGCTGCGGGTGGAGACACCGAGCTTGGAGGATCTGTTTTTGAAGCTCACAGGGCATTCGCTCCGGAGCTAGCGATTGGAGGCCTGTACGCCACGACAGCGTTGCACATGCGCCAATTTTCGCAGCGATAAATTGGCGGAAGGACTGAGGGCCGAGGGGCGAAGGCCGAGAAAAAGGCAAATAAGGTTTTGTCGTCTCAGGGGGTGCGGCCGCGAGATCATGTGAGCTCATCAACTGACTGCTCATTGCAACGACGAAATACGCGAAACACGAGAGAGTCGCTGGTTGACGAGCCCTTCCTGTTCATTTTGAGCTTGTTGTTGACTCGTGACTATACCCAACCGATACAGGTTTTCGGGTGTCAATAGCTGCGGATGATCTCGAAG
>CAZGCI010000048.1:26036-29360 GCA_964524185.1 uncultured Thiohalocapsa sp. | reverse complement strand
GCCGGCTTGCAGGATCAATCACTTCAGGCAGTTACAGACTGCGCAAATGGCTCGCACCTGCTCGGCGGTGGGCCGCGGCCCGGCGCCTTGCTGCCAGAGAGACAGGGGGCGTTCGAGCCGCTGCCGAGCATGGCAGCAGGAGTCGGCAGTGGAGACAGTGGGCATGCCGCGGGCCCGCATACGCAGCCGGAAACGCTAGCCCGTGGGGCAGTTGACGCCATCCTCGCTCAGCCTAACGCGGCCCATGCGGGAAACGGTCACCCGAATGCCGTCGATTCCGTCCGGATCTCGATCGCAAAAATGGATGCTGCCGTTGGTCTTGAAGCCGCTGCTCCCGCTCAGCGTGCCGTCATCCGCGAAGGCGAAGCCGTTGCTGCCGCCGCCGGCTTGGCCAGAGGTCAAGCTGATCGCAGCAGACGCCCCGACGAGCCGCAGGACCACGTCACGGTCGACATCAACCACACCATAGCCGCCCGCCCAGGCTGCACTGCCGGCGTTGAGGTCGCAACCGGCCGTCGCGTTGGCCGGATCGATGGGGCATACGACGACTGTTGCGGCCCGCAGAATGGCCTGAGCACGGGCAAAGTTGAGGTGGCCGACCATGGCGTTCACTTCGACTGCGCGGGCGTTACGCTTCACCAGCGTGGTCATACCGGAGACCCCCACCGTGAGCAGCATCACCGCAATGCTCAGGGTCACCAGCAGCTCCAAGAGCGTGACGCCCTCCTGCATGCAAGTGCCGACCGCTTTGTGCATCAGACGTCGTCGGCCCCAGCTTGCCCCACGTGTTGTCCGCTCGTGCTAGGCCGGCGCGATTCGCTGACGGCTTTGGCCGTTAAGGCTTCACCGCAAACGGACCCGATCGCAGCTCAGGCGCCAGCAGCAGCGGCAATGCGGGCCATGGCCCGTTCCAGATTGTCCCTGCTGGTGGCGATGGAGATCCGCGCACAACCTTCGAGCCCGAAGGCGGAGCCGGGCACCAGCGCCACACCGGCCTGCTCAATGAGGTACTCGGCCAGCTCCAGGTCGTTACTCACACCGTCAAGACGCGCGATGAGGCCGCTGACCTCCGGGAAGACGTAGAAGGTGCCGTCCGTGGGCAGACACTCGATGCCGGGGATTTGGTTCAGCGCCGCGACGACGAAGTCGTGGCGTTCCTTGAACGCCGTGAGCATCTCGCCGATGCAGTCCTGGGGGCCTTCGAGGGCCGCCTGTGCCGCAACCTGGCTGATGGAGGCGGGGTTAGAGGTGCTCTGGGACTGGATCTTCTTCATGGCCTTGATGACCGTTGCAGGCCCGCCGGCATAGCCGATGCGCCAGCCGGTCATGCTGTAGGCCTTGGACACGCCGTTCAGCACCAGGGTACGGTCCAGCAGGTCCGGGCAGGCGTTAAGGATGTTGACGAAGGGCGTGGCCGTGTCCCAGCGGATGTGCTCGTACATGTCGTCGGTGGCGATCAGCGCATCCGGGAAGTCGCGCAGCACCGCGCCGAGCGCCGCCAGCTCGTCCTTGCTGTAGGCCATGCCGGTGGGGTTGGAGGGGCTGTTGATGACCACCAGGCGCGTGCGCTCGGTCATGACGCCGCGCAGTTGCTCCGGCGTGATCTTGAAGCGCTGCTCGGCGCCGGCGTTGACCAGGACCGGGCTCGCATCCGCCAGCAGCACCATATCCGGGTACGAGACCCAGTAGGGCGCCGGGATGACCACCTCGTCGCCGGCGTCCAGCACGGCCTGCGCCAGGTTGAAAAAGCTCTGCTTGCCGCCGCAGGAGACCAGGATTTGGTCCGGCTGATAGTCGAGCCCATTGTCGCGCTGGAACTTGGCGATGATGGCGCGCTTCAGCCCCGGCGTGCCGTCCACGGCTGTGTACTTGGTGAAACCGTCGTGGATGGCGGCGATGGCGGCCTGCTTGATGTGCTCCGGCGTGTCGAAGTCCGGCTCACCGGCGCCGAGGCCGATGACGTCCTTGCCGGCCGCCTTCAGCTCCTGGGCACGTGCCGTGATGGCGAGGGTGGCCGAGGGTTTGACGGCCTGGACGCGGGCGGAGAGCTTGTGGGTCATCGGCTTGATTCATGTTCGGAGAAAAAAGATGGGCGGACCGGTCGCAGCCGGGTGGCGTTGGCTTGCCACGGCCAGCCGGGCGGCTGGCACACTGCCCGCCGGCACCCTGCCACTGGCAAGGCCAGGCGGCCGCCCGAATAATAGCCAAACACCGCCGGCACCGACATCCGGCATAGAGCAGTAACGGCACCCCCATGTCCAAGCCTTTTCAGCTCGAGGCCAAGTTCTCCCCCGCCGGTGACCAGCCCGCCGCCATTCGCCGGCTGGTAGAAGGCCTGCGCGACGGCGAGGCCGGCATGACGCTGCTCGGCGTCACCGGCTCCGGCAAGACCTTCAGCATCGCGAACGTCATCCACGAGGTACAGCGCCCGACGCTGATCCTGGCGCCGAACAAGACCCTGGCCGCGCAGCTGTACGGCGAAATGCGGGAGTTCTTCCCGCACAACGCGGTGGAGTACTTCGTCTCCTACTATGACTACTACCAGCCGGAGGCCTATGTGCCGGCCTCCGACACCTATATCGAAAAGGATGCCTCCATCAACGAGCACATCGAGCAGATGCGCCTGTCCGCCACCAAGGCGCTGCTAGAGCGCCCGGACGTCATCCTGGTCGCGACCGTCTCCAGCATCTACGGCCTGGGCGACCCGGAGGCCTACCTCAAGATGGTGCTGCACCTGTCGCGGGGCGAGCGCATCGACCAGCGCGCCCTGCTGCGCCAGCTCACGGCGCTGCAATACCGGCGCAACGAGGTGGAGCTCTCCCGTGGCACCTATCGGGTGCGCGGCGACGTCATCGACATCTACCCGGCGGAGTCCGACGACGAGGCGCTGCGGGTGGAGCTGTTCGACGACGAGATCGAGGCCCTGTCGCTGTTCGACCCACTCACCGGCGAGCTCAAGTACAAGGTGCCGCGCTATACGGTGTTCCCGAAGACCCACTACGCGACCCCGCGCGAGGTGGTCCTGAACGCCGTCGAGCAGATCAAGGACGAGCTGCGCGAGCGCCTGGAGTGGCTGCGCGCCAACGACAAGCTGGTCGAGGCGCAACGGCTGGAGCAGCGCACGCTGTTCGACCTGGAGATGATGGTCGAGGTCGGCTACTGCTCCGGCATCGAGAACTACAGCCGGTACCTGTCCGGGCGCGGCCCCGGCGAGCCGCCGCCGACCCTGTTCGATTACATCCCCGCCAACGCGCTCCTGGTCATCGACGAGAGCCACGTCACCGTGCCGCAGCTCGGCGGCATGTACCGCGGCGACCGCTCGCG
>CAZGCI010000048.1:0-25936 GCA_964524185.1 uncultured Thiohalocapsa sp. | reverse complement strand
AGAGCCACGTCACCGTGCCGCAGCTCGGCGGCATGTACCGCGGCGACCGCTCGCGCAAAGAAAATCTCGTGGAATACGGCTTCCGCCTACCCAGCGCGCTGGACAACCGGCCCATGCGCTTCGAGGAGTTCGAGGCCAAGCAGCCGCAGGTGATCTACGTCTCCGCCACACCGCGCGACTACGAGCACCAACACTCCGGCGCCATCGTCGAGCAGGTGGTGCGGCCGACGGGCCTGGTGGACCCAGAGGTCGAAGTCCGCCCCGCTCTGACGCAGGTCGACGACCTGCTGAGCGAGATCCACGCGCGCGTCGCCGTGAACGAGCGCGTGCTTGCCACCACGCTGACTAAGCGCATGGCCGAGGACCTGACCGACTACCTCGGCGAGCACGGCGTGCGCGTGCGCTATCTGCACAGCGACATCGACACCGTGGAGCGGGTCGAGATTATTCGGGATTTGCGCCTGGGCGAGTTCGACGTGCTGGTGGGTATCAACCTGCTGCGCGAGGGCCTAGACATGCCGGAGGTCAGCCTCGTGGCCATCCTGGACGCGGACAAAGAAGGCTTCCTGCGCTCCGAGGGCTCGCTGATCCAGACCATCGGCCGCGCCGCGCGCAACGCCCACGGCAAGGCCATCCTTTATGCCGACGGCATCACCGGCTCCATGCGCCGTGCCATCGACGAGACCGAGCGCCGCCGCGCCAAGCAGATCGCCTTTAACACCGAGCACGGCATCACGCCCCAGACCATCCAGAAGGCCGTCGCCGACATCATGGAGGCACACACCCCGGGCGCGCCCAAGAGCGCCCGCGAGTACGCCCGCGTCGCCGAGCAGATCGCCGAATACGCCGACCTCACCCCGACGCAGATGGCCGCCAAGGTCAAGCAACTGGAGCGGGACATGTACCGCGCCGCCCGCGACCTAGAGTTCGAGCGCGCGGCCGCGATTCGCGATCAGATCAAGGAGCTGCGCGGGCAGGGGTTGGCGGCTTGAGCGGCGGATAGACAAGCTGGCCGCCTTATACCGGCTGGCGCAGCCATTCTAAAGCTGCACCGTGGCGAGTCCGATCAAGTCAAGCAGGCTGACTCGCGACCGCAGCAACCTTATGTGACGTAATGAAGAGACCCTCACTGCAGCCGCGTTGGGAGCAGCGACATTGGACCAAGACGCCTTCCGTGATACCTACAATGCCGTCAACGAGCGGCGTTGCCCCTACGAGAAGTCCATCCTGACGGGCAACTGCTCCTGCGCAAAGGCGAGGCGTTTCTGCATCGCCGAGCGCGAGGGGGTGCGCTGCGCCGCTGACGACGCCCAAGCGCGCTGCTTGGAGTTGTTGGAGCACCTGCGCAGCACGGCGCGGTTTGCGCTGCGCACCACAGACGGGCGCTCTGCCTTGCCCCACGCAAAGGCCATGCGCATACAGGTCGGGGGGCTGAGGGGCCTACGGGCGTTAATCGGCGAGGGAGCAGAGCCGGACGCGCAGGATCGGCAGCACGTCGAGGACGTCGATGGGCTCCTGCGAGCGGCCATTGCGCGCTACGGCGGTCTTGACCGGCTGCCTTTCGGGCAAATCATTCAGCACATCGCCTCCTACAAAGGACGACCATCCTTCCGCGAGCGGCGGCGTCAGCGCGATCGGGCCGGGGAGGACGAAAAGCCCACCTGAGGGGCCGACGCCTTCCCGCCGGCACGCGGCGAACACGGGTGGGGCGACGGTCACCACCGGCGCCGTCAAACGTCGATCCAGCCACTGCCCCGATCCTGATCTGCAACAACCGGCTCCAGATCGCTGCACACGCCCTGCACCGCCGCCCGCGCCAGCGCCGGGCGATTGTTTTGCTGGCTCAGGTGCGACAGCAGCAAGGTGCGGAGTCCCCGGTGGTAAATCTGATCCAGCAGCGCGGCCGCCTGGGCATTGCTGAGGTGGCCGAAGGCGCCGCCAACCCGCCGCTGCACGCTCGGCGGATAAGGACCGAGCCGCAGCAAGTCCGGATCATGGTTGGCCTCGAGCACAAGGGCGTCGCACTCGCGCAGTGCGTCACAGATGCGCGGCGTGACCGTCCCCGCGTCCGTGAGCACGCCGAGACGGCGCCCGTCGCCCTCGAACACGAATTGGCACGGCTCGCGCGCGTCGTGCGGCACCGGAATGGGCCGCAGAACGAGAGCCCCGATACAAAGCCGCCGGGCATGGCTCGGAAAGAGCCGCAGACGCGCCAGCGAGTCCCCGCCCGCGCGTTTGGCCGGGCCGTTGCAGGCCCCTTTCCAAGTCCCCGGCGAGGCCCAGACTTCCGGCCCATGGCGGTGGGCCAGACGCGGCACGCCCGCGACATGGTCGCCATGTTCGTGGGTGACGACGACGGCGGTAAGCTCCCGCGGATGGACGTCGATGGCAGCAAGGCGCCGTTCCACCTCGCGCAGCGGGAAGCCACAGTCCAACAGCACACGGGTGCCGTTGCATTCGATGAGCGTCGCGTTGCCCCGGCTGCCGCTGCCGAGTATCGCGAAACGCATATGCCGTGACCCAAGCCGCAGGCAGTGGTGGATGTTGGTCGATGGCCGCTACTGCAAGGCTTCCTGCAGGAGGCGCAAGATGCGCTCGCCCGTGCCGCCGGTGGTGGGCCGGCCGTCGGCATCGAGCACCCGCACCCGGGTCGCTTCGTCAGCGGCGTCGAGGCGCACTTGGTATTGCTCGACGCCACCGTCCTCGCCACCGCGCCAGAACGCGACGCGGTCGAGCAGGCCCGTGCTGCGGCCGGCATCGCGACCCAGGTCCTCGTAGCGGACGTAGAACACACCCTCGCTGCGGTTGCGGTCAGTGACCGCAAACCCGCTGCGGTCGAGGGCAAGACCCGTCTGCCGCCATGCCTGGCGGTATTCGCCGGGGATCACGAGCTCGGCCGTATCGCCGCTGCCGACGAGGCGGGCGCCGGGGGCAGCGGTGCGCGCCGCCGTGCCGGCGGTGCCGCCGCCGCTGGCGAGCATGCGCTCGGCATCGCGGTCGGCGACGCCCAAGTGCAGCATGAGCCGGCGCAGCATGACGGCCTCCTTATCCGGGTCGCTGCCGGCGGGCTCCCAGACCGTTGTGGCCCCCTCCCCGGCCGTGTTCCGCACCAGTCGCTCCTCCATGCCTTGATGGGTGAGATAGACCTCGGTGGAGTCTCCGGTGGGTCCGGCGTCGATGCGCACACGGTATTGATCGCGGGTGGAGGTTGCGTACAAGCCATCCAAGACCTTACGTACTTGGCGGGTAATGAAGTCGGTGCGGACCTCGGCGCGGTTCTCTAGCCAATCTGTTCGCATCACACCGGTGGCCGGATCCTGCTCCACCAGCAGGATGCCCTGCTGGCGCCAGAAACCCACGACCTCCGGCCAAACGGCGGCGGGCGATGCGTCGATGTCGAGCCAGCGCCGATCGCCAGAGCGGCGCAGTGAAACCCCCTGTACCTCCGGGAGCACATCACCACTCTGGGCAATGCGTGTGCGTGCTGCACGGCCGCCGGCATAGCCCGAGTAGGTGGCAGTGCCGGTGACCCCTGGAATGTCGAGGGCGTCGTCGAAGCTGGCGCTGGCGAGATCCGGTGGGAGCTCCAGATTTTCCGAGGCCTCGCGTTGCTCCTTGTACTGCAGCGAGCGGTCCGGCAGGACCTTGTCCATGGCGCCACCACAGCCGGCGAGCAGCACCACTGCGACGGCGAGCCACGGGGCGGCGCGCAATGGGATGGGTTGCTTCATCATCGGGGCTCGGACTCGGAATTAGTCGGGGCGGTTGCGCCGGGCGCCGGCCCGGCCGCTGACGTGCGCACCAAAATAGCCCGTAAGCTGCGCGCCAAACGGACCGGAAGTTTGTCAGGACGCTGACATGCCACTAGCGCGTCAGACACCGCGCGGAGGCCATCAGCAGACACCGGCTTGGTGCATCGCTGCTCGCACGGTCTCGTGCTGTGCCCGGCTGAGCCAGGTGAGCGGCAGCCGAATGCCAGGCTGCGCAAGGCCCATTTCCACCATCGCCCATTTTACCGGGATCGGGTTGGACTCGACGAAGAGGGCATGATGCAGCGCGCCCAGGCGTCCGTCGAGGGCGACGGCCGTGTTCCGGTCGCCGGCGAGCGCCGCCTCGCACATCTGTCGCATGGACGCTGGGGCCACGTTGCTCGTGACGGAGATGACGCCGTCGCCGCCGCACAGCATGAACTCGCAGCCTGTCGCGTCATCTCCGCTGTAGAGGGCGAAGTCCGGACCGCACAACGCGCGGAGCTGCCGCAAACGGTCGAGGTCGCCGGTGGCATCCTTGAGACCGACGATGTTAGGCACCGCCGCCAGCGCAGCCGCGGTCTCGGGTAACATGTCGCAGGCCGTCCGGCTGGGTACATTGTAGAGAATTTGCGGGATGGCCACAGCCTCGGCAACCGCACGGTAGTGGGCAATGAGCCCCGCCTGCGTTGGCTTGTTGTAGTAGGGCGTCACCAGCAGCGCGGCGTCAGCACCGGCTTGCTGCGCACAGCGCGTCAGGCGGATCGCCTCCGCGGTGGCGTTGGCGCCCGTGCCGGCAATGATGGGGATGCGCCCGGCGGCGAGTTGCACACAGCGCGTGATCACGGCGCAGTGCTCGGCCTCGTCGAGCGTCGCCGACTCGCCGGTGGTGCCCACCGCGACGATGGCCGCGGTGCCTGCGGCGACGTGAAAGTCGACGAGTCGTGCCAGCGCAGCGTCATCGATGGCGCCATCGGCGTCCATCGGCGTCACCAGCGCAACGATGCTCCCTCGCACAAACATGGCTGCCCACGTAACCGTACAAAATATCCGCGGATACTAGCGCGCGCACCATTGGCCTTACAAGGCAGCGCGGGGCACAGCCGGGAGCAAACCGGCATCGCTACCCGGCCAGGGCGGGCGCACCCAGGCCGGCCGGCGCGGGGCTCCCTTGGCCCGGGAAAAGACCATGCTATACACTCGTGCGACATTCGCCGGCCGCCCCAGACCATTCCAAGGAACCATGAGCACGCACAAGACTTTCCTCGTCATCTCCGCCCTCGGCGAGGACCACCCGGGCCTGGTCAACGACCTGTCACGCACCATTCTTGAGCAGGGCTGCAACATCGAAGACAGCCGCATGACGGTCCTGGGCGGCGAATTCGCGGCCATTCTGTTGGTGGAGGGCAAATGGAACACACTTGCAAAGGTTGAGAACGCGCTGCCTGAGCTGGAACGCTCGCTGTGCCTCACCATTACTTGCAAGCGCACCGGCGAGCGTGAGCGCAGCACCGATAAAGTGCCCTACGCCGTCGACGTCATCGCCATGGACCACCCAGGCATTGTCAACAACCTGGCCGGATTCTTCGCCGAGCGGCGGATCAACATCGAGGATATGGCCACTCATACCTACGCCGCCGCACACACAGGCACGCCCATGTTCGCGGTGCACATGACCGTGGGCATCCCGGCGGCGACGCATATCGCGACCCTACGCGAAGAATTCATGGACTACTGCGACGGCCTCAACCTCGACGCCGTGCTGGAGCCCCTCAAGTCCTGACGCCGAGGACGAGCCGTGCCCCGCTGCGTGTCGGGTTTGCGGCCTCTGGACACCCCGCTGCGATGGTCGCACCAAGCGCGGCTGCATCCGCATCGATCCCCGACAGAACCGACCCCTTACAGAGGAGCCCACCCATGGCAGTCGCAATCGACGAGACCGTCCCGGATATCGACCTCCCGGCCACCGGCGACAAAACCATAAAGCTCTCGGACCTGCGCGGTCAGCGCGTCGTGCTGTACTTCTACCCTAAGGCCAGCACCCCCGGCTGCACCCAGGAGGGTCTCGACTTCACGGCGGCACAGGACGACTTCAGCCGCCTCAATGCCGTCATCGTCGGTGTGTCCCGTGACGGCATCAAGGCGCAGGAAAACTTCAAGGCGAAGCAGTCTTTCGGCTTCGACCTGCTCTCGGACAAGGACGAGGCCCTATGCAAGGCCTTTGACGTCATCAAGGTCAAAAAGATGTACGGTAAGGAGTCCCTGGGCGTCGAGCGCAGCACCTTCCTCATCGACGAGCAGGGCACACTCCGCCGCGAGTGGCGCGGCGTAAAGGTCAAGGGCCACGTGGAAGAGGTGCTGGAGGCCGTGCGCACCCTCGGTTGACGAGCGGGCCCACGTCAGCCCAGGGCCCGCGGTGGGCGCGCCGCCCGTTGTGGGCCGACCTGTTGTGGGCCGACCTGACTAGCCCGCCCTGACGGACCCCTCTACGGACCCCTCTAACGGGGCGGCGATTGCGCCGGCCCAACAACCGCCGCAGCCGCGCGACGCCGCACCAGCCGCCCATGATCAAGCGCGAAAACGATAAGCCCTGCCTTTTCGTCTTGGACACCAACGTGCTCATGCACGATCCCACGGCAATTTTCCGGTTCAAGGAGCACGACATCTTTCTGCCGATGGTGGTGCTGGAAGAGCTGGATGCGGCAAAGAAGGGCGTCTCCGAGGTCGCCCGTAACGTCCGCCAGGTCAGTCGTTTCCTGGATCAGCTGATGCAGGACGCGGACAAGGCCGAGATCGACGCCGGACTGCCGATCCAGCCCTTTGGCGAATACGGCACCGGCTTCACTGAGCCGCCGGCAGGGCGGCTCTTCTTCCAGACCCAGCCCCTGTCGGAGCACTTCGACACGGTGCTGCCGGGCACCACAGCAGATAACGAGATTCTAGCCACGGCGCAGTCGCTGCAGCAGCAGCGCGCCGAGCGCACGGTCGTCATCGTCTCCAAGGACATCAACCTGCGCATCAAGGCGGCAGTGCTGGGGCTGCCGGCGGAGGATTACTCGAACGACCGAGTGCTGGACGACGTCGACCTGCTCTACACGGGTGTCGCCGCACTCTCCGACGACTTCTGGGAGCATCACGCCAAAGAGGTGGACTCTTGGCAGGAGGAGGGTCGGACCTACTATCGCGTCAAAGGTCCGGACGTGGCCGACTGGTACCCGAGTCAGTGCCTCTACATGGGGCAGGATGAGAGCTTTGAGGCCATCGTTCGTGAGCGCCGCGGCGAGCACGAGGCCATCATCGAGCTGGTGGAGGACTACCGCCTGCCGCGGAATAACGTCTGGGGCATCTCCGCGCGCAATCGTGAACAGAGCTTCGCGCTCAACATGCTCATGGACCCGGAACTCGACTTCGTGACCCTGCTCGGCACCGCCGGCACCGGCAAGACGCTGCTCGCACTCGCCGCCGGCCTGACCCAGGTGCTGGACCGCAACATCTATCGCGAGATCATCATGACGCGGGTCACGGTGCCCGTCGGCGAGGACATCGGTTTCCTGCCCGGCACCGAAGAAGAAAAGATGACCCCCTGGATGGGTGCACTGATGGACAACATGGAGGTGCTCACCCAAACCGAGGGGGGCGACTGGGGCCGCGCCGCAACGAATGACCTATTGCGCTCGCGGGTACGCATCCAGTCGCTCAATTTCATGCGCGGCCGCACCTTTCTGCACAAGTATATCATCCTGGACGAGGCCCAGAACCTGACCGCAAAGCAGATGAAGACGCTCATTACCCGCGCCGGCCCAGGGACCAAAATCGTCTGCCTCGGCAACATCGCGCAGATCGACACGCCCTACCTCACCGAAACCACATCCGGCCTCACCTATGTGGTGGACCGCTTCAAGGACTGGCAGCATAGCGGGCACGTGACGTTGATCCGCGGTGAGCGTTCCCGGCTTGCCGACTTTGCCTCCGATCAGCTGTAGCCGGCGGTGCTTGCCCTACCTGCCCCGAAGGGTCTCGGCGCGCGGCGCCGGGATGTTATGACCAAACGACAAGATCTAGAAAAAGATCGCCCTCCAACCACCAAAACACGAGGACATTGACCATGCGTTTTCTACTGCTCCCCCTGTTGCTCGCCTTCAGCGCCGGCGTCGCACTGGCCCAGGACAAGCCCAAGGTTGTCTACCACGTTGCCGATGAAGACAAGGTGGTGTTCACGCTGAATAATATCGCCAATCACATTCAGGGGGCTGGCGGTGCCGAGCAGGTGACGATCGCCCTGGTGACCCACGGCGATGCCGTCCGGCGCTTCATCGACATCGAGGCCGTGGACCGTGTGCGCGGTGCAGTCGCCAATCTGCAGCAACAAGGGGTCACATTCGAGGCTTGCGCCAATAGTCTGGAGCTGATGGGCTACGAGCGCGACGAGCTACTCGACGGCTTTATCATCGCCGAGCAGGGCGGGGTGACTCGCATCGCCGAACTCCAGTCGCAGGGCTATGCCTACATCCGCCCCTGAGGAGTCCGGCTCCGGCCCGGCGGCGCCGGCCGCCGCGTGCGGCGCAGACGTCCTGCTGCAGCATCTGCCCGAGGCAGCAGATGCCCGGGCGCCAGCAGCAGGTGCCGGTGTACTCCGGCCGGCCGCCTGCGCGCAGCGCTGACCACCGGGCTCACCGCCGCCACGCAATCTGTCCATCTCAAGGTCAACCATGTCCGACGCGACCCAGTACAGAATCGGCCCGGTCGTGCTCGCGGCCGGCATCAGCCGCTTCCACGGCTACACCTTTCTGCTGTCGGCCTTCCTGTCCATCGGCCTGATGACCTTCATCACCGCCGGTCAGACCTACATCCTCAACGCTCACCTGGGCGTGCCGCAGTCGGCCCAGGGCACCATTACCGGGGACTTGGTCCTCTTTACCGAGATCATTACGCTGCTGCTGTTCATGCCGGCCGGCATCCTGATCGATCGGATCAGCCGGCGCGGGGTGTTTGCCGTCGGCTTCCTCATGCTCGGCGCGACCTACGTGCTCTATCCGCTGGCCCCCTCCGTGGATTGGCTGTTCGCCTACCGGGTGATTTACGGCATTGGCGTGGTGGCAGTCGCCGGGGCACTGTCCACGGTGCTGGTGGACTACCCCATCGAACGCTCCCGCGGCAAACTCGTTGCCATGGTAGGGGTGCTGAGCGGCCTTGGTGTGGTGGTGATGAACCAAGGCTTCGGCTCGCTGCCGGAGGTGCTCACGCGGCGTGGGATCGGTCCCGTGGAGGCCGGCATACTGACCCATTTGGGTGTCGCTGGCCTGTGCGTCGTGGGCGCCGTGGCGGTTCGCTTCGGGCTGCAGTCGGGGGTGCCGGTGCATCACGAGGAGCGCCCCTCTATCCGCGCCCTGCTGCTCAGCGGCTTTGCCCAGGCCCGCAACCCCCGTATCCTGCTGGCCTATGCCGCGGCCTTCATCGCCCGCGGCGATCAATCCATCAACGCCGCCTTCCTCATCCTCTGGGGTACTTTAGCGGGCCGCGCCGCCGGCATGAGCGACGCCGAGGCGGTGATGAACGGCACCCTCATCTTCGTTATTGCGCAGATCTCGGCGCTCGCCTGGGCACCGGTCATGGGGCCGATCCTCGACCGCATGGATCGGGTCACGGGGCTCGCCATCTGCATGGTGCTGGCGGCCATCGGCAACCTCGCCCTGGTGCTGCTCGACAACCCCTATGGCGATTACCGATTGGTGTTCTTTATCCTCCAAGGCATTGGCCAGATCAGCGTCTTCCTGGCCGCGCAGTCGCTGATCGGCCAGGAAGCCCCCAGAAACCAGCGCGGTTCCGTCCTCAGCGCCTTCAACATCTGCGGGGCCTTCGGCATCCTGATTATCACCGCGGTGGGTGGGCGCCTGTTCGACAGCGTCGATCCGCGCGCCCCCTTCGTTGTGGTTGGCAGCGTCAACGTGCTGCTGTTTTTCGTGAGTCTGTATGTGCGTCTCCGGGCGGCGCCCCGAACCTTAACAAGGGCAGCGCCTGCGGGCGGCTGAGCCGACTCCCACCGCGCGGCGTTCACACGGACTCCGCTGCGCCTGCCGGCCCGCCGCCATGCAGTACGACCCCAGCCGCTACGACGAGCACCTGACTCTCAAAGTACCGATGACGCTCTGGCTGGTGCTGGCCTTCCTGCTGCGCCACGTCCTGCTGCTCGGGATGACCTTCCTGCCCACCACGGGCGAGGAGATCACCGCCCTGCGGGACTTGGTCCTGCCCGCCTACCTGGTGAGCGATCTGCTCGCCTTGCCCGTGGCCATTGTCGCCACCCGCCGCCGGCCCCAAGCCCCGGGCTGGATGCGCGTCCTCTGGCTCCGCGGCCGCCAGTTGCTGACTGCATCCGCGCTTTGCTACCTCGCGCTGCTCGTCTGGAACGTGCTTAGCAGTGGCAGGACGTTGATCAACGCCATCGATGACGCAACCCTCATCTCGGCCCTGATCAACCTCCTCGTCATCGCCTACCTGTGGCGCTCTACCCTGGTGCGGGATGTGTTCCTGGAGTTTCCAAAGGGCACCTAGGCCAGAGCGCGGCGGGATGGCGTTCCGCCGCGCCCCTCGAAAGTCGCCGCGCGAAAACGCTACACTCCTGAGCTAAAGCGTCGGACAAGACGCAGCCACGAGACCTGATCCCGAGAACCACTCCATGGATATCCTGCTCGCCAATCCCCGCGGCTTCTGTGCCGGTGTGGACCGTGCCATCGACATCGTCGAGCGCGTGTTGGAACTCTTCGGCCCACCCGTGTACGTGCGCCACGAGGTTGTCCACAACCGTTACGTGGTGGAGGACCTCAAAACGCGCGGTGCCGTCTTCGTGGATGACATCGACTTGATTCCAGAGGCCGCCGTGTGTGTCTTCAGCGCCCATGGCGTGTCCCAAAGTGTGCGCGCCCAGGCGGCCGCGCGGGGGTTGCGGGTGTTCGACGCCACCTGCCCCCTGGTGACCAAGGTCCATTTGGAGGTGGCGCGCCATTGCAAGGCTGGCTACGACGTCGTGCTCATCGGCCACCGCGGCCACCCGGAGGTGGAGGGCACCATGGGCCAATGCGCTGCGGATGGCGGGCGCATGCACCTAGTGGAGCATCTGGCTGATGTCGCTGCGCTGGCCGTTGCAGACCCCGACAAGGTGGCCTACGTCACCCAGACCACGCTGTCAGTGGACGACACCGCTGACATCATCGAGGCACTGCGGGAGCGCTTCCCTCAGCTCACCGGGCCCAAGAAGAGCGACATCTGCTACGCCACGCAGAATCGCCAGGACGCCGTGCGCGACCTCGCCGAGCGCACCGACGTGCTGCTTGTCGTTGGCTCCAGCACCAGCTCCAACTCCAACCGTCTGCGGGAGCTGGCAGAAAAGCTCGGCAAGCCGGCTTATCTCATCGATGGTGCCGACGATATCCAGCGCGAGTGGCTCGGCGACAACGCCCGGGTCGGCCTCACGGCCGGGGCCTCGGCCCCGGAGCTGCTGGTGGAACAGGTGATCCAGCGCCTGCGAGACTGGGGCGCCAACGCGGTGGAGGAGCAGTCGGGTACCCGCGAGAACGTCACCTTCGCACTGCCCAAGGAGCTGCAACGCGCTGCCGACAGCGGCAACTGAATGGGGCACATCGTCGGCGAGCGGCACCGCGCCGAAGCTGGAGCACCCCGCCCGCAACCGCAACCGACAGTCACACGCATGAGCGACACCCACGGTTCCGACATCCTCGTCATCGGCGGCGGCGTCATCGGTCTGATGACGGCCCGCGAGCTGGCGGCCACCGGCGCGGCCGTCACGCTGGTAGAGATGGGCGACACCGGCCAGCAGGCGAGCTGGGCCGGCGGCGGCATTCTCTCGCCCCTCTATCCCTGGCGCTTCGCCGGCGCTGTGACGGCCCTGGCCGGTTGGAGCCAGGCCGTTTACCCAACGCTGTGCAGCGAGCTCTTCGAGGCCACCGGCATCGATCCCGAATACAGCACCAGCGGGCTCATGATCCTCGACGCGGAGGACCGGGCCGAGGCGCTCGCCTGGGCCGCAGCGGAGCAGCAGGCGCTGACGACCTTGAGTCGCAGCCAAATCACCGAAAAGGAGCCCGGCCTGCAGACGGACGCGCGCGACGCGCTCTGGCTCGCCGACATTGGCCAGGTGCGCAACCCCAGGCTCACCAAGGCCCTGCGCGTCGCCATCGAGCCCAAGGTCACCATCCGCGAGCAGGAAGAGGTGCTGGAGCTGCGTGTGCAAAACGGCGTTGTGCAGGGCGCGCGTACCCGCGCCGGTGACATCGACGCCGCGCAAGTCGTCGTCTGCACTGGGGCCTGGACCGCGCAGCTGCTCGCCAAGCTGGGCCGTAAGCCGGACATTCGCCCGGTGCGCGGGCAGATGATCCTGTTCTATGCCAAGCCCGGACAGATTCGCCATCTGACCCTATTCCGGGAGCGCTACGTCATCCCCCGCCGCGACGGCCGGGTACTGATCGGCAGCACGCTGGAGGACGCGGGCTTCGAGAAGCGCACCACCGCCGAGGCCAAGGAAGAGCTCTACCGGATCGCGACCGCGATGTTTCCGCTGCTCAAGCGCACGCCCATCGAGGACCACTGGGCAGGGTTGCGCCCGGGCTCCCCCAGTGGCATTCCGTACATTGGGCCGTACCCAGACGCGGAGGGGCTCTATGTCAACGCCGGGCATTTCCGCAACGGTCTCGTCACCGGGCCCGCCTCCGCCCGACTGCTCGCAGACCTGCTGCTTGGCCGCGACCCCATCCTGCCACCTTCGCCCTATGCCCTTGACGCTGCCCGCAGTTGAGGGTTGCCTCACCGTAGTCTCGCGAAGGCACAGCGCGCACAAGCCTTTGCGCCTGATACGTCAATCGGTTACCGTGTCGATATCGCTGTTGACAGCGCCCGAGCCGCTCCCAACGAATCGATGACTGCACGCAGAATCGCACCGGGCACACGCCGAAGCCCGTGGCCCTTGCTGACCACAATCGTGCTCACGGGCTGGCTCGTCGCTGCTGGCGGCTGCGCCCAGCTGGGCTTTCCCGAGTTGCCGCCGGGGCTCAATACCGTCACGGCAGCGGCGACTGCGCAAGAAGAGCCGCCGGTTGCCGATGCCACTGTTGGAGCAGCCGAGGCGGTCGACGCAGCGCCCGAGTCGGAGCCCGAGCCCCAGCCCCAGCCCCAGCCGAAGTCTGACAAGCTGTTCCAATGGTCGGGCGACGGGCGCACCGTGACGCGTATACACATCGACACCGACACCCAGCGCGCGCGCTTTTACGCCGGGGACGAGGCCATCGGCTGGACCACGATTGCCACCGGCGTCTCCAGCCATCCCACGCCGCGCGGGGAGTTTTCCATCCTCGAGAAGGTGCGTGACAAGCGCTCGAATCTTTACGGCAAGATTGTCGATCGCAACGGGCGGGTCCTGCGTGGCAGCGCGCACAGTCAGGACCCGGTCCCGCGGGGGGCACGCTTCGTTGGCGCCAACATGCCGTACTTCATGCGCCTCACCTACGACGGCATCGGCCTGCACGCCGGCCCGATTCCGAATCCCGGCCAGCCCGCGTCTCACGGCTGCATCCGCTTGCCGCCCCAGGTGGCCCAGGCCGTTTTCGCGCACGTGGGGCCCGACACGGCTGTCACGGTGGTCGGCGACGGCCCTGACTACGGCAATTACGCAGAGCGCATCGCCCGCCAGCGCGCCGAGGAACGCGCCCGCCGCGCCGCGGTGGCAGCGGCGGCCGAGGGCTCAGCGCTGGATGCCCTGGATGCGGAGATCGAGGCACTCGAAGAGGCGGGTGTGCGGGCCCCTGACGCTGCGGATGACACCAGCGGCAGGCCAGCCAGCAGCACGCGTGCCACGGCCGCACCGGGCGACAGGACAACTGCCGACGATACGGAGTCTGCAGACCAGGCCGCGGCCGACGGCGCGGGCGTCGAGACTGGAACCCGATCATCGACGCAGGTCGTGGGTGAGCCAGATCGGACAGCGGCGGATGCCGCGCCAGCAGATGGCGCCAGCGCCTCGGCCGGCGATGGTGCGGACGCCGCACAGACAGTTGGTCGCAACGTGGCACCAGCCGACGCCGCGCAAGCCAGCGAGGATCGGGCCGGGGGACGCGGCAGTGAGCGGGATGCCCGCAGCAACGCGGGCTCCAGCGAGGCACGCCTGCGCCAGCCGCACGGCGAGCAGCGGGAGCCAGAGACGCGGCCGGAGGCGGAGGCGATTCTGGAGCCCGAAGCCGCACCTCCCAAGCCTGTGCCGCCCTACTACGGTCCCCCGGCACCGCCACCCACCCTGCGTTCGGCTGACACGACCCCTGTTCAGGCCGCGGGGGTCTGAGCGGCCAATCGACCGGCCCTGAGCCCGGCAGGGTGCGATCCCCGCTATCCCAACAGGTGCTCGTAGGCGAGCCGTAACAACGCCAGTTCCGCTGCGGCCAACTCCCGGGCGCCGGTGAGGTCGATGAAGCGGGCTCCCACAGCCTCCGCCGCGGCGATGGGCGGGTCAAGATCCGTAAAGCTCGCCAGGTGCACCTCAGCGCAGCCCCCTGCCGACAACACATGGCTGCGAAAGCCCGCTTCCGGCCCGATAGCGCCCCGCGTCAGGCCCAGCGCGCCCTCCGCCGCCCGCAGCAGCATGCCCGGGTGTGCGTGCAGTCGACCGCCCTCGGGCGTCGCCCCGTCACACAGGCCCGAATAGACCTGTGCATCCGCCGGCAATGGCCCAGACAGGCAGACGCCGCCGTGGGCGTGGCGCAAAAAGCGCAGGCGCGCGCTGGTGCGCTGCTTATGGTAGAGAACCAGGCGGGGAGCGTCCGGCATGGCGCAATAGCCTCTGCGGTTGTGAAGGGTTCACGCCGAATTTAGAGAGAGGCGCGGGCGCTGGCAACGCAGCGGCGATTACATCACCGCTTCGGCTCCCCGGGGCCACTCAGGCACTGCGCTTGGGGATACGGATCTTTTGCCCGACGAAAATCAGGTTCGGATCCTTGATGACCTGGCGATTGGCCTCGAAGATGGCTGGGTAGGCATTGGCATCGCCGTAGAACTGCTGCGCGATCTTCGACAAGGTATCGCCCGCACGGATTTCGTAATACTCGACATCTTGCTTGATCGGCGGCGCTTTCACGCCCGCCACCTTGACGTCGGCAATGCCCTCGATGTTACCGGCCATTAGCACGGCCTTCTCCAGGGCATCAGGGTCTTCGGTATCGCCGGTGAGTTCGACGATATCGCCGTTGACCTTGACGCCGAGGTTATTGATACCGGGATTGTCGGCCTCGAGGAACTCGCGCACCTTCTCGTCCGCTTCCGACTCCTTCCCAATGACCTTGCGCCCGATGTTCTTTGCAAATCCGAACAGACTCATTGAATAGGCCCTCTGTGGTAGTCGCGCCGGCAGTCGCCAGTTCGCCGCGGCGCCCGAGCCCGCACGCTAACACAAATCAGCGCATACACGAGAACGCTGTGCACGACATGGTTCACGGTGATCCGAGCCCGTCGGCGGCGGCCACCCCGGCTGCGGGCGACAACGCCGTCGCACTGGTGATACCGACCCGCCGCCTCGACGCCTCCTTAGCCGCCCGCATTGGCGGGCTGCAAGCGGCACTCGAGCCGGCAGAGGTGATCATCGTGGAGCCGCACGACGCGGCTCCCGGCGCCGTACAGGCCATCCCCGCCGGCTGCCACTGCATCCGCGCCCCGCGTGGGCGCGGCACGCAATGCAACGCCGGCGCCCGGGCGAGCGGTGCACCCATCCTGTGCTTCCTGCATGACGACACCACACTGCCCGCGGACGCTGCGCAGCATGTCGCCGACAGCTTTGCTGATCCAACCCTGGGCATGGCCTGTTTTCGGCTGCGTTTCGACCGCCGCCATCCACTACTCGCACTCTATGCCTGGTGCTCGCGCTTCGATTCCGCCTGGACCACATTCGGAGATCAGGGCTACCTGATCCGGCGCTCGCTGTTTGACGCCGTGGGCGGCTTTCCGGACTGGCCGCTGTTCGAGGACGTGGAGTTGCCGCGGCGCGTCCGCCGCCAACCCGAGCCCATGCGGCGTATCCGCAAGCTCAACGCCGCGGTGACCACCTCGGCGGTACGCTTCACCCGCGGGGGTGTGGTGCGCCAGCAGTTTCGCAACGCCCTGGCGCTGCTGCGGTTCTTCACGGGCACCTCGCCCCACCGGCTGGCGGCTGCCTACGAGCGCCAGCGGCAGGACTGACCCGCCCCGCGCAGGGTGGAAACATCGCCCGATAACACCGGTCTGATGGGTTAACCCCTGGAGGGGCGGACGTCCGCAGGGCCGATGCCCGGGAAGTCACTCGCGCCGGAACAGACCTCGATACCAAACGATATGAGCACGGACACCATCCTTGGCCTGATCGCCCTAACCGCACTCTTTGCGGTCGAGGGCCTACTGCCAGCCTACGCGAACCGGCAGCAGCGGCTGCGCCATGGCGTGAATAACCTCGGGCTCGCCGCTGCCAGTGCGGCAGCGGCCACCCTGGCGGCACCGCTGCTGGTGCTGTCTGCGGATTTCGCCGCGGCGCGGGGCTTGGGCCTCTGCCATGTGCTCGGGCTCGACCCAGGCGGGTTGAACCAGCCAGCCCTGGGCTGGGCGGCTTGTGCGGCGCTGACCTTCGTGTTGTTCGACCTATGGATGTACGCCTGGCACCGAGCCAACCATCGGGTGCCCTTCCTCTGGCGCTTCCACCGTGTGCATCACACGGACCCGGCCATGGATAGCACCACCGCGCTGCGGTTCCATCCCGGTGAAATCCTGCTTTCCACACTGGCCAACTGCCTGGTGTTGATGCTTCTCGGCATGTCGCTCGGCATGCTGGTGCTCTACAAATCCGTGATGGTCCTGGTGATTCTGTTCCATCACAGCAACGTTGCCGTGCCGGCAGGTCTGGATGCAGGGCTACGGCGGCTCATCGTGCCGCCCTCAATGCACCGCGTACACCACTCGGTCATCCAGGCGGAGACGGATTCCAACTACGGCACAGTGTTCTCGTTCTGGGACCGCCTCTTTGGCAGCTTCCGCCTGCGCAGCGATCCCCAGGCCATCCGTTTCGGTATCGGTGCGTATGACGACGCGCACTGGCAGGCCCCACTGCGCCTGTTGCGCCTCCCGCTGGAACCCAACCCGCGCCGGACTGAGGACAACCTGCAAGCGACGGCGGAGGCTGGGTCATGAGCGCATCGGCGAACCGCGAGCTCCTGTTCGTTTACAACGCCGACAGCGGGCTCTTCAACAGCATGGCGGACGCAGCGCACAAGGTCTTCTCGCCGGAGACCTACCGCTGCAACCTGTGCCAGGTCACCTATGGCTGGTTCACGGAGCGCAGCGAGTGGCGGGACTTCATCGCCGGACTCGGCGTGCCCTGCACCTTCCTCCACCGCGACGAGCTCCGCGCCCGCTGGCCGACGCTGGAGATCGCGCTGCCGGCGGTGCTCCAAATGGAAGCCGAGACGCCGACCGTCTGCATCGACGCCGATGCGCTAAACGGCTGCGCAGACATCGATGCGTTGGTAACGCTGGTTCGGAGCCACTGCCTCGACGCCTGAGGCAGCCCCGTAGATGGTGCCCTCGACAGGATTCGAACCTGTGACCTGCCGCTTAGGAGGCGGCTGCTCTATCCTGCTGAGCTACGAGGGCGAAGGGAATGTGGCCGGTTGCGGCGACGTGGCCCGAGACAGGCAACAGGCGGCGACGTCTGTCGGCGAGCTGGGCGCTGCTGAGTACCACAAACCGGCCCCTTGACTGTGCGTGCCTTGATTGGCTCCCACACGGCCGCCGGTCGGTCGTACAGACAGCGTTGCTGTGATCCAAATCGCGCTCCCTGGATCGCTCCCTGGATCGCTGCCAGGGCAGTGCCTGCATCCCGTTTGCCGCCGCAAGAGGATACGCGAAAACTCCAATACAGGACATTGCTCGCCGACCAACCAGCGTTCGGCGGCGGTGCGCTACACTCGGCCATCGACGCGACGGCGCAGCGGCTCCGGCAACGGATCGGCGCGCGCCGCCGGCAGGGCGGCGAGCATCGCCCGGAGTGCTCGGCTGAGGGTGACATGCCGCCCGCCCACGGTGGGCATGCCCCCGTCGCCGGTCCAACACCCATTGGCGCAAGGCAACACGCTAACAGGCACCATACACATGAGCGCGCTGCTCCAGCTGTTTAGGTCCTCCTCCGCCTTCTACGGCGGCAACGCCGCGTTCATCGAAGACCTGTACGAACGCTACCTCAAGGACCCCGAGAGTATCGACCTGGCCTGGCGGCGGCGTTTTGACGCCATCCACGCCGAGGCCGCCAACGAGGTACCCCACGGGCCGGTCCGGGAGAACTTCGAGCGGCTCGCCAGCGAGAGCCGCACCCGTGCTCAGCGGCGCTCCGTGGAACGCCTGGAGCCCGCCGCGGCGGAGCGCCAGGCGGCGGTGCTCAGGCTCATCAACACCTACCGCTACCGCGGCCACCAAATCGCGGACCTGGACCCACTCAAGCTGCGACCGACGCCCAAGGTCGCCGACCTCGAGCCCGGCTACCACAATCTCGAGGAGAGCGATCTGGAGCAGATCTTTCACACGGGCTCCCTGTACGCGCCAGACCGGATGCCGCTCAAGGACATCTTGGCGCTGCTCAAGCGCATCTACTGCGCCTCGGTGGGCTCGGAGTACATGCACATCACGACAACCGCCGAGAAGCGCTGGGTGCAGAAGCGCATGGAGGGTTACCAGGCCCGGCCGGAGCTGGAGCCCGCCGACCGCCGCTGGCTGCTCACGCTGCTCACCGCCGCCGAGGGCCTGGAGAAGTATCTACACACCAAATACGTCGGCCAGAAGCGCTTTTCGCTCGAGGGCGCGGAGGCGCTCATTCCGATGCTGGATGAGCTCATCCAACGCGCCGGGCGCAAGGGCGTGAAGGAGATCGTCTTCGGCATGGCCCACCGCGGGCGGCTCAACATGCTGGTCAATATCCTCGGCAAGGCCCCGCAGGAGATCTTTGCGGAGTTCGAGGGGCAGATCCCCATGAGCACGCGCCAGTTGTCCGGCGATGTGAAATACCACCTGGGCTTCGCCAGCGACGTGGAAACGCCCGGCGGCATCGTGCACCTGGCGCTCGGCTTCAACCCGTCGCACTTGGAGATCATCAACCCAGTGATCCAAGGCTCGGTGCGCGCCCGCCAGCGCCGTCGCGGCGATCGCACCGGCGAGCAGGTGATGCCGGTGCTCATCCACGGCGACGCCGCCTTCGCCGGCCAGGGCGTGGTGGCCGAGACGCTGCAGCTCAGCCAGACGCGCAGTTATGGCACCGGCGGCACGGTGCACATCGTCATCAACAATCAGATCGGCTTCACCACCAGCAACCCGCTGGACACCCGCTCGACGCTCTACTGCACCGACGTCGCCAAGATGGTGCAGGCGCCGGTGTTCCATGTGAACGGCGATGACCCGGAAGCGGTGATCTTCGTCACGCGCATGGCCCTCGACTACCGCAACCAGTTTCGCAAGGACGTGGTCATCGACCTGGTCTGCTACCGCCGCCTGGGCCACAACGAGGCGGACGAGCCCGCGGTGACCCAGCCCATGATGTACAAAAAGATCCGCGAGCGGCCCACGGCACGGGCCATTTACGCCGACCGCCTCATCGACGACGGGGTGTTGAGCCGCGACGACGCCGTGGCCATGATCACAGAGTACCGCGGCGCCATTGAGCAGGGGGTTGTGGTGGCACGCCCGGTGCTCTGCGGGCTGGAGAAGAGCTACCGCGCCGACTGGCATGGCTACCACGGCGAGGATTGGCAAGCACCCGCCGACACCGGTGTGCCGCGCGAGCAGCTCACCGCGTTGGCCGAGCGCATGCTGCAAGTGCCCGAGGGCTTTGAGCTACACCCGCGCGTGCTCAAAATCTGGGCAGAGCGTCGCAAGATGGCCCAGGGCGACCAGCTCGGCAACTGGGGCTTCGCCGAGAACCTCGCCTATGCGACCTTGTTGGACGCTGGCTACCCAGTGCGCCTATCCGGGCAGGACGCCGGCCGCGGCACCTTTTTTCATCGCCACGCGAAGGTGCTGTGCCAACGCACCGGTGAGGAATATACGCCGCTCCAGCACTTGCGCGACGACGGCAACGACGCCCTGTCCACGTCCCCGGCCAGGGCCCCACAAGGTCCCTTCATCGCCATCGACTCCATCCTCTCAGAGGAGGCCGTGCTGGGCTATGAGTACGGCTTTGCCACGGCAGAGCCCGATGCACTCACCATTTGGGAAGCGCAATTCGGTGACTTCGCCAACGGTGCCCAGGTGGTGATCGACCAGTTCATTACCTCTGCCGGTTCCAAGTGGGGGCTCGATTGCGGACTGACGATGCTGCTGCCGCATGGCCTGGAAGGTCAGGGTGCCGAGCACTCATCAGCCCGACTGGAGCGCTTTCTGCAGCTCTGCGCCGAGCACAACATCCAGGTCTGCGTGCCCACCACGCCGGCCCAGATGTTTCACTTGCTGCGCCGGCAGATGCTCAGAGACTTCCGCCGCCCGCTGGTGGTGCTCACCCCGAAGAGCCTGCTGCGGCATCGCCTTGCGGTGTCCTCCTTGGACGAGCTCGCCGAAGGTGGCTTTCAGGTCATCATTCCGGAAATCGACCCCATCGACCCCGCCGGCGTCGAACGCGTGGTGTTCTGCTCTGGTAAGGTTTACTACGACCTCTTCGAGGCGCGCCACGCCCGCGGCCTCAGCAACGTCGCGATCATCCGCATCGAGCAGCTCTACCCCTTCCCGAAGCAGGCCTTCGCCGAGGCCATCGCGGGTTACCCGGACACCACGGAGATCATCTGGTGCCAAGAGGAGCCGCAGAACCAGGGCGCCTGGGACCAGCTCAAGCACCGCTTCCATCACCTCATCGAGCTCGGCAAACGGCCTTACTATGTCGGCCGGGCGGCGGCGGCCGCACCCGCGGTCGGTCACCGCTCGGTGCACGTCGCCCAGCAAGAACGACTCATAGACGACGTGCTGACCGGCCGCATCGACCCCAGAATGAACCGGCACATCCCATTGCGCCCGCCCGTCGACGAGCCGGCGCCGCAGGGCCAACCCTAGCAAGAGCAGTTGACCGCTTGACCGTTCGTGCAGTCGCCTGAGATCAATCGCATTCGCAACTACTCGGCGCGTCACCTGCAGGGTGAGCGGCGCTACGGCCGCCATGGCACATCCCGCGCGGCGCCCAGCTGCGTGACAACACGTTGGAAAAGAACGACTATTCCGGCTCCTTGTGCCTTGCTAGCCCCTTTGGGATCAGGCACGCGGGACGCACCCTGATGACCGTCCAACTGCTCCTTCTAGGCTGATGCACCCGACAACACAGCTCCAAGGCGCCAACGGCCCGGCGTCGGTCGGGCGCAGCGCCAGCGCAGCCTGACACCAGGGCGCCCCACGCGCCGCAGCAGCGCCCAGCCACATCCACAGTCCCCACAGGAACCACCACCGATGAGCACAGAAGTGCGCGTCCCCGCATTGCCCGAATCCGTCGCCGACGCGACGGTGCTGACCTGGTACAAGCAGCCCGGTGAGGCCGTGGACAAGGACGAGAACCTGGTGGACTTGGAGACGGACAAGGTGGTGCTGGAGGTGCCGGCGCCGGCCGCTGGGACACTCGCCGAGCACAAGGTCAAGGAGGGGGACGTGGTGGAGGCCGACACGGTGCTCGCACTCATCGAGGCCGCCAGCGCGGCGCCCGCGCCGTCCAAGCAAGGCAACGCGCCGGCGCGCGCAGACGACACCGCTGAGGCGGCAGCCGCGCCATCTGCGCCTGCACCGCCGACTGCCATGGGAGCCCCCGCCACACCGACGCCTGCGGGCCGTGAGGCGGCCGGCACGGGCGCCGAGCAGGCCCAAATGGCCCCCGCCGCCCGCCGGCTCATCAAGGAGCTGGGCTTGCCGGCGGAGGACATCCCCGGCAGCGGTCGAGATGGGCGCATTCACAAGACCGACGTCATGGCCTGGCTCGACCGACAGGAGGCGACGGCACCGGAGCGCGACCCCGAAGTGGCACGCGCGCCGGCGCAGGAGCCTGCGGCGGAGCAGTCACAGCCGACCGCCGAGCTCGACGCCTCACTCCCAGGCCTCTCGGGTGACGCGGGCCGACCCGAGCAGCGCGTCGCCATGACACGGCTGCGCGCGCGCATCGCCCAGCGGCTGGTGGAGGCGCAGCAAACGTCTGCCATGCTCACCACCTTCAATGAGGTGGATATGTCCGCGGTCATCGCCCTGCGCAGCCAATACAAAGACCGCTTCGAGGCCACCCATGGCGTGCGCCTCGGCTTCATGTCGTTCTTCGTCAAGGCCAGCGTCGAGGCGTTGCAGCGTTTTCCGGTGGTGAACGCCGCGGTCGACGAAGGCGACATCATCTATCATGGCTACTACGACATCGGCATTGCCGTGAGCTCGCCGCGGGGTCTGGTGGTGCCCATCCTGCGCAACTGTGATCAGCTCTCCATGGCCGACGTCGAGCGCGGCATCGGTGACTTCGGCACCAAGGCGAAGGAGGGCACGCTGAGCTTCGAGGAGCTCACCGGCGGCACGTTCTCCATCACCAACGGCGGCGTCTTCGGCTCCCTGCTCTCCACGCCCATCCTGAATCCGCCCCAGAGCGCCATCCTCGGCATGCATAAGATCGAAGAGCGTCCCGTCGCGCGCGACGGCCAGGTCGTGATCCGCCCCATGATGTACCTCGCCTTGAGCTACGACCACCGCATCATCGACGGTCGCGAGGCGGTGCAGTTCCTGGTCGCCATCAAAGAGACGCTGGAGGATCCGGCGCGCTTGTTGCTCAGGATTTGACGCAGAAGGCCCCGTGCCGCGACGCTGTCGGGCGCAATGCGGGGACACTCTGTGACAACGCGGTCGCGCGTGAGCCAGCAAACGCTGCAATGCCCCTGCCGCCTGCGCCCGATGCAGCTAGGTCACCGAGCCGAACCGACCATGCCCCAGATAGGCAGTGTTGTCTGCAGCTGCGCCAAGGTCGCCACGCCGCGTCTTGTGCCAGGCGCGGGCACGTGCAAGCCCCAAGGGCCGCGGGCCCAGGCACAATCACTCACGCCAGGGATGCGCATGCGCACCTCGGCCCTAGGCCCTGGCCAGTGAACAACCCCCGGGCGGGCCGCCAATCCAGCCGCCCATCGCCCCAAGATAGCGCTGCGCCAAAACGTGTACTACTTCGCCTACGGCTCCAATCTGCTCACGGCGCGCCTGCAGGCACGCACCCCGTCCGCGCGGCCGGTGGGTGTCGCGACACTGCCTGGGTGGCAGTTGCGCTTCCACAAGGTGGGCAGCGACGGCTCCGGCAAGGCTGACATGGTGCCGGCCCCCGGTGAGGGCGTGCTCGGCGTGCTGTATCGACTGCGTGCTCGCGAGCTGTGGCGTCTGGATCTCGCCGAGGGCGCCAGTTACCAGCGCCGATGCATGACGGTCTGCAGCGCGGGCCGCTGGCACCGCTGCGAGACCTATGTCGCCACGGAGACCGACCCCACGCTCTGGCCCTATGACTGGTATCGCTCACTGATCCTCGCCGGCCTGTTGGAGCACGGCATCGGCGGTCCGACGCTCCACCGCGTGCAGGAGACGCCCGCCGTGTCGGACTCGCGCCCGTTTCGCCCCGCACGGCTGCGGGCCCTGCGGGCGCTGTATCGGTTCAACCTGCGACGGTCTCACCTGACCGAGCAGTTCGGCAGTTGATGGATCACTCCGGACTCATCGCAGTGCTGCTGGTCACGCTGCACTTCCTTGTGCAGGTGTCCGTCCTGGCACGGGTGCTGCTGCGCCCGCACCGCGAGCCTGCCTCCCGCATCGCTTGGGTGGTGGTGGTGGTCGCCATGCCGGTGGTTGGCATCGGTGCTTATCTGCTGCTCGGCGAGGTGAATATCGGCGCGCGGCGCGCGGCGCGACTGCACCACGCACAGTCGCTGCTGCCGCCGCCGCAAGGCGACACCGAGCACCCGCCCGCACCGGCGCGGCCGATGATCCCCGAGCGCCATCAGCACCTCTTCCGGGTGGGCGAGTCCATCAGCGGGTTCAAGCCGGTTGCGGGCAATCGCGCCGCGCTGATGGCGGATTCCAACGCGGCCATCGACGCCATGGTGGCGGACATCGAGGCGGCCCGGGACCATGTGCATCTGCTCTTCTACATCTGGCTGCCGGACAACAACGGCATTCGTGTGGCTGATGCGTTGATCGCGGCCGCAGGGCGCGGCGTCACCTGTCGTGCGCTGGCGGATGACCTGGGCTCCCGGACCATGATCCGATCCATGCATTGGCAACGGATGGCCTCGGCCGGTGTGCATCTGGCCCGGGCGCTGCCCATTGGCAACCCGCTGGTGCGGGTGCTCACCGGCCGCATCGATCTGCGCAATCACCGCAAGATTGTCGTCATCGACGACTGGATCACCTATTGCGGCAGCCAGAACTGCGCCGACCCGGAGTTTCGCATCAAGGCCAAGTACGCCCCCTGGGTGGACGCCATGATGCGCTTCGAGGGTCCCATCGCGCGGCAAAACCAGCACCTCTTCGCCGGTGACTGGCTGCCGCACGTGGACGACGGCATCGACGCGCTGCTGCGCCGACCGCTACGCCCGCCAGACCCGGCGCTCGGGCCCAGACTCCCCGCCCAGGTGGTCGGTACCGGACCCACGGTGCGGTGGTCCGCCATGCCGCAGCTGTTCGAGGAGCTCATCTATAGCGCCCGCCGCGAGCTCATCATCACGACGCCCTACTACGTGCCGAACGAATCCATGCAGGCAGCGCTCTTCGCCAGCACCGGCCGCGGCGTCGACACCACCATCGTCTTCCCGGCCCGCAACGACAGCTGGGTCGTCGCCGCCGCCAGCCGCAGCTACTACGCGGAGCTGCTGGAAGCCGGCGTGAAGATCTTCGAGTACCCGGACGGCCTGCTGCACGCCAAGTCCATCACCCTCGACGGCGAGGTCACCCTCATCGGCTCCGCCAACATGGATCGGCGCAGCTTCGAACTGAACTACGAGAACAACATCCTGTTCTACGACCCGCAGCTCACAGCGGCCATGCGCGAGCGCCAGCAGTGCTACATCGCCGCCTCCCAACGCGTCAACGTAGACAACGTGGCGGCCTGGAGCCGCCGCCGACGCCTCTGGAACAACGTCATCGCCATGCTAGGGCCGGTGCTTTAGGGCGGCGAAGCCTGAGTGCAACCAGCGACCGGCGCATCGACACGACAGCTGGGCATGGGCTGGCCGGGGGCCGAGGATCAGACCCCCAAAGGGGCAAGCGTGGTCGGGGTGCAGTCCTTCCCCTGCCAGCGCCTGCGACACGAACGCCGGCGCGCCGCAACCTGGATGGACCTGCAAAACGCCTGGGGCTCCGAAGCCCGCTGCTCCTGCATGCGATGAACGTCACGCGCATGTCAGTCTCGAGGTCCCCGAAACCGATCCAGTGACCCGCGAGGGCTGGCTTACGCTGTTACCGCGGCGCACGCGCCGGTCCAACTCCCCGCGCGGCGCCGCCAGGCCTTCGCAGCCGAGCGTCGTCATCGGTTTGAGCCCGGTCTCCTCCTGTGCTGATGGATTTCCTCTCGACCGCAAAGCGCCAGTCCGCCCCGCGGAGCCGCACGACAGCAGGCGGACGCTAAATGGTCGCTCTTCAGTGGCCTGTCGCCGACCGGCAGCAGTCGGCCAGAAGCGGACTCGACGCATCGCAGCCTGATCTGACTGCTACCGTAACAGCAGCCGAGCAACGATTGTCGAGAGGTCCGCTAACCAGCTGATTCAAAATATCTCCGGGGACCGCCCATCCCCCGTGCCAATATCCAGCAGAAGCGCCCGTGCGCACCGGCGCCGAGCAGCACGACACGACACATAGACGTCTGACGATGGAACGGAACAGGCTGTCGACAGCAGCGGCCCATAGGCCAGGAGCCGAGGATTGCCGCTGATGCGTTGCGGGGGCTGGCGTCGACTGGTGGCGCCGGTGGACAGGGTCGGCGCCGAGCGGCTGTGGTTCATGGAGGGCACCTAGCGCTGCAGACGTGTTACCGCCAGCGTTACCGCAGAGCCCGAAAATGAAGACGGGTCAGAGCCTTGCGGCCCTAACCCGTTGTTTTACTTGGTGCGCCCTGCAGGGTTCGAACCTGCGACCACCTGATTAAAAGTCAGATGCTC